>NZ_LR778175.1:375000-750000 GCF_902810445.1 Candidatus Nitrosacidococcus tergens | reverse complement strand
GCTCATTGTGAGGATTCGAATTTAGCCCAAGAGCTAGTTCAGATTGTCGAGCTTATGAAAATAACCTTTTATAAAGCAAAGATAGTATATAATTTTAAGGCCGCTATTTAACTAAATTTGCAAGAGCTCTTTCATAGGATTGCTCTAGCTGGTTAAAGCTAGCTACATCAATGCCAAGATCATAAATCAGTCCATCTTTAAGCCCGTAGCACCAGCCATGGATGGTAAGCTGCTGGCCTCGCTCCCAAGCATCACGTACAATTGTAGTACGGCAAGCATTAATCACTTGTTCAATGACATTGAGCTCACATAAAAGATCATGATGCATTTCTTGCGGCGTTTGTGCAATTAGTATTCGGTGCCGCTTCATAGTATCCCCAATATAGCGGAGCCAATTATCAATCAAGCCCATTCGATTATCTTTTAATGCAGCTAAGACTCCTCCACAACCATAATGACCTACAATCATAATATGTTCTACTTTTAAAATATCTATCGCAAATTGAATTGTAGATAGGCAATTCATATCTGAGTGCAATACTAAATTAGATACATTGCGATGAACAAAAACTTCACCGGGATCTAGATCTACGATTTGATTTGCTGGTACCCTAGAATCTGAACAGCCAATCCATAGATATTTTGGGGTTTGTTGATGAGACAGACGAGTGAAGAATTGTGGATCTTGAGCTTGAATTCGTTGAGACCACAAGCGATTTTTTTCTATTAGTTCATTAGCTAAATCGATATTAACTTCTTTTTCTGAATTCATATTATAAATTGAGATAATTGGTGCCGGAGATAGGAGTTGAACCTACGACCTTGGCATTACGAATGCCCTGCTCTACCAACTGAGCTACTCCGGCAATTGGCTTAATAGTATAAACTACTTAAAGATATAAGGGGATTTACATAGAGAATTTTATTTCTATGCTACTTGAAATAAATAGCTAATAGATATTGAGCAATGAAAAAAAATGATCTACTCTCTGATTCCGATAAAGCCTTGTTTCAAGAAGCTGTGGAGGGTATTTCTCCACTAAAGCAAAATAGAATTTCTCCCTTTAAAAAATCATTATCCCCTATTCCGCGCCAGCTTTATCAAGATGAAATGTTGGTCTTTAAAGATATGCTCTCTGATTCCTTTCAAGCTACAGAGATAGAATCTGGGGAAGAACTGATTTATTTTCGTCCAGAGTTAGGTAAGCGGCAATTAAGGAACTTACGCCAAGGGAAATTTAGTATTTCTGCCGAACTTGATCTTCATGGAATGAATGTACCTACTGCTCGCTATGAGCTTACTCAATTTTTAGGGCACTGTAAAAAAAGAAATATCCATAGTATGCGGATTATTCATGGCAAAGGGTTAGGCTCTTATCACAAAGAGCCTATACTTAAAAATAAAGTAAATACTTGGTTGCAACAGCGAGATGATGTGCTTGCTTTTTGTTCTGCCCGTTCCTTTGATGGAGGGACAGGTGCGGTTTATGTATTACTTAGACGGTTAAAACATCGCTAATTGCTAGCCCAGCCAATAACGTGCATTTTGAAACATTCGTAACCACGGTCCATCACTACCCCAATTTTTGGGATGCCAAGAATATTGATCGGTAAGAAATACCCGCTCAGGGTGAGGCATCATAATGGTAAATCGACCATCATCATTAGTCAGCCCTGTAATTCCCTGTGGTGATCCATTCGGGTTAAATGGATAATGCTCTGTAGGTTGTCCGTAATTATCTATAAATCGGAGGGCTATATTCTGATTGGCTATGCTTGCCTCCATGCTTTCTGGATCTTTAAATTGAGCATACCCTTCCCCATGGGCAACCACAATTGGGATTTTAGAATTTTCCATACCCTGAAAGAATAAAGAGGGAGAATTTAGCACTTCTATAGTTATCAATCGAGCTTCAAATTGCCCAGAGTAATTAGTTGTGAATTTTGGCCATAATGCAGCACCCGGAATAATTTCTAGTAAATGGGAGAACATTTGACAACCATTGCATACGCCTAAAGCAAAACTATCTTTTCTAGTAAAAAAAGTAGCAAATTCATCATAAGCAAGAGGATTCATCAAAATAGTATTAGCCCAACCTCGACCTGCACCGAGTACATCTCCATAGGAAAATCCACCACAAGCTACTAATCCTTTGAAATCAGAAAGATTAACCCTTTTTTCCAAAATATCACTCATGTGTACATCTATGGCAGTAAACCCTGCACGATCAAAAGCAGCTGCCATTTCAATGTGACCATTGACACCCTGTTCTCTTAGAATTGCAATTGAAGGACGTATTCCGGTAGCAATATAAGGGGTAGAAGCATTTTCCCCTGGATTGAAAGTTAAGATTGGATTCAGTCCAGGATTACTTTGATCTAATAGGGAATCGAATTCCTGTTGAGCACAATCAGGATTGTCTCTTAGTCTTTGTATGTGATAGCTGGTTTCAGCCCAGATTCTTTGATAGTAAGTTCTGTCTTCCTCCAATATTACTTGGCCATGAAAAGAAAAACGAACTTTATTATCTGTACTGAGATTACCTAAGAAGTAGGTGTGATTTCCTAATCCGTATTGGTGTAGATAAGTTAATATCTGATCTTGATCTTTATACTTAATTTGAATAACTGCACCTAGCTCCTCATTAAAAAGAGCAGATAATAAATTATCTGTACCTAAAGCATCTAAATCTATTTTAATACCACAATGACCAGCAAATGCCATTTCACATAGGGTAGTAAATAATCCGCCATCGGAGCGATCATGATAAGCAAGGAGCAAATTTCTATCGTTAAGATATTGAATAATTTTAAAAAAATTAATCAATAAACTAGAATCATCTAGATCCGGAGGAACGTACCCAGTTGTTTGATTATACGTTTGAGCAAGTGCTGTACCACCCAAGCGGTTTTTTCCTTGACCTAGATCAATAAGTAATAATAAAGTGTCTCCTACATCTGTTTGTAATTGAGGAGTTAGGGATTTTTGCACATTAGTCACTGGTGCAAAGGCACTGATAACTAGGGAAGGGGGAGCTTTCATTACCTGATCTTTGCCCTCTTGTTTCCAGGTAACTCCCATAGATAAAGAATCTTTTCCTACGGGAATGGTGATTCCTAATTGCGGACAAAGCTCCATAGCTACCGCTTTTACCGTATTAAATAAGGCAATATCTTCTTTTGAATCCCCACAGGATGCCATCCAATTTGCAGATAGCTTTATTTGGTTTAAATCCTTAATAGATGCACTTGCAATGTTAGTAATGGCCTCCCCTACTGCCATACGCCCTGAGGCAGCCGGATCTATAAGAGCAATCAAAGGTCGCTCTCCTATAGACATAGCCTCTCCAATAGTGCTTTGATAACTTGCTAAAGTAACTGCACAATCCGCTACTGGTACTTGCCAAGGACCTACCATTTGATCCCGAGCGACTAATCCAGTAATAGAACGATCCCCAATCGTAATTAAAAAATTTTTACTGGCAACCGTAGGAAGACGAAGTACCTTTTCAACAGCTTGAGCTAAAGTAATTTTATGGTGTAGCAAGGGAGTAAGTGTATAAGCGTGTGCCTGAGGAATATCTTTAATCATTTTTGGTGGGTTACCAAAAAGAAGATCCATGGAAATATTTACTGGATTATTATTAAAGCGGGAATCAGAGACAATTAATTGATTCCTCTCGGTAGTTTTACCCACCATTGCCCAAGGGCAACGTTCTCGATCACAAATATTTTGAAATAAGCTAAGTTGATTGGGATTAATAGCTAGCACATAGCGTTCTTGTGCTTCATTACACCAAATCTCCAATGGAGATAGATTAGGTTCATCATTGGGAATTTCTCGTAGCTGAAACTCTCCACCCTTATGGCTATCGTGTACCAGCTCAGGTAAAGCATTAGATAGACCACCTGCACCTACATCATGAATAGATAAGATAGGATTTTCATTACCTAACGCAGTACAGCGATCGATTACTTCTTGGCAACGTCTTTGCATTTCAGGGTTACTCCGCTGAACAGAGGCAAAGTCCAAAGACTCATCTCCTTCTCCTGAAGCTAAACTAGATGCTGACCCTCCCCCTAGACCTATCAGTAATGCCGGACCTCCAATCACAATTAAAGGAGTCTCAGCCGATAAGGATTTTTTCTGTACTGCAGTAGGACGAATATTGCCTATCCCTCCTGCGACCATAATCGGTTTATGGTAGCCTCTAAGCTCTGAATCACCTTCTCTAGATATTTTTTCCTCAAAAGTACGGAAATAACCACATAAATTGGGTCGCCCAAATTCATTATTAAAAGCAGCAGAGCCAATAGGTGCAGCTAGTATAATATCTAGAGCTGAAGCCATCCAGCTAGGTTTACCATAGTTTATTTCCCAAGGCTGCTTAAAGTCTGGAATATGTAAGTTGGAAACAGAAAACCCAGCCAAGCCTGCTTTAGGTTTTCCTCCTCGACCAGTAGCACCTTCATCTCTAATTTCCCCTCCAGATCCAGTAGCGGCTCCAGCAAAAGGAGAAATAGCAGTAGGATGATTATGAGTTTCTACTTTAATTAATAAATGACGTTCTTCTTCTTGATAATTATAATTGGGAGTTCCTAAATTACCTGCCATAAAATGAGGTACTTTCCTCCCAGTAATTACTGCTGCATTATCTTTATAAGCTGATAAAATTCCCTCTGAATAAGATTCATAAGTAAAGCGAATCATTTCAAATAGACTGCGTTGCTGTGGTTGTTTTCTAATCACCCAAGCAGCATTAAAAATTTTATGACGGCAATGCTCAGAATTTGCTTGAGCAAACATCATCAGCTCAGTATCTGTAGGGTTACGCTCTAGTGCTTGATAGCTTGCAATTAAATAATCTATTTCATCATCTGTTAAAGCAAGCCCCATTTTTTTATTTGCCTCTTTAAGGGCATTTTTTCCATCATTTAAAATATCTATTGTGGTTAAGGATCTTGGCTCGTAGGGTTGAGATATATTAGATATTTCTTGAGTATTATGAAAAACTTTTTCAGTCATCCGATCATGAATGAGTGAACTTAAAATACTAAGTTGAAATAGTAAAAGATCAACTTGATTATTTGTTTGAAATAAATAAATCAATCCTTTTTCTAGCCGTCTAACTTTGTATAACCCGCAGAGATGGGCAATATCTGTAGCTTTACTTGACCAAGGAGAAATTGTACCCGGTCGTGGGATAACTATAAGTTGGTTTTCTGAAAAGATAGGAAAATTTTCAGCTTCTAATAGCTGCTTAAGCTGACTGATTTCTTGATTAGATAAAGATTGAGTAATATCACAATAATAAAAATATTTTACTTCTACTGAAGTAATATCTATTACACTATTCTGTAGCTGAGCTAGGAGTTTTTTAAGACGAAAGGAAGAAAATGCAGTTTGGCCGTATAATTGCAACATCATGATTTATATTCAACGTAAGACTTACTATTTTGCTAATAGAGCTTTTTGAAATGATAAAATCTAAAAACAGTTCAAACAATCCACTAGAATCCCTTATGCCTACCCCAAGTCTCCTTCGCCGCTTCTGTGCTATTACTTACGATAGTGTATTACTGGTGTTTATGCTTTTTATACTCACCACTTTTATCATTTTACCTTTCAGGCAAGGAGAAGGCATTGAAGCTGGAAATATACTCTATCAAGTATATCTCATATCTGCCACCATCATTTTTTTCAGTGCTTTTTGGATTTATAGAGGACAAACTATAGGAATGTGGGTCTGGCGGATTAGAGTGCAACAATTAGATGGTAGTAATATTACTTGGCTACAAGCTTTATCTCGTTTTGGGTTATCTTTAATTTCTTGGTTACTATTAGGTATCGGATTTTGGTGGGCACTCTTTGACAAAGAGAGTAGAGCTTGGCACGATCGTTTTTCTAAAACCCAGCTTGTTTTATTACCTAAACCTAGTAAACCCGACGCATCATAATCATCCCAATCCCTAAGCTTAAAAAAGAGGGAAAAGCAGCACTTAAAAACAAAGGAAATCCAAATACAAGCCCCGCCTGATTAAAAAGGCGGTTAAAGAGAAAAAAACCAATACCAACTAAAGCGCCGACTAAAACCCTTTGCCCCATACTCACCGAGCGTAAAGGTCCAAACACAAAGGGGATAGCTAAAAACATCATAATAAGCGCATTAAAAGGAGCAATAATCTTGCTCCAAAAAGCCTGCTGATGTCGTTCAGTGGCTTGCTTATTCTCTCTTAGATATTTGATATAGTGATGTAATCCCCACACAGAGAATTCATGAGGATCAACCATAACTACTTGTAATATCTCTGGGTTTAACCTTGATTTCCAAATTGCCTCTGGAACGTGGTTGATGATGACTCTCTTTGGAAAAATACGTCGCTGGGTTACTTCCTTTAAATGCCAGCCATCATTATGATAAGTGGCACGGACTGCCTGAGTAATATTTCTAAGCTTGTGTTGCGGATCAAATTCGAAAATTTCAATATCTCTATATTCACCACTAGCTAATACCTGACCAATACGATTAAAAGTATCCCCGGTCCGGGTCCAAAACCCTTCTCTACTTTGTTCACTAGAAACACTTACTTTTGTAAGGGATCGTAACTTATCCGCAGCTCGCTCTGCAGGAGGGGCAATGATTTCTCCTATAAGTGCAGTCATAACAACAAAGATCATCCCAGTAGATAAGGCCGATTGAATGATTCGTTCTATGGAAAATCCAGCAGCTCGCATTGCAATCAACTCACTTTGAGATGCCATATTACCTAGTCCTAAGACGCTACCTAATAACACTGCTACTGGGAGTAAATCATAAATATTCTGTGGGATAGAATATAAAATGTATTTGATTGCATGGGAAATTTCATAGGATCCATGACCTACATCGTCAAGCTCAGTAACAAATGATATAAATGTATGAAGAGAAATAAGTACAAGTAAAACAAGAAAAGTATAGTGAATAATGGCTTGCCCTAAATAGCGATCTAATATTTTCATTTTTTATTTTGAAAAATACTAATATGGCGTAGCAAGTGAAATAGAGATTGAAATGCACCTAAAAAATTAAATTTTGGCAAATTACTACGTAGCCAACTTAGTATTTGCTGTAGAGGCTGGGGCGGCCAAAGGGAGATCAAGACAAGTATCAACATGACTATATGCACCCACCACAGACCAAATACCGTAGAGACTATCCCTTTATCTATCCAATGCCTTGCTATTCCTATGGTATTACTATAGATAAGATAAGTAACAATTGCAGATACTAACCCTGAGTAGCGTCCTTTTCTAGGTTCGTAGCGTGTTAGAGGTACTGCAAACATCACCAATAGTAAAGTCGAAATAGGCATAGATAAACGCCACTGTACTTCTGAAATATCATTGGGTGCACCCATTGCCCATAACTTTAGCGTAGGAATAGTTTTATGACGAATGTTAAACTCACGTTCTCCTCCTTTTCTTACTAATAACCCGTGACGAGCAAAGCGGGAAATACGCATACTATTATCGGTCGTGGGAAAATCATAGCGATACCCATTTTCTAAAATTAAGTTTTTATTCCCATTTTCTTCATCAGTCTCAAGATGCCCTTGTTTAGCTCGAAAAATAACTTTCTGGCTAGGCTGCTGTACCTGAATGAAGATATCTTTCATTACTAACTGATCTTTGCTCAATCGTTCTGCATAGAATATTCGCTCTCCACTATGGGTTTTTTTAAAGTCTCCTGCTACTAACCCTGTCGTTTCTGCAGCAAGTAATGCTTGTTGTTCAATACGATATCCTCGAGCTAAAGCAAGAGGGGCTAAGTATGAAGAAATAGTACCTACTATCATTGCAAGTAATACCCCGAAAATAAGCATCACTCGTAAAAGATGGTTACGCCCCACTCCACAGGCATATAAAGCAATTGTTTCTCCATCATTTCCCATCCTGCCTAGTACTAAAATTACTGCTAAAAAAGCAGCCAAAGGTAATAGCAGTACAAGAGCACCTAAGGATTCATAGCCAGCAAGAGAGAGCACAGTGCCTGCTGGAATATCCCCTCGAGCTGCTTTTCCTAAGAAATGGATAAAACGAAGACCACCAAAGATCAGCATTAAAATTAAGGTGGAGGCAGCCACATTTAGGCTCAATTCTTTAAGGATATAGCGATCGATAAGAAAGATTCTAAGCATTTTTCACATTATCTATGAAAAAACGATTAAACTTTAGGAAAGATAAAATTACGCAACGCATCCTAGGAGTGCATCATGGATTATAATATCGTTTACTGTACTACAGAAAAATTACATACTCCTGCACTTGTTGTAGGGATTTATGAAGATGAAAAACTTTCCCTTTCTGCTCAGCATATTGATAAAGTAAGCGGTCATTATTTATCTAAATTAATCACCCATGGTGATTTTACTGGAAAAATAGGACAGACTTTATTACTTTTTGCTCTTCCTGGCGTAGAATCAGAGCGAGTCCTGCTCATGGGCTGCGGTAAAAAAAGTGAATTTAATACAAATAAGTTACGTGAGGCTTGGCTAGGTACAGTAAAAGTACTCCAAAAAACCGGTGCTAATAGAGCAACTGCATGCCTTTTAGAGCTAAAAAACGAAAAACAAGATAGTGCACAATGGGCAAGATTAATTGTAGAAACTGCTGAGTACGCTCTATATCACTACGATCAAACAAAAAGTAAAAAAGATACTGATTCGTCTAAGCTCGAAAAAATTTCTTTATTATTAGAAGAAGTTACACTACAACCAAATATTGAGCAAGGTATTACTTGGGGGAAAGCCATAGGTAAAGGAGTAAAACTTGCTCGAGATCTTGCTAATCTTCCCGGAAATATCTGCACTCCCACCTATTTAGCCGATTCTGCCTGCAAAGTTGCTCAACAGTATAGGGAGCAAATATATGCACAAATTATTAACCAAGACGATATGGAAAAGCTTGGAATGGGGGCCTTGCTCTCCGTAGCTAAAGGCAGTGTAGAACCACCTAAGTTTATCATTTTAGAGTACAAAGGAACAAAACAGGATGAACAGCCTATTGTTTTAATAGGCAAAGGGGTTACCTTTGATTCTGGAGGAATTTCACTTAAACCTGCTGATCGTATGGATGAAATGAAATATGATATGTCCGGTGCTGCGAGTGTTCTTGGTACAATTAAAGCCTGTGCAGAACTCAAACTACCTATTCATATGGTAGGAATAATTCCTAGTGTAGAAAATCTTCCAAGTGGTAAAGCAAACAAACCTGGTGATATTGTCACCAGTCTTGACGGAAAAACCATAGAAGTACTCAATACGGATGCAGAAGGACGGTTGATTCTGTGTGATGCTCTTACTTATAGTAAACGCTATCATCCAAAAACAGTTATTGATATTGCCACCCTAACAGGAGCGTGTATTATTGCTTTGGGGGCTCACGCTAGTGGTTTATTAAGTAATAATCAAGATCTTGCTAACCAGCTGATTGCTGCAGGAGAAGCTAGTGGCGATCGAGTTTGGCAACTCCCTCTTTGGGAAGATTACCAGTCTCAGTTAAAGAGCAATTTTGCTGATATAGCCAATGTGGGGGGAAGAGAGGCAGGAACGATTACTGCTGCTTGTTTTCTCGCTCGATTTACTGAAAATTTATGTTGGGCTCATTTAGATATTGCAGGTACAGCATGGCTTGGAGGGAAAGAAAAAGGAGCGACTGGTCGCCCTGTATCCCTACTTACTCAATACTTGATTCAATGTACTCAAAAGTAATCTAATCTATGAGGCAAGTTGATTTTTATCTACTCAGTAGTAATAAACTACGGGAAGATGAGCGGTTTGCCTGTAAACTTGCTGAAAAAGTCTATAATCTAGGTCAAAAGGTTTATATCTATACAGAAAGCGAAGATCAGGTACGAGCTGTAGATAGCCTATTATGGACTTTTCGCCAGTCCAGCTTTGTGCCCCATAGTGTTATTACGGATCATAATGGAGAAATTCCTATATCCCCTGTATTAATTGGGTATCAAGATAAACCAAACATACCAATAGATTTACTAATTAATTTATCCTCACAAATACCAAGTTTCTATAAAGACTCTCAACGGATTGCAGAAATCATCCTTCAAGATGAATTAAAGCGCCAAGAAGGTCGTAAACGCTATCGTTATTATCGATCTGAAAGTTATGAGTTAGTAGCTCATGAAATTAAGGTATAGGTAAGGCGGATTTTAATAAATTCATTGCCGTTTGACCACCATTTGTTTTCACATAGTCAGTAACTATAGGCATAAATTGTTTAATCATTTCTGGAGAAAGATTAAGTTGCTTAAATGATTCAGAGAGTAATGCCATATTTTCTAAGGAGTTACTTTTACCCATTAGTGCTGTTAATTTCCCTTCTGTTCCAGATCCTAATTTAGCGATAGGGGCAGCAGCTATCATACTATCTATTCCAGGTACAGCCTGAGATAAGTTTTGAAAGTCCTGTGGTTTCATATTTCCTTGAGCTGCTCGAAAAATAGCCCCTGATCCTCCCTGTGCTTGCTGTGGGGAGATATTTAACTGATTGGTTAAAGCATTCACTAGCCCCGATGCCTCTCCAGCTAAAGAATCTTCAAAACTATTAATAGAAAAAAATAAAATAAGTACAAATAATATTTTGTGCTTAATAGAATAAGAGTACATAAATAGGCATTTTTTAATTAGAAATATTCAAAATAGTGTTTAGCTTTTCTTTAAGTAGTGGATAAACCAGCATACTTTCTGTAGAAATTAAATGATCCTGATCTATATATAATAAAAACTGTCCCTCATTAACTCAAGGGTAAATCCCAGTGTTACATAATGCTTTATCTATTAATATAGATAAAGCATTATGTAAATAGAAAGCGATATCTTCTATAATCCCATTAATTTATACTTGATTCTACTAGTGCGTTTTAAGTGGAGTCGAGAATTCGTTGAGATATTGTTCTAAAAGCCTCTTACTATCAAAGCTATTAAGCCTTAAAAGAAAGTTAAACTCTTTTTAAGGCACAACAGTAATGGCTCCTGGAAAATAGCGCATAATTTTCTCGCTCACACTACCAAGTAATAAAGAGCGAATTTTAGAAAGCCCTCTTCGTCCCATAATAACCATTGAATCTGGATTTTCTTCTAAGTAAAGTAAAATTTCTTCAGCAGGATCGCCAATAAGTGTTTTCTCTTCAAAATTACTTGGCTTACCGCCAAGAGTCTCATATATTCTAGCAAAAGCTTTTTTAGATCTTTCTTCCTTAATTTGATCTATATCCTCCTGATGTTCATAACTAATAGTCACTAGACCTAACCCAAAAGTATCATCTACTCCTATAGGCTTCTCATTAATAGAGAAAACATGGATAAGTACTACAGGCGTTTTTGCAGTTTCAGCTAGTTTAGCTGCAAAACTAGCTGCATTTTGAGACCCTTTCGATCCATCTACTGGAACAACGATAGAGCTAAAATGTGTATTCATAAAATTATGTTAGTATTTCTAAATTTATAATTAGGAGTAATTCTATCCGGGACGGCCATCTATTCTAGATTTCCATAATATGGGCGTGTAATAGTATAAAAAAATAAGATAAGCAGAAATCCAGAGTCCGCCTGCTAAAAATAGTGCCACAGTAGATATCTGCATAGGCAATAAAGGAGCACTTACTCGAGTAATTCCCGCTAGCGTAATGAAAATATAGGATTTTAACATCCCCTGAGGAAGCTCCATAGGTCTACCTGTATGACCAAGTGCTACTCGGGACATCATTCCTAAAATAAGAGTACCCATAGCACCTGTCGCAAGCATATGTAGAGCTATGTTTCGGTAATCATCAACTAAATAGGAAGAATCCAGCCCTTTAGCAATTAATCCTGCACAAATCCACAAGTAGCCTAAGTGTAAGATCCAGAGTAAAGGGTGAGGAAAAGTCTTATACCAACCCCAACCTAGTAAACGAATAAAGTTTAAGCTACCTGCAGCGATTCCTAGATAGCCCGCAAATTTTTCCATACCAGGTATAGTATCTATCATCAAGAATACTGTTGTAGTAGTTAATGCTAGATGATTCAACCAAGTAAATTGATAGATTTTAACACTAGATAATCTATTTTGAGTAAACGCAGGGATAACTCGACCACCAATAATTACCATCAATAGAGTAACTGCATTAATTACGGTTTGTAATACAAAAGGAATAACTCCCATGGAAAGATAGCCCATCCCGCTTAGATGAAATAAAATATTACAGATAATGAGCCCACCTAGTATAGCTAAAATTCCTATATTTCTAGTATTACGAGTAGCAATAATGGGTCTACCAATAAAAAAGAATAGACAAGGAATAAAAGCCGTATCAACTATAGCAGTTGCAATATCAGGTACACTATTTCCTAATAGCATAACAACTCGCCCAGCTATCCACACTATCAGTAAGAAAAATAAGGAAAATCCACTAGCAGTAGGTCGTCCAGTCCAATTCTTAACTGCAGTTAAAAGAAATCCAGCAATAATTGCAGATACAAAGCCAAATAGCATCTCATGGGCATGCCAGTAAGGTAAGGGAAGGTTAACATTAAATTCAACACCATTAAGAAATAAAAGCCATAAAGCCATCCAAACACAACTCATTACCGCTCCGAACCAAAAAAATGGACGAAACCCAATTGCAAAAAATACCCATGGTTTTTTTTGTTGAGATTCAGAAGCAGAATTAAGTGAAGACATAAATGCTAAACTCCTGTAAATACCAGCCTAAATTATAACTATTCTTATTACGGTTAACTTATTGTAATAAAAAGAAAAAATTTGAAATACTAAAGATAATCTAGTAATCTAAGTTTATTAGTAAAAAAATGCTTAACTATGGAGTATAACATTATGAAAGGTAACTCACAGATTATTAGCTATTTAAATAAAGTGCTGAAAAATGAACTAACGGCAATTAATCAATATTTTCTACATGCACGAATGTTTAAGAACTGGGGATTTAAAAAATTAAATGAGTATGAGTATAAGGAATCTATTGATGAAATGAAGCATGCTGATAAATTAATAGAGCGAATTTTGTTTCTTGAAGGTCTTCCTAACCTTCAAGAGTTGGGTAAACTCTTTATTGGTGAATCTCCAAAAGAAATGCTTGAATGTGATTTGAAGTTAGAGCTTAATAACTTACCTCTCTTAAAAGAAGGAATCGCTTATTGTGAAGCACAAAGCGATTATGTTACCCGTGAATTGTTTGAGGAAATCTTAGAGAGCGAAGAAGAGCATATTGATTGGTTAGAGACACAATTAGATTTAATAGAAAAAATAGGGCAACAAAATTACTTACAATCTCAAATATAATTAAAGTAAATAAGTTTTTTATCTAATATTCTATGGCAGGAACGGTTAAATAGATAGTAAAGTAAAAACATACTCTCATGCCATCTGAAGATCATTTATTTAAAGACAGTAGCGCAGCTATTGGAGATTTCTGCTTTGATAAGATAACTGCCTCTGTTTTTGATAATATGGTGAGCCGTTCCGTTCCTTTTTATTCTGAGATGCAGCGGATGGCAGGAGAGATTGCTGCAGATTTTGCCATTCCTGGTTCATCTTTATTTGATCTCGGTTGTGCAACAGGTACTACCCTATTACAGTTAGACTCTATACTTCATCCTGATATTTATTTTGTAGGGGTAGATAACTCAGAGGATATGCTAGAGAAGGCAAAACAAAAATTCTCATTACAAAATAGTACTCGGAAATATAAATTTATCCTTACTGATTTACACCGAGAACGAATTGTAGAAAACGCCTCTGTAGTCATCATGATTCTTACACTTCAGTTTATTCGCCCTTTATATCGTACTCAGGTGATTCGCAGCATCATAGAAGGGATGAGACCGCAATCTTGCTTAATCATTTTTGAAAAAATTACAGTTAACGATAGCTTATTTAATCGGCTTTTTATCCGCTATTATTATAATATGAAAAAACAGCAAGGCTATTCAGAAGTTGAAATTGCAAGAAAACGAGAAGCACTAGAAAATGTGTTAATTCCCTATCGCCCAGAGGAAAACCGTGAGCTCTTTGCAGAAGCTGGATTTACCCATATTGAAGAATTTTTCCGCTGGTATAATTTTAGCGGGATTTTAGCAGTTAAATAATTTTGTATGAAAGAAGAGCAAAAATCGCTTTTTATTCGCTATGGAGATTTTATTTTTAAATATCGAAATGGTGTTTTTCCAATTATTTTAGCGATTTTATTTTTAAGCTTTTCTCCCATAAACTCAGATTATGCTCATATCAATTTAGCCGTTGATTTACTTGGTTTTTTCATTTATTTCTTTGGAGAAGGAATTCGAGTAATGACTATTGGGCTAACATATATTAAGCGAGGAGGAAAAGATAAGCAGGTCTATGCAGATAATCTTATTATAGAAGGAATTTTTGCCCATTGCCGAAATCCCCTATATTTAGGAAATTTGTTTATATTCTTAAGCTTTTTTATTATCCATGGCAATATTTGGGTATATATTTTAGGTACTCTATTTTTTCTTACCGCTTATAACGCTATGGTAGCTGCTGAGGAATTTTTTTTACAACAAAAATTTGACATCATCTACATAAGATACTGTAGCCAGGTAAATCGCTGGTTGCCTAAGATTACTGGATTAAAAGACACTTTTAAGCAGATAATTTTTGATTGGCGACAAGTTATTGGTGCAGATTATAGTAGTGCGTATAGTTCAATGATGGTGATACTTCTTACTATCTATTATAAACAGATAGATCTAGAGGATTCTGCGATCGTCCTCTCTTCTACTCAATTACTAAAGATTGGAATTGTACTTACTAGTACGATGGCAGTTATTAAGTTTTTAAAGAAAAAAGGTTATTTATCTAAAAACCGATAGGTTGCTAGCACTGGCTTGTGATCTGAGGGGGCAGTGTTATTAAGAAAGAAATCTACTGTATCACAATTCATAGGCTTTAAATTCCCTTGATGTAATATCCAATCTAAGGTTTCTGGAACATGAAATAAGGTAGGCATGGTGGGACGAGTAACGTGAGGGATACGTCCTAAAGCACTAAAACAATCAGTTAAACCGGCTTCTCTAAGTATTTGTAGAGGTAAAAAATTATCATTTAAATCTCCCATAAATAATAAGGGATCTTGGGGAGTAGTGAGCCGATTTAAGACTTTGATTGTGTTTTGGCTCTGAATAATTCGGATGTTGATTCCATCTTTACGCTCCTGTTTATTTCCTGACCAAGTATAGTGTGCTGTAGTTACAAGTAATGGCGAAATATCTAAACATTTAGGCTGTAGTTTTACCCAGAACAAACGTCGCCATTTTTCTAAGTGCCCTATTTCTTCTGCACCATAGGCTATGAGATCAAAGATAGTGCAATTCCAATAAATATTCCCTTCTCTAACCCACCCTTCAAAAGGGTCTTCTACTCTTTGGTGGCTAGGTAGAATTTGATCTAGCAAATCCCTGCCTTGAAGGCATAATTCTTGTAGACAAAGAATATCCGGTTGATGGAAAACAATGAACTGGCGAAGAGAATCTTTACGAGAATCCCAATATTTATCATTCCATAAGTTATAAGTACCTACGACAAACCTTAGAGGGTTAACAGACACTTAAATATAGTGATGATTTTGAAACCAACGAATAGCATCAGAAATAGCTTCTCGAGCAGGTCTGTGAGTATACCCTAATTCTTGCTCCGCTTTTTTACTAGAGAAAAACATGTGTTTTTTTGCCATTCGCACTCCATCAACAGTAGTCATAGGCTCTTTTCCATGAGTAAGATAAGCCCAGCCTTGGGCAAAATAAGCAATGGGTAGAACTACATAATGGGGCAGTTGAATTTTTGGAGGGTTACGATTCATAATACGTGCGACAATTTCTAAAATCTCTCTAAGATAAAGGTTTTCACCGCCTAGAATATAGCGTTCACCTGTTTTTCCTTTTTCAAAAGCGAGTAAATGTCCTGCAGCTACATCATCCACATGAACTACATTTAAGCCCGTATCTACATACGCTGGTATTTTACCAGAAGCTGCCATAGTAATTATTCTTCCTGTTGGAGTAGGCCTAATATCCTGAGGACCAACAGGGGTAGAGGGATTAACTATTACTACATCTAATTTTAGAGATTTTGTTAGCTTTTTAACTTCTTCTTCAGCAAGGAATTTTGATCTCTTGTAGTGACCTATCATCGTCTCAAGACTAGAGGGAGTATTTTCATCTGCTGGACTGCGATCCGGATTAACACCTAATGCTGCTACACTACTGGTATAAATGATTCGCTTCACTCCCGCTTGCGCAGCTGCAAGGAAGATATTTTTAGAGCCTTGAACATTATTATCATAAAATTCTTGAGGATTGCGAGACCATAGTCTGTAATCTGCTGCTATATGGAACAATGATTGGCAGCCTTGTAGTGCTTTCTCTAAGCTTTTTGGATCTTTTAGATCTCCTTCAAAAACTTCTACTGAAAGATTGTCTAAGTTAGTACGGTTACTACTGGGGCGTACGAATACTCGAACAGTTTCCCCTAAATTCACTAACTGTTTGGCAACTGTTGATCCTACAAATCCTGTGGCTCCTGTTACTAAACTGGTCATGATAATTAATGACCTAAAGGAATACCGTAAATAAACATAATTTGATTTTCACCAGGATTACGTTTGTTGATACCTGCGCTGGAAATATGACCGAATCTAAATCCAACCCGATGTCCTGCAGTAACTCCATGATCGAACTCGTAAGCAAACTCGATTCCTTCATGAAAATTAAAGATACCGCCAAGATCCTTACTTCCTCCTTGGCTGTATCCTCCTATAGAGAAAAATGGGGTAATTACAAAATTATAAAATTTGTAATCTCCGTAAATACCTCCATAGCCGAAAACACCCCCATCAGTATTTGCCATAATACCTGCCATAGGTGCTACAATGCCAAAAAACTTTTTACCAAAACGCCATTCAGCAAATGCAGAAGGTGCCATTTTAGAATGCACTGTATCAAAAGTACCAATACCAAACCCTAAACGGCTAGGTTCCTCTTTGATCCAATTTTTCGCAAGCCAATCGTTATCTTTAACATAATCGACTAAATCGTTGTCTTCGCCCCTATTTCTAGGGCTAGATTGCATGTCTTTTTCATAGCTACTACTAGATTGTATGTCTTCTTCATAGTTTAAATCTTCACTATCACTGTATTCCATCTCTTTTTCATAGTCTGAAAGATTAATACTGTGGGTATCCATACTGGGTGGAAAAGCCTCATTTTCAGCTTTTACAGCAGAGCTATAAATAAAAAAAGCGAATATCAGCGCTAATACGATAATTTGTAAAAATACCTTCATTAATATTTATTCCATTTAATCAATATTATTGCTGGTACTCGTGGCAAGCGGATATTTATCTAAATAATTCAAAACATTTTGGCTGATGGTCATCATTATGTCGATTTCTATAAAATTGCCAATAGTGTGATAGATATAGGAAGTGACCAGCTACTATACATACAATTCTACATATAATAACTCTTAAACTAATCTCAATCCTACTAATTTTGTTTCAAATAAAAGTGTAATTTGTTAAATATAAGTTTTAATCTAAATTTAAGATTAATATAGTATTGAATTAGGGTAGAGGGAAGTAAAAATTTCTTTGAAGTAAATCGATTTCAATATTTTTAATAAAAATTTTAAGAGGTGTTTATGGCTTTAGATTGGTTAAAAGGCAAATTTAATGAGGTTTCTGCTAACCTGAAATCAGAAGTTACTAAGATTAAAAATAAGGATTTATTAGAAGGTATTGTAGCAGGCTGTACGATGGTAGCTCATGCTGATGGCATAGTTAAACCAGAAGAGAAACAAAAAATGATAGGTTTTCTGAGATCCTCAGATGTGCTTTCTGTATTTGATACGGGAGATGTTATTGAGTTATTTGAAAAATACTCTCATAAATTTGATTTTGATTACACTATTGGGGAAGCTGATGCTCTTCAGGTAATCGGAAGGCTTAAAAAAAAGGAATCAGAGGCTAGATTATTAGTTCGTGTGTGTTGTGCCATTGGAGCCTCTGATGGAGATTTTGATGATAAAGAAAAAAATACG
This sequence comes from Candidatus Nitrosacidococcus tergens, assembly GCF_902810445.1. NCBI lineage: Bacteria > Pseudomonadati > Pseudomonadota > Gammaproteobacteria > Chromatiales > Chromatiaceae > Candidatus Nitrosacidicoccus > Candidatus Nitrosacidicoccus tergens. The sequence continues at coordinate 731,882 of NZ_LR778175.1, read as the reverse complement.
GTAAGGAAAATTTGCACAGAGCTTGGTTTACATCCTGCTGATTTTGATCTTTGAAGGAGTGAAAATATGTCAGTAAGTTTACAAAAGGGGCAAAATGTATCTCTAAACAAAGAATCCCCTGGAATAAAAGAGATTACTTTTGGCTTAGGATGGGATGCACGGTCTACCGATGGTACTGATTTTGATTTAGATGCCAGTGCTCTTATTTTAGGAGAAAATAACAAAGTCTTAAGTGATTTACATTTTATTTTCTACAATAATAAAACCGATTCAAATGGTGCAGTAACCCATGCAGGGGATAACCGCACAGGAGTAGGAGAGGGAGATGATGAAAGTATCATAGTTGATATTTCTAAATTGTCATCTGAGGCGAAAAAGGTTGTATTTGTAGTAACTATTCATGAAGCAGAATCAAGAAAACAAAACTTTGGCCAGGTCAGTAATGCTTTTATTCGGGCTGTAAATAAGGCTAATGATAGTGAAGTGGCTCGCTATGATTTATCGGAAGATGCAAGCATTGAAACAGCAATGATTTTCGGTGAGCTTTATCGTCACGGGGAAGAATGGAAATTTAAAGCAGTAGGTCAAGGCTATGCTGGAGGATTAGCAGGAGTTGCTAAAGATTTTGGGGTAAATATTGGTTAAGAATAAGTAATATTCTTCTTACAGATTTATAAAATATACCAGTTAAAATTTAGCTAGTACATTTTTTATGTCCCAAATTATTCCATTAGCTGCTGGAATATTAGAAATTGAGGTTCATAGGGCAGAACTTCCATTAGATCATATACTGACCTTTGCTTCTCGAATTAACCCTAGACGAGGCTATCTATTCATTTCTAAGGTTTTAGGTAAACACCTTCCTTGCAGACCTTCAGTCATGCGGGATATTTATCATCGTTTAGGAAGGTTTCTTATAGCAGCTAAAGAACCTATGATAATAATAGGTATAGCTGAAACTGCAATTGGCTTAGGTGCTGGAGTGGCTCATAGTTTGGTTCAAAATGCTCAGTATAACGATATTATTTTTCAGCAAACTACTCGGCACCAGCTTTCTGCAGAGGTATGGATTCGTTTTGAAGAAACACATAGTCATGCCCCAAGACATACTCTTTACCGTCCTTTATCTAGATTTCAAGAGCAATTTTACTATGCTAAGACCCTTGTTTTAGTAGATGATGAAATTAGTACAGGTAATACCTTAATCGCTCTGGGAAAACAGCTAATCAAGGTATTACCTCATATTTCTCAAGTTATTATTGTTTCTATTGTAAATTGGCTCTCTGATAGTCAAAAAACCTTATTTGAAGTACAGTTAAATAAACCTGTCGCATTTATAAACTTACTAGAAGGTAGCTTTGCATTTACCCATAATCTAAAGCTTAATCCTAAACCACTTGATCAACCTCAAATACAGCCGATAGTACAAACACAGCAATATACAGGACGAAGAGGAATAAATTTCAAGGAGATACACTCAATTAAGGGGCCTTATCCTAAAACAAATCAGATATCTATTATTAGTACGGGGGAATTTCAATTCCAGCCTTTTTTATGGGCTGAGGAGCTAGAGAATCAAGGATTTGATGTACTCTTTCAAGGCACTACCCGATCTCCTATCAAAATAGATCATGCTATTTATAGTAAGTTAAGTTTTAAAGATGAATATGGTGAAGGTATTGATCACTATTTATATAATCTTCCTAGTGATCGGGAGATAATTATTGCATACGAATCTTTAGGGCTAGCCTGCAATCATAATTTACCTGAGCTAACCGCTGGTACAGTATGGGAATTTAGTTAAGAATAAAAGCTATATGTTCAGCTTACAGTAAGCCTCAATTTACCTGGTAAGACAAACTAAAAATAAACTTATCTATGATAAATCATCATATACTAAAAAATAAGTTTACACCCTATCTCTTTACTGGCAGTTACCATCCAGATGACTGTCAATTTTTACTTACTCCATTACAGATAGAAACATTATCTATTTCAAAAAAAGAAAAATTAATTCAATCAGGAAAGAAACACTATTCAGAAATAATTAGTACTGAATCCCTACCCAGTCCCTTATATATTAAGTTATTTAAAAAATTAACTCAGCAATATAAAAAACGTTTAGCAAGGGAAGTGATTGATCTTGCTTATCATATTGCCCAAATTTATCCTACACCTATTACTCTGGTATCTCTAGCTCGAGCAGGAACACCTATTGGTGTTTTATTGCAACGAGCTTTAAGTCGGCATTTACATATAGATTCTCAGCATTATTCAATTTCCATTATTCGAGATCGTGGGATTGATCAACAGGCTCTTAGTTTTTTACTTAATGTACATCGTCGTCCAGCAGCAGGCATAGTATTTATTGATGGCTGGACTGCAAAGGGAATAATTACTCAAGAATTTAAACAAGCAATTGCCGACTGGAATCGGAGTCACTATGGTAATCAAATCAATAATGCTCTTTATGTTATTTCAGATATAGCTGGCATTGCAGATGGTGCTGCCACTTATGAAGATTACCCTATTCCCTCAGGAATTCTCAATGCTTTAGTTTCAGGTTTGATCTCCAGAACTATCCTAAATAATCATATTCAAATTGGGCAGTTTCATGGCTGTATCTATTATAATCATTTACAACCCTATGATTTAAGCAATTGGTTTATTGATGAAGTAGAATCCGAAATGGATCCTAAGCAAATTAAATCTTTATCTTTTGAATCTCGTATAAATCGCTTTTATCAAACTAAATTTTATTTAGAAAAGTGTACTAAAGAGTATGGCATCGAGAATATTAACTATATTAAACCTGGTATTGCAGAGGCGACTCGGGTGATATTACGCCGTATTCCAGAAAGAATTTTATTGAAAAATCCTGATTCTGATCAAGTAGCTCATTTAGTCTTCCTTGCGAAGGAAAAACAGGTAGTGATTGACTATAAGCCAGAGATGCCATTTGCAGCCATGACATTTATCAAAACTATTATATAGAAGAGTAAATATTAGCGTGTCTACTCATCATTGCCACTATATGGCATTGGGTGCTACTTTATACATACCAGCCACTCGAACAGATATTCCTCTCATCTTAAATCAGAAAAAACAGATATGGATTCGTTCAGTCATTATTTGTACTGAAGATGCTATTTCAGAAGTAGATTTGGCTCCAGCACTAGCTAATATACAATCCGTATTGGCTCAAATCCGTCCCTCTCCTATCTTGAAATTTATTCGCCCTCGTAATCTTAAAGTATTTACTCAACTGATAAAAATGCCTGGGATTGAGAATATTAATGGCTTTGTATTACCCAAAGTAGATGAAAGTAATCTATTATCCTATGGGGAAATTGTAGCTCAGTTACCTACCCTATTTTTAATGCCTACCATTGAAACAGATTTAGCATTTAGCCGAAATCGTCTTGAAATGTTTAGAGAGAAGTTAGCAGAGCTTACTAACCCTATTCTTTGTGTAAGAATTGGAGGCAATGACTTACTAGGGTTATTGAAGTTAAAGCACCCCAAAAATCATACGATCTATGATACCCCACTGCGAAATGTAATTAATGATATTATTCTCACGTTCCGTCCTGCTGGTTATAAGCTAGCTGCACCTATATTTGAATATCTTAATAATCATAAATTATTACAGCAGGAAGTAGTATTGGATACAATGCATGGGCTATTTACCAAAGCAGCTGTGCACCCTTCACAAGTTGCCGTAATAGAATCTAGCTATCGAGTATGTAAACAGGATCTAGATTTAGCAAAAATCGCTTTACAAGAAAAAAACACTGCAATTTTTAAACTCAATGAACAAATGGTAGAACCTAGTACTCATCGATTTTGGGCAGAGGATTTATTGCAACGTGCTGAACACTATGGAGTATGCTGTGAGCAATTGTAATTAGATAAAGTATTTTTTAACACTAAACTTATAAATCAATTAAAAATATGACATTTCTTATTCAACATTTTAAATACTCTCTGATAGTTACCGCTATAGGTCTAAGTACTGCTTTTCTATGGGGGGGAGTAACTGGAGTATTCGTTGTTGCCATTTTAGGAATCCTTGAAGTAAGTTTATCTTTTGATAATGCAGTAGTGAATGCTTCTGTACTTAAGGATATGCACCCTATATGGCAAGATCGTTTTTTGACTTGGGGTATTTTAATCGCTGTATTTGGTATGCGATTGCTTTTCCCAATTGTAATCGTCACTGAAACATCTGATTTAGGGATGATAGAAGTAGTGAAAATGGCACTCGGGGATCCTGACCGCTATTCAGAGCATCTTTTAACTGCCCATGCGGAAATTTCTGCCTTTGGGGGAATGTTCTTGCTTATGGTGTTTTTATCATTCCTCTTTAATGAAAAGGACTTGTATTGGTTAGGTACCATTGAAGAAAAATTAGCAAAGATGGGGCATATTAAATCTAATGAAATGCTTATTTCACTGGGTGTTTTACTATTTGTACAGCATTTCTTACCCTTAGAGCATAAACTTAGCAGCCTCCTTGCTGGAGTCGGTGGTATTTTCTTATTTTCCTTAATTCACACTGTCTCTGAATTATTTACGGAAAAGGAAGGGGAGGTAATGGCTTATACCGCAAAGCATGCAGGAGTTATGGGTTTTCTCTACCTTGAAGTGTTAGATGCCTCCTTTTCGTTTGATGGAGTTATTGGTGCTTTTGCGATTACTAAAGACATCATCATTATCATGCTTGGTCTTGGCATAGGTGCTATGTTTGTGCGATGCCTTACCGTTTATTTAGTAGAGCAAGGTACTTTGGATGAGTATGTGTTTTTAGAGCATGGCGCTCACTATGCTATTGGGGCATTAGCCTTTATTATGTTGATTAGCACCCAAATTGAAGTACCGGAAGTAATTACCGGTTTAATTGGGGCTACTTTTATCGGGCTAGCGTTATTTTCTTCGATTAAATATAAAAAGAATATACCGCCCCAAGAACAGGAAGAAACAGCTTAACTATTTATTTTCTTTATTCTTTCGGAGGGTTTATGTCAATACAACTTACCAAAGGTCAGAAAATTTCTCTTGAAAAGGAAGTTCATCATAGTTTATCTAAAGTGATCATGGGTTTGGGATGGGATGCAATAGAAAAAAAGGGATTCTTAGGATTTGGGGGAGGAAAGCAGGAAATAGATTTAGATGCTTCTTGTATCCTATTCAATACATCAGGAAGCTTAGTAGATACGGTTTGGTTTGGTCAGTTAAAAAGTAAAGATGGAAGTATTACCCATACTGGCGATAATCGTACTGGAGATGGGGAAGGAGATGATGAACAAATTATTGTAGATCTTTCTAAAGTACCTATAGAAGTATCTAGTCTTGTATTTGTAGTCAATAGCTTTACTGGGCAAAGTTTTGATCAAATTAAAAATGCTTTTTGTCGCTTAATAGATTACAGCAACGATAAGGAAATTGCTCGCTATGATCTAAGTTGCCAAGGTAGTCATAATGCACAAATTATGGCAAAAGTTTATCGTCACAATAACGAATGGAAAATTCATGCTATAGGTGAAAATGCAACAGGTAAAACCTTCCATGATTTATTGCCAGTGATACTGCCTTTTTTATAAACCTATAGAAAAGAAGAAATAGCAAAAAACTACAGCTAAAAAAGTCTCTTACCCATAATAAAAAAGAGATGAATACCATCCATAAGTATGCATACCGTCCGGATATTGATGGGCTAAGAGCCTTAGCGGTATTAGCAGTGATTGCCTACCACTATGAATACGCCAAAGATCTTTTAACTGGAGGTTTCATTGGCGTAGATATTTTCTTTGTTATCAGTGGCTATCTCATTACTGGTATTCTCATCAAAGACTTTGAAGCCCACCGCTTTAGCATCGTTCAGTTCTATCAACGACGTGTCAGAAGAATCTTCCCCGCCCTAATTATTATCCTTCTTTTCTCTCTTATCATAGGCTGGATCTTTCTTTTTGGAAACGAGTATAAAACACTAAGCCAACATATTGCTGCCAGTGCAGGTTTTATTCAAAACTTCATACTCTGGAGCGAATCGGGCTACTTTGATCTCTCCTCCATACAAAAACCTTTGCTTCATTTATGGAGCTTGGCTGTTGAAGAGCAATTTTATATCTTCTGGCCTTTAATGCTTTGGGTGATTCTTCACTATGGTTGGTCAATTACTCGATCTATCATTTTTATTATTAGTCTCTCTTTTCTTATTAACCTTTGGTATGCTCATCAGGATAAAGTCATCGATTTCTATTTTCCTATAACTCGAGCTTGGGAATTGATGGCAGGTGCTTATCTTGCCTCAATTCATCACTACCGACAGTCTTTTTTTTCTAAGTATTCCTCTCTACAATCTTGGTTAGGGTTAGGGTTAATTATTGTTGGATTTTTTACGATTCATCCAGAATATCGCTTTCCTGGAGTGTGGGCAGTATTGCCTGTCTTAGGTACGGTACTATTACTTAATGCAGGATCCAATAGTTTTATCAATCGCTATGTGTTCTCTTCACCTATTGCTATTTGGATAGGACTCATTAGCTATCCCTTATATTTATGGCATTGGGCGTTATGGTCTTTTTCCCTTGTGATTATAGGGGATATTAGAGGTAATGATTTTTATCGCCATGAATTAAAGGTTGCCGCTCCTTTACTCTCTTTTCTTTTAGCATGGTTGACATATAAATACTTAGAAAAACCTATTCGCAGTACAGCGAAAGGAAAATCTGCCCTTGTGCTACTTAGTGCTGTCATTATTATTGGGCTAGATGGATTAGTGATTTTCCAACAGGAAGGAATACCCTATCGACCTTTTAAAATCTTTGATGATAAAGCAGAACAATATATTCAAACACTTGCACTAAGCCCAATAGCAAAAAAATGTCATGATTTTTATAAGAAACCTACCCATCCAGAGCAGTGGTTTTGTGAGCTAGGAGATACTCAGTCGGGTATTTGGATTATAACCTATGGGGATAGCCATGCTCAAAGTATGATCCCTGCTTTTAATCGCTACGGCAAAGAAAATCATGTACAAATTATACATGCTAGTGAGAGTAGTTGTTTACCTTTATTAAGATTGAAAGTAATAACTGTGTCTCATAACCTAAGTTGCATGAGTATAATAGAGAAAGAGGCGACAATAGCCAAAAGCAAAAAAATATCAATGGTAGTGTTAGTTGCTAATTGGACACGTTATATAGGAAAATTAACTACACAACCCAACAAAAGATACCAATTAATCAGCATTGATAATATAATCAGCATTGATAATAGTAGTTTACAAGGAATACCTGCTTTCACCTACGGCCTAGAGAAAACCTTATCTTATTATAATTCTTTAGATATTCCAGTATTACTTTTAGAAGATAATCCTCAGCAAATGGAACCAACTGTGCCAATCCATCTCTTGCGCTTTTATAGCAGAAATAATCAACAACACTTAGAGCAGAGATTAAATCAAAGTGCCGTGAGCATTCAAAATCATATTAAAAACCAGGCTACTATAAATGGGATTTTAGAAAAAATAGCTACCCATTATCCAAACACCTATATTCTAAATATAGATAAAGTGCTTTGTAATTCTAAAACCTGTCCCTGGGACAAGGATGGAGAATTTTTATATTATGATAGTCATCATTTAACTACTGCTGGTAGCATGCTGGTTTATCCGCTACTCAAAGAAAAACTAAATAATATTTTGAAGATTAACTAGCCCTCTAAAGCGAATTAAAAATTAGGGTAACCTCTGTTCCCTTGCTATTTTTTCCTTGTTCAATTCTAATTTTTATGTGATGTAAATCAGCAATTTCTTTAACAATAGCAAGCCCTAAACCACAGCCTTCTTTTTGGGCTCTTGAGATACGGTAAAATCGATCAAACACTTTATCAAGCTCTGCTCTTGGAATTCCATAACCTTCATCTTCTATGATAAGCGAGGGTTGAGATGTGTTTTTTAATGTAACCCACACTCTGCCTTGTGAGTTACTATAACGAATTGCATTGTCTATAAGATTATTTAATAGTTCACGAAGTAATGTCTCTCTCCCTTGAATCAGGATAGGACTAGATGGGCTATCAAAACTTAATTCTATGTTATGTTTCAGCGCATAGGGTACCCATTCGATACAAGTTTCTCTAATAAAATGGTTTAAATCTACAGGTAAAAATTTGTTGCTACTTTCCTTAGCTGTCTCAGATTGAGCAAGTATCAATAATTGACTGTTTAAGTGATTCATCTGATCTGCACTGCTTTTAATTTGTATAAGTGCTGGTTTCATTTCTTCTAGATTATTAAGCCGTAAAGCTCTTTCAGCTTGGACCTTAAGCCCAGAAAGAGGAGTACGTAATTGATGTGCAGCATTTTCAATAAATGCTTTTTGCAGAGCTATAGTTTTCATTAATTTTGCTAATAAATTATTCATAGTATGAATAACTATACGTATTTCAGAGGGGACATGAACGTCAGAGATAGATGTTAAATCTTGTGGAGAGCGTTGAGAGAGTTCTTGTGCTAGGGTATATAATGGTATGAGACCTCGCTTAATTTCAAATTGCATGTAAAAGCTAATAATGAAAATAAGCAGTACTTCAGGGATAATTACGGCAAAGATAATATGCTTAACTGTATTTTTTCGCTTATTTAATGTTTCAGCTACCATCACTAAAACTTTATCTGAAGTATCTTTAGGAGAAGTAAGGATGGTCACACCCCTTATTTTTTTATGATGGATCTCACCGTCAAAATAAATAGGAGTAGCTAAACTAAAATCTTTATTGGAAATAATAGAGGTAAATTGATCTCCAGCAATAAATCCAAGTTGTTGAGATTCTATTTCAAAAAAGGTTTGATCTATATTATCCCATTGAAAAATTCTAAGAGCCGCAGGGGGTATATTGAACGCTACTTTTCCTTCTTGAGATTTAATTTCTTGAGCAAGAGAAGCAGCCGAATCCAGTAACCAGTCATCATAAGTACTATTGACATAGTATAGTGTAACGTAATAGGAAATAAAGCTATTAATAATAACGAGAGAAGTTAGTGGAAGAATTAAGTGCAAGAGTAGTCGTAATTTAAGACTTCGGATTTGTGTCATTTGAATCTTTTTCTAGTAAATAGCCTAGCCCTCGTAAAGTACGAATATTAATTCCCCAAAGCGCCAATCTTTTCCGTAATCGATGAATATAAACTTCAATGGCATTATCTCCTAGTATCTCTCCATGTATAGAGAGCCTTTGAGCGATTTTGTCTTTACTAACCACTTTACCTAGGTGAAGAAACAGAATTTCAAGGACAGCATATTCTCGAGAGGAAAAACTCTCGACTTTACCATTAACATATATCTGGCGAGTTTGAATATCTAAAGTAAGATTGCCTATAGTGATGTGATGAAAACCACCGTAGCTACGTCGAATAAGCGCACGAATTCGTACTTCTAATTCTTTTAGCTCAAAGGGTTTACTCATATAATCGTCAGCCCCATATTCAAGACTATTAATCCGATCATCTAATCCATTTCGAGCAGTAAGCACTAAAACAGGTACTGCATTTTTCCTTCCTCTTAAATTTTTAATAACCTCATTACCACTTAGTCCAGGTAGATTTAAGTCAAGAATAACTAAATCAAATTCTTGGGTATACAAAGCCGTATCTGCATAAGTACCGGTCATTGCATTAATCACCTCATATCCAACTTGGCTTAAAGCTTGAGTTAACCCATCAGCGAGTGTGACATCGTCCTCAGCCAGTAGAATTTTCATTTATAAAAAACTGAAAGGTTTTTGAAAGGTTCACTGATTAGCATAGTAAAAAATTGTTTTTGTACTTGGAGCTTGGAGTAATTTAGTTAAATGTTAGTTTTTTCTAAAAACCAACTTACACTTTTCTTTTTTATACGCTTTGCTTGTCAAATATTATGGGTCATATCAATTTTTCCAGCTCAAGGAATAACATTGACTGAACAACAAGCTATTGCCCTATTCTATCAGCGGAACTTAGATATTATTGCTGGAAAATATGCTATTAGCCGAGCAAAGGCAGAAGAAATCATTGCTGCAGCTATCCCTAACCCAGTACTTACCTTGGAGTCCAATGAAATTGCATTTCGTTACCCAGGTAATGCTTCTCCTTCTACTTATGTGAGCATAGAGCAATTGATTGAATTAGGAGGAAAACGAAAGCTACGGATGGAAAGAAGTCAATTAGGGACAGAAGCAGCTATCAGCGATCTTCAAGATACTATTCGAGTACTGAGTAATGTGGTACGCCATCAATTCTATTCATTGCTACTTGCACAAAAATCAGTGGCTATTGCTCAAGCAACGGCTGAAGATTATCAAGAAATCTTACAGGCAAATAAACTAAGATTTAAAGTAGGAGATATCGCAAAGCGAGATCTTACTCGTATTGAGGTAGAAGCCCTAAACGCTCAATCAGATTTAGATAGTGCTTTAGCCCATTTGACTCAGGAGCGTGCTGAGCTTGCAAAGATTCTAGCATGGCCAGAAGGTGCAGATAATATTAAAGTAGCAGATCAGTGGCTAAAAATTAAAGAATTTAGCTACCCATTAGATGATATAGAGTTATTAACTCAGCATGCCTTTTCCCAAAGACCAGATATAAAGTCAGCTCAATTACGAGTCGAACAAGCCAGCAAAAATCTTACTTTAGCCCATCGTTTGAAAATTCCAGATATCACTTTGAATGCTGGTTATACCAGAGATTTTGGAAACATTGTATTAGAAAGTGGAATCGTTGGTGTAAGTGTTCCATTGCCTATTTTTTATCAACATAAAGGGGAAATTGATAAAGCCTCAGTGGAGTTAAATAGCTTAGAGCTAGAAATTCAACAAATTAAACAAAAATTAAAAACAGAAATTATCAGTGCAGTAGCTGCTTGGAATTCATCAACTATGGTGATGAATAGGTATCAGCAAGATGTACTCAATCGCATTGATGAGGTACAAGAATCAGCTGAGTTCGCTTATAACCACGGTAGTGTAGATATTATAGATTTAATAGAGGCAAAACGGAATTATAAGATAAAGATGCTGGAATACTATACAACGCTTGCTAATCGTGGCTTTGCTTATGCGGATTTATTAAGTGCATTAGGAGAAGAAAGTGCTTTGTGAGTACTGCTAAATATTATGAGTAAAAACCCTACTTACCTATTATTGTCCATAATTATCACTCTAGCAAGCTGCAGTGATAACACTAATCAGCAGCAAAGTGCGCCTATCTTAAAGATACAAGGAAATCAAATTACTTTTCTACAAGATTCCCCTGAATTATCCGTAGTTACAGTGCAGAAATATGCACAACATACCTTAAAAATATCTGGGCGATTATTATGGAATGAAGATGAAACCGTAAAAATATTCAGTCCTTTAGATGGTCGAGTTATCGAAGTTATTGTAAATATAGGGCAACAGGTTGAAGCTGGTCAACCGCTTGCTGCAATCCAGTCCCCAGATTTTGATACGCTACAAGCAGAATACCGTAAAGCAGCAAGCAATATGATGTTTACGAAAAAGAGACTTGCAAGACAGCAAGAGCTCTATGAACATGGTATTGTCGCTCGCAAAGAGCTGGAAGAAGCTCAAGCAAGTTATACCGATGCAAAAACTAACTTAAAGTACATAGAATCCCTGCTCAACCCTTATGGGAATCCCCTTCACTCTACTAAGTGGTTTTATCTTAAAAGCCCTTTAGCGGGAACCATAGTACAAAGATCAATTAATCCTGGTCAGCAACTCAATCCTAACCAAGGGGATCAACCTTTGTTTATAGTGACTAACCCCACTTCCCTATGGGCACAGCTGGATGCTACTGAAGAGAATTTGCCTTATTTAGCACCAAGCAAGCAGCTCATAGTTACAAGTAAATCCTACCCTAAGTCTCGTTTCTTAGGGGAAGTTATCTATATTTCCGATTTTGTAGATTCTACCACTCGCACTGTCAAAGTACTCGCTAAAATTCCTAACCCAGATCGAAAATTAAAAGCACAAATGTACGTGACTGCTCAAATACCCATTCATACACAATCTAATCCTACGGTTATAACTAAGGCGGTTGTTCTAGATAAAGATAAATTTTACGTGTTTATTAGTATAGGGAAAGGACAGTACATTCGCCGTCAAGTAGAAATTGGTACAGAAAATCAAGGAATGACTCCTATCCTCTCTGGGTTACAAGTAGGAGATAGAGTAGTTTCTGAGGAAGCGATTTATCTAAATCATCTTTTTCAATCTGAAGGCTAGCTACTATGATTCGGAGTATTGTTACCTTTACCCTCCAGCAACCTCTTTTTATTTGGTTGGGGTTAGTACTATTTATTAGTAGTGGATTAATTGCTTTTCATAACTTACCTATTGAAGCATTTCCAGATGTTTCAGACACGCAAGTTTCAGTCATCACCCAATATCCAGGACAGGCTGCTGAGGAAATTGAAAAACAAGTCACTATTCCCCTAGAAATAGGATTATCTGGGTTACCTGGTGCTATTCGGATGTTCTCTCATACTATGTTTGGTCTATCTTATCTCATGATTACTTTTGACGATAAGGTAGATCCCTACTTTGCTCGCCAACAAGTATTAGAACGATTACAGAATACCGATATGCCCCCCGGTATTAGCCCAGAGATGGCTCCTCTTGCTACTGCGATTGGTGAGATCTACCGTTATAAAATAGCATCAGATTATATGAGTCCTATGGATCTACGTACCTTACAAGATTGGGTTGTTTCACGCCAGCTAAAACAAATTCCAGGAGTAGCCGATATTACAAGTATTGGTGGTCCAATTAAACAATATCAAGTTCACCCTGATCTAAAAAAGATGCAGGACTATCAAGTCAGTTTAAAAGAATTATTTAGTGCAATTAAGCATGCAAACGCTAATGGAGGGGGTGGACCTGTTGAACTTGGAAGCCAGCAATTTTTATTGCGAGGTATTGGGCTACTTAAATCTAGCACTGATATTAATAATATCGCTATTACTGAGCAAAAGGGTGTACCCATTTTAGTAAAAGATATTGCTGAAGTAGTAATTGAAGGACCATCAAGGCAGGGAATTATGGGAGAAGGAAAAAACGATGATCTGGTTTCTGGGATTATTATGATGCGAAAAGGAGAAAATCCTTCTATTGTGCTAAAAGCAATTAAAGAAAAGGTAGATTTTCTCAATCGACAAGTATTACCAAGAGGTGTGTCCATAGTGCCTTACTATGATAGAGCTTGGCTAATTCAAAAAACGCTACATACTGTGTTTGGTAACCTTAGGGAGGGTGCTTTACTCGTTACTGGAGTTTTATTCTTATTCCTTGGAAATTTACGTGCTGCAGCGATTGTAGCTATAATCATTCCCCTTTCCTTGTTGGCTACTTTCATCGGGCTTACTTGGGTAGGTATCCCTGCTAATCTATTATCCCTTGGGGGTATGGATTTTGGTATTATTGTAGATGGTGCCGTCATTGTAGTTGAGAACGTTTTTCATAAGCTTGGAGAAAATAAAGAGATTCTTAATCATCATGACCGGAAAAATAAAGTATTAGAAGCGGTAACTGAAGTAAGTCGTCCTACCTTGTTCTCCATGCTAATTATTATTGCTGCCTATATTCCTATCTTTACCTTACAGCGTCATGAAGGTCGTATTTTCTCGCCTATGGCTTATTCAGTCACTTCTGCTTTAATCGGTGCTTTAATTCTTTCTTTTACTTTAGTGCCTCTATTATGCTACATCCTTCTACGCAAGGACTTACCTCATCATGAAAATAAATTAATTAGTCAATGTAAAAATATTTACCAACCCTTATTATTAAAAGCACTCAATCATAGTAAGACCATTATATTTATTGCACTTATTTCTTTATTAACAAGCCTAGGCATTGTCCAAAAATTAGGTACTGAATTTCTTCCGGAGCTAGATGAAGGGACGATTTGGATTAATATTCCCTTGCCCTCGGGTATTTCTGTTTCTGAAGCACGAGCAGCTGCAAGGAAAATTCGTTCTGTATTACAAAATATTACAGAGGTTGATACCGTGATTTCTAAGGTAGGTCGTCCAGATGATGGTACTGATCCAAAGCTGATAAACAGTACAGAGTATTTAGTTAATTTAAAACCTCAACCCGAGTGGCGACCAGGCTATAGCAAAAAAGATTTAATTAAGGAGATGGATCAATTACTTGCAACTCTACCTGGGATAGCTCCTTCATTTTCTCAACCTATCCGGGATAATGTACTAGAAAGTATTTCTCAAATAAAAGGGCAAATTGTAATTAAGGTGTTTGGGGATGATTTATTTATTCTTAAAGATTTAGCAGATCAAGTACTCCATGCCATTAATCACATATCTGGTGTCTCTCAAGCATTTATTGATCAAAAAGGAGATTTACCTCAATATCTTATTGAAATAAATCGGGAAGATGCTGCCCATTATGGGTTAAATGTTTCTGATTTACAGGATTTAGTAGAAGTTGCTTTAGGTGGTAGAGTTGCGACTGAGTTTTGGGAAGGTGAACGCCATTTTAGTGTAGTCGTACGCCTTAAAGACGAGGATCGATCTCCTGCTCGATTACAAGATATTCTTATTGATACTCCCCATGGAGGTCCTATCCCTGTTTCTGAGGTAGTTGATTTTCATATTGCTAGTGGAGCAATAGATATTAGCCGGGAAAATGGACGACCTGTTATTGCAATTGGGGTGTTTATTCAAGATAGAGACATGGGTAGTGTTGTCTCAGAAATGCAGCAACAAGTCACTAAAACTATTACTCTACCTAAAAATTGTTCCATTACATGGTCTGGTGAATTTGAGAGTCAGAAACGAGCAATGAATCGGCTGATGTTTGTTATTCCTCTTTCTATTTTACTTATTTTTATCTTACTATTTAATGCATTTAATTCATTTAAAAATGCTTTACTGATTATTACTAATATTCCTTTTGCTCTTATTGGTGGAATTTTTGCACTTTATCTTACGGGACTCCCTCTTTCAGTTTCAGCTGCCATTGGCTTTATTGCCTTATTTGGGCAAGCGGTACTTAATGGCGTGGTTTTAGTAACTTGTTTTGAGCAGTTACGAAGCAAGGGAAAAACACTTTATCAAGCAGTAGTTGAAGGATCTTTACAGCGACTGCGTACTGAATTAATGACAGCCAGCCTAGCGATGTTAGGACTATTGCCTATGGCCTTATCTACTGATATTGGATCTGAAGTGCAACGCCCTCTAGCGATTGTAATTATTGGAGGATTAATTTCTGCGACTTTATTAACCCTAATTGTGTTACCTACCCTATATCTGATGTTTTCAGAAAAGCCATCAAATCAAAAGAGTATAATTGTACCGGTATCTTAAATTACTATTAGTATCTCTCTAATCCTACTAATGCTACTTGTAGATAGCCGATAGTACGTAAATAATCCATTACTTCCATTAGGTTATCATAAATGACTGTTTTATCTACTTGTAAAAAAATACGTTGGCTTTTATCTCCTTTAGTTAAATAGTTCAAAGCAGGTTCAAGAGCTTGTAAACTAATCTGATGATCATTAATTGATAGACTTAAATTCGCTCTGATTGCCAGATAAATAGGGTTATCTACTTGGGGTTGAGAATCTGTAGTGCTGTTAACCTCCGGTAAATCTACGGGAATATCTACTGTAGTTAAAGGAGCAACTACCATAAAAATAATTAACAATACCAATATTACATCAATAAATGGTGTGACATTTATTTCATGAATTTCTGGAAGATCATCTTCACTAGAGTATTTTTTACGTATCATAGGTGTTACTAAAGAGGTCTATGGTAGTGTTGCTGTTTTGAAATTTCTAGGGATTGTTGATGATCAATACTGCGACTTACCAGCTGTAAAATCTCACTTGAAATATCGGTAAGCAAACTTCGATAATGGGCAATAGATCTGGTAAAGAAATTATAAATAATTACTGCAGGAATTGCAGTAATTAGACCAATTGCAGTCACTAATAATGCTTCTGCAATTCCAGGGGAAACTACCGCAAGATTTGTGGTATTGCTTTGAGAAATCCCAATAAAACTATTCATAATCCCCCATACCGTACCAAATAAGCCTACAAAAGGAGCCGTTGCTCCAATCGTTGCTAAAATTCCAATATTTTTTGCCATGTGCCGACTTACCATCACTTCAAGCCGATCCAACCGTAGGGAGATACGCTCTTTAATTCCTTCCAAAGGTGAATGATCTCCAGATAGATAAATCTCATGCTCAATTGCCTCTGCAAATAAGCCGGGTACCCCTTTTGCGTGATGTAATAACTGTATTACTTTAGTCAGAGCATGAGTCCCCTCCAGCTTTATCAGGATACTGTGTAGCTCACGTTGTGCCACATTTAATTCTAAACTTTTTGCAATCCAAATTCCCCAAGTGGCAATAGAAGCAAAGATAAGCCCAAGAATAATTATTTTTACAATTATATCTGCATCTAAAAACATCCCCCAAGGAGAAAGGTTATGAGGTAAGGTAGCCATACCTACCACTGAAGGAGTTGGTGACACCGCCTCAGTAGATAAGGATTGACCCCAAGCACTTGATACTAGGAAAAGAAAAGCAACACCTAGAGCACTTACATTGAAAAAACATTTATGTTTTTTAAGAAATAAAAAAGAAAAATCAAGAAAGATAGTTATCATTCTAGATTACCTTTGTAAAGGTATTAACTCCATATTTATTTTAGCACCTGTTTACCTACTGCAGCATTAAAGGCATAAAGGGTATGCCAGTAGTTAGAGAGATTATTAATATGAATTTGATAAGTTTCCAAATAAACCTCTTGGGCATCGATGACCTCCATAAAAGTGTGGGTATCAATATGTACTCGATTACGTATGTTCTGTGCCATTTTCAATTTAGCAGGATCTTCAATAGTAATAGTTTCATAAGCTGCTTGATAAGCTTCTAGAGCTTGTTCAACCTCTGCTTGTAACTCAAGTATTTTCGCCTCTAAATTTAACTTTGCTTGAGTATGGATTGATTCCATTTTAGCAATATTACCTTGGTTACGATCAAATAAAGGTATATCTAATTGAAACCCAGCCTGCCAAGAATTAGCATCAGGCATATTCAGTACCTTTCTTTGGAACTGTCGGTTATATCCTATATAAGGAATAATTTCAGGATAGGCTTGTTTTTTTTCAAGCTGTATCCCTGCTTCAGCTTGAGTTATTTCATATTGACTAGCAAGAAAATCAGGGCGATTTTCCTTAGCAATCGCTATTGCTCCTTCTAAAGATGGAGGAGATAATGGAGTAGATACCTCTAGTTGTCCAGCTAAATTTAGATCTAAAGGCTTTTTAATTCCCAAAAATACTCGTAATCGACTGATTGTTTCTATAAGTTTGATTTTTTTATCTCGCACATCCTGTCGACTACTAAATAGAGATAGACGAACTCGTTCAAGTCTAATATTATTCGAAGGAATAGTTTTATTTTGGGCAAGAATATATTGCTCCACTGCAGTAAAATTACCTAAACTTTCTTGAGCGAGAGCTAACATGGCCTGTGCTTCTAAAGCATCATAAAAAGCAGAAATAGCACCATAAATCCGTTCGCGAATAAGCTCATAAAAATTAGCAGTGGCTACATCTACTCCTTTCTTTGCTGCTATAATAGCGGCAGCTCGCTTACCAAAAACAAACCAATCAATAGGAAATTCTATAGCCACATTTAGCTGTGGTGGTCCTCCTTCTTGTTCAGGGGTATAGGGATGAGTTAGAGGCATTAGTTCTTGATTAGTTAAAAAAGTAGGATTAGGTAATAAGCCTGCAGTAATAACCTCTGCTTCTGCCTGGTTAATACTCTCAAGACCTGCCCGAATCAACGGATCATGTGTTAGTGATCGCTCAATAACCTCATTCAAGGTTAATCCCTTTAAGTTTACTAAAAACCCCTCTTGGGCTGAAAAAAAAGAATTGGATATAACACTAGATAGATTTGGAATGTTCAGTGAAGAGCTATTCTCAAGATCACTTACTGAAGATAAATGACTCTGAGCAAAACACAAATTATAAGTAATAAAAAGGATAAACACCCAAGCTGATCTTAGGTTAAAACGATTCTGACTCACCATCATAACTTGTAAAATTACTTACATATATTAAGTAAAGTTGATATAGTGCCGTTTAAGATAGTGGCAAAGCCCAATAAATACTAGTATCCAAGCAGTTAGAGCAAATATAATTGAAATAAAGGGAATAAATTTGATTAAATCGAGAGGGATAATTTTTCCTAACTGAAACGTGCAGTTAGTATACATTCCTAGAGGAAATACCATACTCCAGTACTGCATATTGTAGCGTAAGATTGGAATTTGGTGCACCATGTGCCGCCAAATTCCAAGAAGTAAAAGTAAAGGGAACCACCAATTACTCATTGCCCAGAATGCAAGCGTAACTCCTTTAAGAAAGGGCAGAATTTCTTCTAAAAAACCCCAATATTGCTTATTGAGAATTAAAATAGCTCCAGCTAATGTAGCAATCGCCTCTACCCCCATATTAATCCAGTAGGGAGGAGTAAGAATCGCTGGGCTAAAGCGAAAGAAAAAAAACCGATAAAACATAAGTGAAATAATAAATATATAAAGCACAGAGCCAATTAGAAAAAAGATAAGAGAAATAAATAAAAAATCTTCTTTAATTTCAGATAAATGAACAGCAAGTAATGTGGTGGTAATCGCAATACTAAAGGTGGAGACAATAGGTAACGACCATGCGCCCACCAATCCTTCTTCAAGAGAGGGTTTTTTTGGTGTTATTGTCATACCATAAAAAAATCCATACATAATACCTAGCCAACTAATTATCCCTACTGCTAATAAAATCTCTCCAATTATAGTTTGACTAGTTAGTAAAATAGATTGGCTACCTAATACACAGCTTGCTGCTGGAAGAGTAAAAAAAGTAGGTCCTGTATGATAAGAGAGAAAGTCGGCAAGCATTGCTTTTGGGTACAATATAAATCGTCTTAAATTAAGCAACCATAGCGAAATATAGGCAATGACATTAATGCCAAATAAGGGATAAGCAATTTTATCAGACCCTAAATTATGAGCAGCAATAGAAACAATACCAGTTGCCATAACAAGTGCAAAATAACCGGGGGGTAAATGGTAAATATCTTCTGCTAATTTTTCTAAAAATATTTTTTTATTAATCACTTACTTCATATATCCTTTGCTATTGAAGATAAATAAATAACCTAATTAATAATGGAATTAAACAGATATATTGTTTTTATGTATTAATTTAACATTGATTCAATATTCAAAAAGTAATGTAGATCGCTAACTGAAATGAATAACTCTTTACTTTTAAGGGAAAATGGAAAACTATTAATCTTTAAAAGAGTTATTTATGTTTCTTAATGGGATGAATTATGACTTATCCAGTAAAACTACTCATGTCTGAGTTTGTAACCCATGATGTAAAGCGTTTCATCGTTGAGCGACCACTAAACTTAAGCTATGAACCTGGACAAGGGGTTGAGCTAGCAATTGATGAGCCTGAATGGAAGAATGAAGGAAGACCGTTTACCCCTACTTCTTTAAAAGAAGATAAAGTATTAGAGTTTGTTATTAAAAGATATCCAAATCATGGGGTGACAGAGAAACTACATACTTTAAAAGCAGGTGCTAAATTGTTAGTTTCAGATTCTTTCGGTACCCTGACCTATCAAGGTTCTGGTGTTTTTATCGCTGGAGGAAGTGGAATCACTCCCTTTTTAGCTATGATTCGCCAGCTTACAGAGCATGAATCTCTGATCAATCATACTTTAATTTTTACGAATAAGTCTCCAGCAGATATTATCTGTGAGAAAGAACTTCGCTTTCATTTTGAGGATCGCTGTATACTCACTTGCACAGATAGTAGTAGTGCTGATTATGATCACAGGCTAGTTACTAAAGAATTTTTAAAAGAGAAAATCTCAGATTTTAGCCAACGTTTTTACACCTGTGGTCCTCCACCCTTTATGAAAGCAGTGAACCAAGCACTTACTGAGCTAGGAGCTAGCCCAGATGCTTTATTGTTTGATACTTAGCGTTTTTATCTATGAGTAGCCGTTGTAAGCTACTCGCATAAAAGTTAATTTATGGTAATAGGAGTACGAGCGTAAATGCTATGAGTCTGAATATCAAGATAGCGAAGTTCGTATCTTCCTACTTCCTTAGGCAAGATTAAAGTAAAGTGCCCATTGTTGCTAATAGAAGAAATCGCAACCCAATTAAAATCAGGCTGATTTAATTTAGCAAGAGAAACTCTTTGCCCTTTACTTTTAATACTATTTAAACTAGGTATAGTAAGGGTTTCTCCAGCCTTAGCTTGAGTAGGTATCTTTGAGTTTATATCTTGATCTTTAGGATTGTTTTCTCCTTCCACTACCTCTAAAGGTATCTGAACTAAAGTATGTTGCCTTTCATGCATTATATATCGAATTTCGTATTGTCCTGCTTTCATAGGTGCACTTAAGGTAATATGCTGGATACCCTTTCCATGTCTAAAAAGTTGGCTATATACTTCTTTGTCTTCCTGAATACTCTCTTTATCGCTACCTGCAGGAGCAATAGCGATATAGTCTTGATCATCTATGGTAGGAGACCAATTAATAGGTACTTTTTCGCCAATTGTTACTGTGCTTGGAGCATAGAGTATTACTTTAGGCTGAGTGATAATAATAGATGTAGAGGCTAATATCTGCCCAAGTAGGGTATAGCGTACCTCATAAAGTCCAGGATTAGCAGGTGCTCTTAGTTTAGCTTGCCCCTTTTTTTTGCCTCGCTGCTGTAAAAAGGATTCACTTAAGATACCATGAGCATATGCTTCTGCACCGGCAGGTACTATTGTTATATAACCACCAAAACCTTCTTGGGATACAGAAATTGAATCCCAAGATACATTAAAGTATGCACCTGCTGCAGATTGTTCTGGAACAGTTAAAGTAACTTGTGCTGCCAATCCATATATAGATATTGTTAATAATAGTGTTGTGATTAAAAATTTTTTTATGATCATTACACAATTGTTCTTAGATAGTTTCAATAATTTCTTATTATAGTGTTTTTTAAGCATTACTTTCTTTAGAGCAAATACAATCGAACCATTTGGATGTTATCTGATCAGGTAGTCGGTTTTGAATTTGGCGTGCGACTAAATTATTAAGATCGATCCATGCTAGAGGCTGATCCTGCTCAGCACAGGAAAATACTGCCCGGGTACGTTTGCCTGTTTCAGGGTCAATTTGCCACTGTAAACACTGACCACATACGCCTTTAAGCATACATTGCATCGGACTGCCTACCATTCCAATAGCCTTTACATTGGGGTGAAAAGCATTTTTTAACTCATCTTTTAAAGCAGTCTGTAACCCTAATAACAAACTAGTAGATCCCATAATAAGTAATCGATTGACTTCTCCTGGAGGAATAGGACTATTCTCAGATTCATAGTAATGCTTTAGTAAAGCAACAATATCCGATTCTATAACACTTATATCTTGAGGTCGTCTAGGGATAATTTTAGGTTCTTTATTGGTACACCAAATCACTTGATCAGCAGATTCCTCAAGTTCATCTTGCCGATCTAGATCTGAAGCTGAACCAAAGGAAGCAATATAAATAACTCGATTACCTGCTGCTTTAAGTGCAGGGCCTACATCGAGCATTACTGCGGCACCCCAACGACCAGTAATCACTAATACTGTTTCATCTGTTGGAATTTCTGTAGGTGCACCAGTGGGCCCCATCAGTACAATAGGATCCCCCGGCTTTAATTTACCCACAAGACGAGGTCCTGTACCCCATTGTAAAACCATCAATCGAATCTGATCCTCTCGAATTCCAGTACCACTTACCGTAAGCAATGGAATTTGCATTTTTGTACCATCTACTTCTGAGCTGTTCGTTTCATAGGTTTGTAGACGGAAAAATTGCCCTGGCTGAAAGTTTCGAGCTGCAAGAGGTGCCCTTATCCAAACTTCTACCACAGAAGGATTATTTTTATTTATTTCTGTAATTTGTGGTGTAAGTAAATCTACCATTTTTTCTTGAAAAGAAAGATAGTTATCTCTCTGATTAGATTTATGCAATAACTTAAGAGTGTTTATTATGTGGGGATAACTTCGTTTACTTGAGGCAATGGCTTTTACCACACTGCCATGAAATACAGGATGGGTATCTCCTACAAAAGTAACTTTATGTTGCTGATAGTCATAGGAAGTGAAAGGACCAAACTCTGGTGATTTACAGTGATCAGCTACTTGCACTGGTTGTAACCCTTCAGAATGTTCCACGTAGGGGAGAAAGTGATTCGCTTCTAGTTTTAAATTTCCAGAATGTTCATGTTCATAAATGGTATTGGGTAGCGTACCTGCAGCGATAAAGACAGCACGAGCAGGTAAAGTAATTTCCCCTGGTGCACCTAACCAACGCCCTTGCTCTTGTTTCACTTGTCGGCACACTAGGGCTTTTACGTGATGATATTGATCTAATTCAACTCGTAGGGGCTCTAAACCCTCTGCATAATAAAGCCCCTCTTCCATGGCTTTAATGACTTCTTCGTGGTTTCGTTGATAGGCAGGAGAAGCATTTAATCCTTTACGATAAGCAATAGTGACTCCGCCCCAACTTTGAATTAACGAAATAAAATCTGAGCTTTCCCTTTTTTTGGCTGCTCTTTCTCGTTCTTTTTTAACCATACGGCCATGAGTTAGAAACTCTTCTAAAATTTCTAAATCCTCTTGGTTTAGCCCAGATCGTACTTTTTCTTCTCCTTGCACTGCTACCATTTTTTCATACCGATCCAAGGTTTTTTCTACTTGACGTATGTAATAGACTTGAATCTCGGTAGCTGTATCAATAGCAGTTAACCCACCACCAATAACAATCGCAGGAAGTCTCACTTGCAAGTTAGCAAGGCTACTTTCCTTACCTGCACCAGTGAGCTGTAGTGCCATTAAAAAATCACTAGCTTGGCGCATACCTCGAGCAAGACTATTACCCATAGAAATAGTCCTAGGTAACCCCGCACCTGTGGCAATACACACATGGTCATAGCCTAGCTCCCATGCGTTTTCTAGTTTGATGGTACCACCAAAACGAACCCCACCAAAGACTTGAAATAAAGACCGTCTTAATAAACTTAAATAAATAAGTTTAAGAAAATTTTTATTCCAACGCACGGTAATGCCGTATTCTGAAACTCCACCAAAACCAAGTAAAATACGTTTATCCAAGGACTCTTGAAGATCTGACCAATTGCGTATGGGTTCTTTCAGAAATTTCTCTGGCAAAGGTTCAATTTTTAGCCCATCAATGCCAGTTACTGCACACCCTTCCATGGTTAGGTGATGTGCCATGGTAAAACCAGCAGGTCCCATACCTGCCACCAGTACTTTATAACCTTGATAGGGTTTAGGCAAAAATTGGTAGCGACGTAAGGGATTCCAACGAGTAAGCAGATCATAAATTTCTACTCCCCAAGGCAAATTTAATACATCGGTCAGTACTCGAGTTTCAATTTGAGGAATATTGACTGGATCTTGCTTCTGATAAATGCAAGCTTTCATACAGTCATTACAAATACGATGACCTGTGGCAGGCACCATAGGATTATCCACCATCGCTATAGCAAGCGCAGCGATAGTATAACCATCCCGCTTTAGGGTGTGCATTTCAGAAATTTTTTCTTCTACAGGGCAACCAGTAAGAGTGACTCCTAAAGAATCAGTTTTAAATCCTAGCTCTGGTTGATCTTTCTTCTTAGGAAACCCTTTAGAGCAGTAATCCCCTCCATGTTCATGGCAATAGACACAATAATGTACTTCTCCCTGAGCTTCTCGAGCAGACATTCCCTGATCAGTTAAGGTAAATCCATCTCGTTGTCGAAAGGTTTTAGGATCAGCTTGTAGTTGCTCTAAATTACCCTGCTTTTCATAGTTAAGTACTACTAATCGAGCATGATCTATCTTATGTGGTAGATGAAAACTAGTCCAGCCAGAAATTGTTTTTTGTCCTTCTGGATCAGAGAGGGCAAGTACACACCATTGGGTAAACGAAAGAATAATTTCTTCATTTTCTTCTTCATTAGCTAGCAAATTCTGGGCAAATTGAGCTACCCCTAGCTCTCGATCAGAGAGCGCAAACCCTGTTTTAGTAAGCCGTTCAGTAAGCCAAGAATCTAAAGCTGAAAAAGATTGGGTAATAGGTTGTCGATATCGCCGCCCACGCTTTAGTACCCACTCTTTTTTAAAATCTAGGATAACATCGTTACTTAAGGTATTTTTAGCACTTTCATTTAGTGCTTCTTCTATATTAAACAGCTGACCTATAAAACTGTTTAAATAGGGGGATAACTCTAAAAGTAAATGGCTTTCTTCAATAGGTGATAAGGAGATTTTGCTGTTACGATAATCAATCGTTTTCTGGTAGAGGCTAGGATCTTTATTTTTTACTGATTGTAAAAATTCTTGATCTAACTCAACTAAGCCATCAAGCTCAAATAATCTAGTAAACTGATGATGATTTAAAGCAAATCCATCCCCTAGTGACATTATTTCTCCTAAAAAATCAAAGGGTAAATTAATTTAAATATGAAAATAAAAAACTAGTGATTACGATAAGGGTGGATCAAGTTTCATTTCCACTTCTCGCTTTTTATTATTGCGGAACACTTCCAGTGTTACCTTTTCCCCTGGCTTACGCCGTTTTAAAGCAAGAATTACATCTGTTGAGTTACGTATTGTTTGGTTTTCAATAGTAACAATTACATCACCCAAATGGAGTCTTCCAAAAGAATCTCGAGTCATACCTTTTAATCTAGCACGTTCTGCACTACTACCAGGAATGACTCGTAATATTACCGCCCCCTCAATATCAACATTTTCAATGACTCGGGAAGGCAAAATCTCAACCCCTAAACTGGGTTGTTCAATTTTACCCTTCGCAATTAATTCAGGAACTACCCAATTGACAGTATCTACTGGTATAGCAAACCCAATCCCTGCATAAGCGCCTGATGGACTGTAAATTGCTGTATTTACCCCAATAAGACGACCACTACTATCTAAGAGTGGACCTCCAGAATTTCCAGGGTTAATCGCAGCATCAGTTTGGATTACATTACGAATAGGCACTTTAGCTACCGATTCAATTTCTCTCCCTAAGGCACTGACTACTCCTGTGGTTAACGTTTGATCTAAACCGAAGGGATTACCAATAGCGAAGGTTTTTTGCCCTACTTGTAAGTCATTTGATCGTCCAATAGGAATTGGTTGAATCTTATCTTGAGGAATGTTAATTTTGAGTACAGCGAGATCTTCTTGAGGTGCTACACCCACTAAAGTAGCATCCCAAGTAGTATGATCATATAAAGTGATCTTTGCAGCATTTGATCCTTGGATGACATGAAAATTAGTGACAATATGACCATCTCTATCCCAAATAAACCCCGATCCTGTTCCTTTTGGGATCTCTTGTGTATTTAAACTAAACCAATCTCTACGTACTGCAAGGGTGGTAATAAATACTACTGAAGGAGAAGTGCTTTGGAAAAGGTGAATCGTTGCTTGCTCCTCTGAAGAGAAATCTCCTCGCTCTACTATTGATCTAGGCTGAGGGTTTGATGATGGTACTTCTGTGGACTCGCACTGATTAATCGTTACAATAAATAAAACAAGCAAAAGTAGAGATAAAAAAACAGAATAAGTACTTTTGCTTTGATAAGATGCCATTTTCTTTTTAGTAAATGATGTAGATAAAGTCACACCCTGTGAGCAGGGGTGTGACCCTTTTCAGAAAGATAGTAGTGATCGATTAATTTAAATGAATCATCAAGTTCATAAACTAGCGGTATACCCGTCGGAATTTCTAATTCCATCACTTCTTCGTTAGATAATCCTGCAAGATGTTTGCATAGTGCACGCAGCGAATTACCATGAGCGACAATAATTAGTTCTTTTCCTGAGGCAATATCTGGCAAAATACTTTCTTGCCAACACTGCATCACTCGATCCAGAGTAGTCTTTAGAGATTCAACTAAGGGAAGCTCACTTGGATCTACATGGGCATAACGCCGATCAAACCGAGGATGACGAGGATCGTTTATATCCAACGCAGGAGGCTCAATATCGTAACCACGACGCCATTGATGTACTAAATCTGCACCATATTGTTTTGCAATTTCTGCTTTGTTTAGGCCCTGCAGACTTCCATAATGGCGCTCATTAAGCTCCCAACGCTTTTCAGTAGGTAACCAAATTATATCCATTTGATCCTCTACTAATCGAAGAGTATGAATAGCTCGCTTTAGTAACGAAGTATAGGCTTTATCAAATTCGTAACCAGCATCTTTTAACATTGTACCAGCGTGGCTTGCTTCTTTGATGCCATTTTCTGAGAGCTCAACATCAGTCCAGCCAGTAAAACGGTTTTCTAAATTCCATATGCTCTCTCCATGACGAAGCAAAGTTACTCTATGCATAATAATTATTAGCCCTTTTTTATAAAAATTTCCCCCTAGACAACCTATCTATACTTTAAGGTAGAAATGTAAAAAAACCTATTAATAAGCAGTAAACAGATAGAAAATTTTATTTTTTTACTAAAAATAATTATAAACTTA
Organism: Candidatus Nitrosacidococcus tergens; assembly: GCF_902810445.1. Taxonomy (NCBI): domain Bacteria; kingdom Pseudomonadati; phylum Pseudomonadota; class Gammaproteobacteria; order Chromatiales; family Chromatiaceae; genus Candidatus Nitrosacidicoccus; species Candidatus Nitrosacidicoccus tergens. Next base: position 705,222 of record NZ_LR778175.1, on the reverse strand, counting down.
ATAATCTATCAGGAATATTTATTTTAAAATATTATAAAGATAAGCAGCTATTATTGCTAAATAGCCCTATCTTAATTATATTGAATTTTGAAGCATTCTATAAACTTTTAAACCATCTTTAATTTTATATGAATAATTTTTTACGTAAGAAGCTTGTTTATTTTCTGTGCTTAATATTTATTAGTAGTTTTTTTAATGTTGCTCTGGCATCTGGCATAGGAAGAGATGAGTATGATGGAGAAGCAGCTATTGATATAGATGATCCAGTAGATACTGAAAGTCGAAATTATTTCCGGAAACTTGGGGATTTACTTATTGCTCGACCTGTATTAGGTGTAGCTACTGCTTTGGGATCTGCTGCGTTTGTAGCAAGTTTACCATTTACCGCAATTAGCGGACATGTCAAAGGTGCCGCTAACACTTTAGTTAAAGGACCTGCACGAGCCACATTTGCCCGTTGTTTGGGTTGTCGCACTCACAAATCAGAAGAAGAAGATTACTCAGAGAAAAATGCACCATCCAGAGATTACTCATCTAATTTAGTAGCAGATTGATATTAAGATCAGTACACTAAAAAGTTAGCTATTCAATAATATAATCCTCTAAATCATCTACCTCATTTTCTGAAACAATAATTTGGCTTTTAATTGATATACCTGCTAGGTGTACTGTTTCTTCAGTACCAGAAATGAGTGGATGCCAATCGAATAATTCTTTTCCCTCGCTAACAAGGCGATAAGCACAGGTTTTAGGGAGCCATCTTAAAGCTTCATTAAAATTTTCTCGCAAACTAATACAATCTTTAACTACTTGTGCACGATGGCAGTAATCTGAGCAGCGACCACTATGGATATTTAATAAGCGACAAGCAACATTAGTATAAAAAATCTCTCCAGTATCCTCATCCTCTAATTTATGGAGACAGCATTGACCACATCTATCACATAGGGCCTCCCACTCCTCATTAGTCATTTCATTTAAGGTTTTATGTTTCCAAAAACTAGGCATTACCATCACTATCCCCAATAGATATAAAAATCATTTGAGAATAACTTTAAAAACTAATTCTTGCTCTTCTCCAATAAGCCCACTACGACTTACCTTGACTATTATTTCATTGCCAGGTTTTTTATCCCACATCACCTCTTTAATGTTAGACATTTTTGAAATAGATTGATCATTTAAAGCAAGAATTTTATCCTTTATTTTAATTCCTGCTGCTTTAGCTGGGCTTTCTTTAGAAAAATCCTCAACTTTAAGCCCATGATCTACAATCTCCTCTAACATTAGCCCAAGAAATCCTGCATTAGGTAATTCTTTCTCTTGAGAAATCAAAGTATAGTTTGCAACAGTGGGTTCTATTGTTCTTTCCCAATCATTTAATACAATAGATGTTTTTATATTCGGTAAACGACGATAAAGTCGATTTGGAATCCCAGATCCATAAGCAAAATGCCCGTTACCAGCCAACACTACCATATAAGTATCTGGATGGTCTTTTAAAAAAATTGCTGCTCCATCAGCCATTGTTTCATCCCAAACAAGTTGGGCTTCATAAAAAGTCTCGAAGCTTCCAAAAAACTGAGGGTGATCTTTAAATATTCTTTTTAACCGATGAGCATATTCCTCGTCTGAAAAATCAATATCTGTAGGAATTTGTGTCTTTTCTTGTGTTGTAAGCTTGCCTAATCCATCTCTACCTACTTTTTGCACAATTTCTGTCGGTGCATTTAATGCAACAATGGGAATATGATGGGCACGAGCATACTTTAAGATAGGTTCATATAATCTAAAATCATAACGCCAACGATCATAGTATTCAGTTTTCTTAATTAGATCATGAGTAGTTAATTTTCCAGCAATATATTGATCCAAATATTTTTGGAAAGGCTGCTGGAAGTACTCCATACCAATAGCTAGATTAGTATGTTTAAGATAAAGTCCACGAATAATTGAGAGTTGATTTAAGTGATGATCAAAACGAGGGTGCTGCTCTCCAATAAATACTACTTGGTCACCAACTAGTTTTGGTATCAGTTTGTTAATTGGTAGTAGTGCTTTAAGATCAATAGCCTGTGTGGCATAGAGTGATTGAGGATTTTCTTTAGAATTAAAATGTTGTTTATATTCTCTATGAGTATGTATCTGTTCCTCTCCGTATACTGAGATGCTGCTAAGAAAAAAGATCAAGTAAAGAACGAAAGCAAGGGTTTTATTATTCATAGATACCAACTGAAGCTATTATATTATTTATTAGCTATTTCACTCTTTGAGTATACAGGGTTTTCCTCTTTATAACTTAATTCAAAACTAATAAAAGCCTAGATTAACAATATAAAATTATAAATAATCACATTTTGTCATAAATTATAGATGATAATTATTCATATAATCTTAGTGTTAAAAGCAGTTAAATATTATCATTCAAAATAACGTCACTAATAATGACGCTCCTTAGCTAAAAAACTATCATCTAGAGCAAATAACCCTAATAGCTTCTTCTAGCGCAAAAGTAGATTAAAAAGTAGATTAATTTTTATAAAAAATTAATTTTTAATATAAACAGATAAATGAATATGTTTATTCGATCTATCATAGATTGAATTTTAATAAATCTGCACCATTTATACATTTTGGTATATTTTTTGCTTATTTAAATTTTAAAGGAAGAGATTTTTTGATGACATTATTGAAATTTTCTTTCTGTAACATACTATTTTTGAATAATTTTTAGATTATAAATATAAAAATAACCCTAAAACCATTTTATATAAGGAAAGGAAAAAACATGAATGATTTTAAAAATATAACCCTAAGAAAAAATACCAACTGGAAATCAATCCAGATCTTAGAAAAACTCATTCAATATCTGCAAACTCGCAGGAGTAATGCAGAGACTTTTATTAGTATCTATCAGCGCTATCTAGAGCTTGCGGAAGAAACGCAGGATATAAGACTTAAAATCCTATTTCGAAAAAAAGCACAAGAGGCTTTAAATACAACACTTAAATGGCATGCTTGGTAAATGGAGATAATAGTGGATCATTTGTCAATTAAAGAGATGAAAAGTAACGGAATAATAACAACTATAATTGGTCTTATATTCTGTTTTATACTATTTGGCCTATCAGTGATAATTGGCTAATAATGTTTACTTATAAGAATCAATATAAATCACAAGTAAGATAGTAAAAGCTAATAGGGTTACAGAAGCCTCTTATAGCCTAAGTATTATTGAACAGCGGATTATATTGATTGCTATTAGCAAGATACGTAAAAACCAGCCTATTACTGATAATGAACTGTATTTAGTTAGTGTTGAGGATTTACAAAAGCTAGGAATACATGAAAAGACAGCGTATAGAGATTTAAAGGACGATATTAAAACTCTATGGCAGGTCTATTAAAATGCGCTGGGTGCAAGAGGTACAACTCTAAAGAGAGAATTTACTAAATATGCTCTATCAGATATAGCTAATATCAGCAGTGTTTATGCTATCCGTATCTATGAACTATTTATTAGCTCAGTATAGGAATATAGGAAATCGTACTATAGAACTAGCTAGCTTACGTACTATGCTCCAATTGGAAAAGAAGTATCCATTATTTGCTAATTTTAGACGGTTTGTATTGGAGGTATCTATAAAGCAGATTAATGAACATAGCCCATTGAAAGCTACTTATAAGCCCATTAAGAAAGGCCGTAAGATAGCCTCTATTGAGTTTATTTTCGAAGGTAAGAATAATAATAAGGTAAAAGCCCAGCCTAAAGAATTCTACAAAGCCAGCCAGCTCCTAACCAAAGAACAGAGAAGCAAAGGAAAAGAACAGATAGCCAAGTTAAAGGCAGTGATCAAGTAAAGATTGACATGATTATATCCCCTTGTTAATCTAAATAATTCCTCCAAAAGCAGTTTAATCCCTTCTAAATGCCCCAACGTTTTAGAGCAAAGTTTTTATTTTAGCCAACTGGCTGCGGCTATATATTTTATTAATAGTAATTGAGTTTAGTTTGCTGCTTAGCAAGTGCTTTTGGTTTTTTGGCTAGCTTAATCGATACTTTCTCTGTACTTTTCTAAGCAATGATCAGCTCATATAGACGTACAGCATAGGTACTAGAAAGACTGCTTACCTGATTCAATCCGTAGCTGGTGAAGTGTTTCTCGAGCTTTGTAATTAGAGAGATAACCGAGGGCGAGGGAGCGAAAATGAACTCTATGGTAGCTTCTTTATCGGTGCAGCTAATCTCACTTACTCATCTACTGTTAGCAACTTTGATATTTCCCTTCGCTGTTAGTCTTTTATAACTAAATTGCCTAGTAAATAAATTCTTACAAACATCTTTATAATGCCTTTACTTATCAATGCTTAAAAGCACTTAAAATAAAATAAAAGATTTTAAAAGGAAAAAATAAGCCTTTTTACTTAAAAAACGATATTAAATTTTAGTTAATTACATCTAGATTATTAGAGACCTTAGCCGTCTTGTAAAAATAATCATTTCTTAAACTAGTTTTAGTTTTTACCCTAGAGAAAAAGAGTAGCAGTTAAAAAAGAGCTCCTTAATGTATTTCTTTTATTACTTAACTTTGTGGTTTAGCTTTCTCAGAAGAAGAAATAATTAGTAGCATAATAAATTTCAAAATGAACTAGCAACAACTGCAGGCGGTAATCAGTTAAGTTGGAATTTTACTTGGTCAGATGAATCGGTAGAGTTATCTAAATCGGAACGCACAATATTGGCCACGACATATACTCTAAGGATTAACATGGACAGAGATACGGTTGATAAACTGAAGGCTGGCCTTTATTACCTACATGCTTTTAAAGCGGTTCAAGCGAGTTCAATAGATAAAACTGCAGCTCCCTTAGTTTGGTTCAGAACAAATATTTATTTGAAAACGACCAAAATTAAATGGACCGAGCAGTATCAGGCGTATACCTCAAGGGACTCTCTGATACCCAATGGCACAGTTAGTGCCAGTACGGCATATAATATAGATTTTGGCCAGATTCTTGTTGTCAACTCTGAAGCTGGAACCGGAGATGTAGTGGGAAGAGGGGTACCTGAGACAATAAGTGTTCGGAATAATGTCATAGGTACCGAGTTCACCAGCGGCATCTCTCAAATGGTTGGTGACAAAGCTTCACCCCTATGTGCACTTCCTTTGTATGGTGCAGGCCATCTCATTACCATGGCGCCCATACAAAAGGTGCTGGTGATGTTCTCCGCTGAGAGCAAAGTGGCAGGATCAGTCACTTATAAAGCTTTCAGTCCTAGTGGTTTGTTTAATTTTGGTAAAGAAACTGAGCGTGAAGTACAATACGAGATCAATAATGGCTGGTCTTGGGGTAAGGCTATTTGGGGTGAAACTGTTCTGCCTGGCGACGAATTGCAATCATTGCTCATCGAACGGAGTGTGGTATTGGAGGACAGAGTGAATTATTGGAGGAGCATATCATAGCTGCTCTATAGGATCAGAATCGTGATCTAAATTCTTCTGAGCTTGATTCCTCGCTTGCAGCAAGGGGATATTTTTTTGGATTTCACTCTTGTTGCAAGCGAGTGCTTTTCTAAGCGGTTACTCACAAATTTTGCCAAATGGTTTCCAGCAAGGTGCTAGTGGGTGGTATGGGAATATATCGTATATTGCAGGGGGTTAATTCAAACTATTTAACCTTTTAGAGTAGGCAAACATTATTAATTAGCTGCCAATAAAAAAGGTAAAAAGAGAATTAATTTTTCTATAATCTAAGGTAATTAATTAGGATACAAAATTTTTTATGACCTTCAAGCTTATTACATGTGATGGGGGAGGTATTAGAGGCTATATCACTTCATCTTTGATCTTGGAACTTAACAAAGAGACTCATGGAAACCTGTTGAGGTTGGCCGATGGGTTTGCAGGAACTTCAACCGGGGGGGCTGATTTCGATTGCTTTGGGTGCAGGCGTTGACATTAAAGAAGTGCGGAACATCTATGCTATCCAAGCTGCTGACATCTTCACTAAGGTCACTTGGGCTGATTGCTGGAGTGAGCGAGGAGAAGAGGCAACATCGGTTAGTGGTGCTGAACCTGGTGTTTTTTGCTGCAGCTATACAGCTGACGGGCTGACGAAAATTATGACCTCGCATATTGGTAACCGCACTTTCGGTGATCTACCGAGAGATAAGATGGTGATGGCAATCACAGCACAACTGGATGATCTTACCGCCTCGCCCGTACAGTGGAAGCTGGTAATGTTCAGTAATCAAGGACCAGAAAACTACAGTAAGGTTAAGCTTATTGACGCTTGCCTTGCTACTTCAGCTGCACCGGCTTATTTTCCCCCGTACGAGGTGCCAGGGATGGGGTTTTTTGCCGATGGTGGCATCTTTGCCAACAACCCAATTCTAAATAGTATTGAACTCGCTCAGCAAGGGCAGTTAGTGGCTGGATACTCAGAGGTCGAAGTAATCTCGTTCGGCACTGGATTGTCGCCTATGGGAATTCCACCTTCAGCAATCCCTAAACCAAAGACATGGGGAACGAGCACTTGGATGTATCCTTGCAAGGATAAAGATGTACCAGCAATGGCGCTTCTAAACGCAATGTTTAATCTTTCGTCATCGAACATCACTCGGATCGCAGAGGGGCTTCTGGGCGACTCATTGGTGCGAATTAACCCAGTGATGAGTCAAGAAGTTCCAATTGATTCCTATTCCCCAGCTGATTACACAGTAATGAATGAGGCAATTAAGTCAGCAAAAAAATCGCCAGAATGGTGTGCTGCTAAAGATATGATAAACAAATGGTGTAGATAAAATAGATTAAAATTCCTCCATGCAAAAAAAAGCATTTGAAGCAAATACAAATAACATAATAGGTATATGTTAGTTAATCACTAAAATTCACTATAGTTACGGTAGCATAGCTTTTACTATTTGTTTATTATCCATAAAAGGTAATCTATAGCTATAAATATGAGAATTTTATTGTTCTCATATTTAAATAGCTTAAACTCCGATTAATAAAGGGATACAGACTGCCTAAAATTATTAAAAAGGAAAAAATTAAGAAATAGGAAAAAAGAGCAATTAACAAAGTAAATTTACCCTCATTTATTCTGCAGAAGGCTGTAGGTTTTGAGTTGATTTTACTAAAAGCTGTCACTTCTATGGTGTAGATATAGAACCCAGTCCCCCTTACGGCAAGATTAGGCTATTATAGTGTTTTAGAGAGCGACAAGCAGTGGACTGATTAGCTTGATTGCTGATTGTGGCGAAGAGGGAGTTAGTGCTAAGGAAGCATGCGAAGAATTGAGTATACTTAAATCAACTTTATCTAGATTTAGAAAGCAGCTAAAAGATGAAAGCGTAATTTAAACTTCTATGAACAAAAAAAGACAACGAAAGATAGACTTAGCTGGTTGATAAAAACAGTGATAAGGTTAAAACTACATGAGCAAGTAATCGTTTGATAAAGCTTTATCATATTAAACTTAGTAATTAATTATTTTAGAGGTGACCAAGGTAACTAGTACAAATACGGTTACACTAGTTACCTTTAAAACAATTACTACTGGGACACAAACCAGAGATCAAAATATCCATTCTGTGGTATTTGACCATTATAAATAACACCCATTGCTGGAAGTTGATTTGAATAAACTAAATAACGCTGACCTTCTTGGAGAGAATTCAAAACATTTGCCCCTTCCGTAATGACTTGTTCTAGGCCATTATTTTTTGAGTATTTGCCTCTCGGGGCAGTTGCAAAAATGGTATTGCCGGCCCAGTCTTTGACACTGATTCCAGTGAGATTGAAATCGGTTAGGTTATTTTGCACAGAATGTGCATAGTCCAGAATATTCACTGATTGGATGGCAGATTTACGAGTGAATATAAATTCATCTTTACCCGAATCAGTACCACGCGTCCATGATACATCGACTTCACTATCTCCTACGTTAAGCTTATACTCTGTAGTATCCGAATAGTCCTGTAGCGTGAAATTGGGGCCGGTGATAGTTGGATCAGCAGCCATAAAATATAGAGATGGTTCAAGCTCAAATGTAACGATTTTACCAACATTTATAATATCATTTGCTCCTTTACCAACTGTTATAACCCTATTACCTCTGTTACTCCAAACTAAAACAATTCGAGTGTCTGGTGTATTGCATCCATTGACAATACCAGCTTGTTCTGGTTTAACATTATTTATATCTATGTTATCAATTTTGGGCGTTTGACCATTAGGGTTAATCGCTGTAAAGCACTGGCCAGGATTTATAGATGTTGGCGATCCCAAACCACCATTGATATCACCAACTGCAACAGAAATATCTATTGAAAAATCAAAGGGTATTATATAACCTTGTGAAGGATTTAAATCTTGCCAAGCAAAATATTGGTAATCAGATTGAGGCTGGACAGGTTTTAAGAATACAAGCACATGATTAGTTGTTTGGGTTGGTAAATTATTTTTAACATTAAATTTAACCGTTTTCATTTTTGGCTCCTAATACTTTAGACATAACGAATCTCCTAAGCAATAAATCAGAAATCTTTTATTTTTCCTTAATTCTTGATGATTAATTTATTCTCCTCCTAATTTAAAGAGTAAAAATGCTAGTTATTATGGTTGACTGACCCAGTATATTTCACTTTTCTACAAGCATCAGTACCTCTAATCTGTATTTCACTGCCACCTACAACATGCATCGCAGCTTCAAGCTGTGTTGAATTTGGTACATTTTTTTGGTTTCTTTCCACTATTACAAAATTCATGGGATTCCCTCTTAACTATTCATAAACGACTATGTGTATGTTGTACTAAGATAAATCTATGATAAATATCGATAACCAGATATAGAGGCAATCTCCCACAACCCTATCCGTAAAACACCCTACATATTTTCTGAAGGGATCTATAACTTTCAGGAAGAGATTTATACTTTTAGTTTGATTGCTGTGAGATGCAGCGATCAGAGTTCTTGCCATGCTTACTCAACTATCCCTACACGAACTGCATAACGCACCACGTCAGCCACGGAATGTGCTTGGATCTTGTTCATCAGTCGGTCACGATAAGTATCCACTGTTCGCGGACTGATATTCATATGTCGGGCAATTTCTTTGCTGCTTTTTCCCAAGGCGATCAAACGAATTACCTCCTGTTCCTTCGGCGAGGGTGTTGCGGCAGTCTTTTTTTGATGCTTCAGTTGGCGAAGCTTGGAGCAGATATCGGAAGATATGAAGATGCTGCCGGTGTTTATGATCTGTAAAGCGGTCAACAAATTTTTGAAATTATCGTTCTTGAGGACGTAGCCTGAAACACCTGCTTCTTGAGCATAAATGGCAACACTAGGGTCCTCTTGAGCAGTGAGCAGAATGATTTGCGTAGCAAGACCAGCCATAATCGTTTTGCAGGCGACTTCAATGCCAGTCATTTTTGGCATACAGATCTCAACAATAGCTATATCGGGCTTGTATTTCTGAATGAGATACCATGCATCTAGACCGTTGTCAGCTTGTGCCAGAGCCGTGATTCCTTCCGTTGCATTTAGAAGAGCAGCTAGACCTTGACGGAATATTTCGTGTTTATCGGCAAGTATAATGCTTATCGGCATAATAGCTCATCTAAAGTCAGACAATATGAAATTATTAATTATCTAGCCGGTGCAACAATAATACTCCCATTTTTAGTAATAGATTGCAAATGAACGTGATGTGCCAGCAACAGCATCTTACTGATGTACTCGGAATCGTTGCTCTAGCGCATGCAGTCGGATCGCCCGTGCTATTTAATGATCTGCTAGAGCAAGCAGATCATTCCGCCGGTAGACTGAAATTCAAGTTCACTCTAGACCAAGATAAAGCCTAGGATAGGCTTCGATGATTAAATGTAAAGGTAATTCCCCACAATTCTGTCCGTAAAATCCCCTACATATTTTCTGAAGGGCTTTATACTTCTTCTAGTCTGATCACCATGAGATGCGGTATATCCGTTTGCGATTTCATGTGAATCTCTTGATGTTGTGTAGGTATACAAAGCAGAGCCTAAAGATTCAGTTGCGTTGAGCTGTGGTCAAACGCACCAATCTGTCGGCAATGATCTCGTTTTCCTATGATAATGATAACTTGGGCTGGTAGTGATAGTAACTCTTGCTGATACAATTCTGTGCATATGATACAGATTGAGCACCTTGTGCACCGTCTTTTTACATCGAAAATGTAATAATCGATCGAACATTACGACTGTGCACATTGTGTCGTTAGCCAAGGCACCAGATCACTAAAGGGTAAATTACTGGTCAGTAGCGTGTTGCTACAATATTTGCAGGTAAGTCTTGAGTTTGCCCTGTTGGTACGCTGTTGCCAGCTGCAGCATTAAATCTGCTGCAGCGGACCTTGATATTGTTCATCAAAGCCTTGTACCCTAGGGCAATAGCCAGATAGATTTTGCCAATGTTACAGCCAGAGTAGTAGCAACCCTGAAAGTTGTTATTAAGTCACTTGCTTAAAAGAGGCAATAGAAAATTAACTACCAGCCAAATCCAAACCAGCCACCCGGACCACCAAACTCAGCAAAACCACCTACAGGAGGAACTGGCATAACAGGTACAGGTACTACCTCTATCACACTAGGTGCTGGATAAACCATTCTTGGTGGATAGCCCATATAATTGTTTCCTGCATAGGGATTACCATAGATAGGTGTAGAAGGTATGACTTCTACTATCTCTGGTCCTTGATAGATTATTTCTTCTGATGGGTAACCTCCCGCATAAGGGTAACCTACTCTATAAAGATTATAAGTAGTTAATGATTGTCCTACTGCATTGGTTGTTGCCAATATTAACCCTATGAATAATATCTTTTTCATCATGGTACTCCTCCACAATAAAAAATTAAAACTACCTCTCTTTTTTTAAGAATAGAACTATTTTTTGTATTTTCCAGTAGGGAAACAATTTAAATTTTTAACTAATCTGCCCATAAACTGGCAGCAATAAGCACTGGGACAAAAGTAAGTGCCGCTAAAGGTGAATGGAAAACAAACTCAGAGAAATAAGCTATTTTCTCAAAAAATAGAAATATATTATCCATAAGTAATGATTGTTAACCTAAATTGATATAATTAGCCTGCTTTTCGAAATGTTAAGTTAATCCGTTGTTTACCTAATAATGGATGATCTGATTCTGCAATAGAAAGTACCCCATGATATCGAAGTCTATCTACTCCACCCCATACTACAATATCTCCATGGTAAATAGGGAATTTTTGAAGGGAATCTTTTCGTTTTAAGCCTCCAAATAAAAATACTGCCCTAATTCCTAGGGATACAGACACAATAGGTGCACTTAAATCTTGTTCGTCTCGATCTTGGTGGAGACTTAATCGGGTACTAGGGGAATAAGAATTAATCAGACAAGCATCAGGAATAAATTTAGAAAATCCTACACTTTTAGCCGCATTATAGGCTAGTTTTAAAAATACTTTAGGTAAGAGTGGCCAATCTTGCCCTGTTTCGGGATCTTGTTGGGTATAGCAGTACCCCTTTTTACTACTGGTCCAACCTAAACTTCCACAGTTACTCATAGCGACTGACATTTTTTGTCCATTAGGAGTCATCATATGCCGTAAAGGTGCTTGAATTAATATAGTGCTTAAAACGGTTAAAATACTATTTACATAGGGCAGTGCGTAGCCACGCAGTATATAAGCTTGGGCACCAATAGACTGACGTACATCTCCATTTACCTTAGAAAATAGATCATCAGAAAAATTATCGGGCATCATGGAAAATAATGCCTAATGTATAGCGATTACCTGAATGTAAGCGGCTTACACCGTGACGCATATTTACTCGATAAAATCCCCGTTTACCCTCAATGGGTCTCTGGCTTACTGGAAAAATAACTCCATCTCCACAATGTAATGAAACTACTTCAACTCGAGATTGCATCCGTGGTCGTTGCTCGGTCAATACAAATTCCCCTCCAGTAAAATCTTGATAGGGCTGAGATAATAGCATAGTCATCTGCAATGGAAAAATTTCTGTTCCATAAATATCTTGATGTAAACAGTTATAATCTCCCATTTCATATTTAAGAATTAGAGGAGTGGGTCGAGTTTGCTCTAGGATGTGGCATTTTTGTAGATATTCTCTATACACTTTAGGATAGAGAGTCTCTATATTCAATTGCTGATACCATTGGTTAGCTAGGTGTGCTAAATATGGATAAAATTCACTTCTCAGTTTCTCTATAATAGTGGGTAAAGGATAAGTGAAATACTTATATTCTCCTTGACCAAAATTGTAGCGAGCCATGGTGATTTTGCTTCGATATAAGGAATCATTACCATATTAAGCAATGAGTGTTTGGCACTCTTTTAAATCCAATAAATTTGAAATTTTCCCATAGCCATAAGTATTTAAATCTTGATAAATTTGATTCCAAGGTAAATGAGAAATAGATTTCATATTCCTATAGTAATTTTTAAGATAATTAATCTGAATTTGCTTAATACTCTTCAAAGGTAAGGTAAAAGCTGATAGGTTTCTATTATGACTGATCAAGATTTATTGTATCGTTTCTTATTTGAAGAAGCAGAAATTCGGGGAGAATGGGTGCAATTAAATACCAGCTGGCAAACTATTCTCTCTTATAATGCTTATCCCCCTGCTATTCAAACTCAGTTAGGTCAGCTATTGGCTGCCGGAGTATTACTTTCTGCTACCCTTAAATTTAAAGGTACACTGATTATTCAAGTACAAAGCGCAGGACCTATTAAAGCATTAGTAGCACAAGTATCTCACCAACGAGCTATTCGAGGGCTAGCTCGATGGGAAGGAGAAATTTCTCCACAAGAATCATTTTCAGAGCTCTACCATTCTGGTCAGCTCACTTTAACCTTGCAAAGAGAAGGCGCCTCCCCTTACCAAGGCACCGTTCCTTTAGAAGGAGAGAGTTTAGCCGAAGCATTACAATCTTATTTTATTCGATCTGAGCAGTTGCAAACTCGGATATGGTTAGAATCTAATGGAAAAAAAGCGGCAGGTTTTTTCTTACAAGAATTACCTAGCCAACAAGATCATGAAGTCAATTGGAAGTCTATTACTTTACTTGCTAACACAATTACCTCAGAAGAGCTATTAAACCTTCCCTGTACAGAATTACTTTATCGCCTCTTTCATGAAGAGCAAGTACGTTTATTTGATCCAGAGCCTGTATTTTTTCGTTGTAGCTGCAGTAAAGAACGTATTGAGCGTACGCTGGTTACTTTAGGGGAAAAGGAGGTGAGACTAGCTCTAGCAGAGCAAGAGAAAATAGAAGTTACTTGTGAGTTTTGTAATCGACAATATAGTTTTGATTCAGTAGATATTACCCAGCTATTTAGCAGTGGAATTAAAACCCCTACTTCATCCACTCATCACTAAACCATGGATGGATACAGTATCACAAATTAAATTAATTTCTTTTGATTTAGACGAAACGCTCTGGCCTAGTACAGAGGTATTAAGAAAGGCAGAAGAAGTTCAGCTTCAATGGCTAGAAAAAAAAGCCCCTCGCTTAACTTTAGTACATAATATTGAGAGTTTAAAAGAGCACAGACAGCTTGTACGCAAAGTATACCCAGAAATAGCCTATAATCTTACTGCGGTGCGGATGATTTCTTTAAGTCAGCTCTTAAAAGAATTTGGCTATTCTTTAGCTTTGGCTAAAGAAGCGATAAATATTTTTCTTGAAGCACGTAATCAAATAACACCCTATCCAGATGTAATTCCTGTGCTTGAGTATTTGATAAAAAACTATACGTTAGCATCTATAACGAATGGAAATGCAGAAGTAAGCCAAACGTCTTTAAAGAATTATTTTCAAATTTCTTTAACACCAGCTATTGCAGGTACTGCTAAACCTGATCCAGATATGTTTTATCAAATACTTAAGAAAGTTAGAATCAAGCCATATCAGGCTATTCATATCGGAGATCATCCAACTTACGATATTGTTGCAGCTCAACAGGTAGGAATGCATGCTATTTGGATTAATCGTAATGAAATGATGTGGCCAGAGGAACTACCTCCTCCTAACAGCATGATTAATAATCTTTATGAATTAGAGCAGTGGCTATAATAGATTAATACTCACTTTCTCTTAAACTAAATTTATTAAGGTAAAAGTAAATATTTATGAATAATACGGCGAGCATGAAATCTTCTACTCATTCTGCATTTAAGTGGTTACGGAGCCAGCGAATTGATTCTCTTAATCTGACCGTAGAAGAATATGATCATAATAAAACTGGAGCGAAACATTTCCATTTAGCAGCAGATCACCCAGAAAATGGCTTTTTAGTTGCGTTCCGTACGATTCCAATGGATTCTACTGGGGTTGCTCATATTTTAGAGCATACCGTGCTATGCGGTAGTAAAAAATATCCCGTCAGAGATCCTTTCTTCATGATGCTACGCCGATCTTTAAATACCTTTATGAATGCCATGACGAGTTCAGATTGGACAGCTTACCCATTTTCTAGTCAAAATGTGAAAGATTTTAATAATTTACTGCAAGTTTATTTAGATGCAGTATTTTTTGCCAATTTAGATTATTTTGATTTTTCTCAAGAAGGTCACCGAGTAGAGTTTGAAGAACCTAATAATCCCCAAAGCGATCTAGTATTTAAAGGAGTAGTATTTAATGAGATGAAAGGAGCGATGAGTGCTCCTACTTCTATGTTATGGCATACCCTTTCTAGTCATTTATTTCCTACCACAACTTATCACTATAATAGTGGCGGCGAGCCCAGTTGTATTCCAGATTTAACCTATGATCAGCTCAAAGCATTCTATGAAACTCACTATCACCCCTCTAATGCAATTTTTATGACTTTTGGGGATATTCCAGCCCAAAAACATCACGAATGTTTAGAGTCTTATGCTCTTTCTTCCTTTGATCGCCAAAATCTTCACTTTAAAGTTTCTGATGAAAAACGTTACCATACACCCGTTCAAATTGAAGAAACCTATGCGTTAGATTCTGAAGAAGCTATTAATAAAACTCATATTGTATTAGGTTGGCTTTTAGGTAAAAGCACTGACTTAGCTGCTCAATTAAGAGCTCATTTACTCTCTGAGGTATTATTAGAGAATAGTGCCTCACCCCTACGCTATTTACTAGAAACTTGTAGGTTAGGATCTTCCCCTTCTCCTTTATGTGGTTTAGAAGAAAGCAATCGAGAGATGAGCTTTGTCTGCGGTATTGAAGGATCCGATCCTAAACATGCAGACACCCTTGAGAAGAGAATATTAGAAGTTTTAGAAGAAGTAGCTGAAAAAGGTATTCCTCAAGAACAAGTAGATGCGGTACTTCATCAGTTAGAATTACACCAAAGAGAAGTGGGTGGCGATCGAATGCCTTATGGGCTTCAATTATTATTAGGAGGACTATCCAGTGCGATTCATTATGGAGATCCGGTGGGGTTATTAAATCTTGATCCTGCTTTAGCACAACTTCGACAGGAAATTAAAAATCCTAACTTT
Source organism: Candidatus Nitrosacidococcus tergens (assembly GCF_902810445.1). Lineage (NCBI taxonomy): Bacteria > Pseudomonadati > Pseudomonadota > Gammaproteobacteria > Chromatiales > Chromatiaceae > Candidatus Nitrosacidicoccus > Candidatus Nitrosacidicoccus tergens. Next base: position 689,688 of record NZ_LR778175.1, on the reverse strand, counting down.
ATTCAAAATTTAGTACGGGAAAATTTGCTCAATAACCTCCACCGAGTTCGTTTAATACTAAAACCAGATTCCCACTTAAGCACAAAACGAACTGAGATAGAAAAATCTAGACTCGCTCAGCTTAAATCTCAAATGAGTGAAGCACAGAAACAAACTGTTGTAGATTTAGCCGCTACCCTCACAGCTCGTCAACAAAAGCAGGATAATCCTGATATTTTGCCTAAAGTAGGAATTGAAGATGTTTCCTCAGATTTAACTATTCCTCAAGGGAAAAAAGCTAAAGTGGGTAATTTACCCCTTACCTCCTACAGTCAAGGGACTAATGGTCTTGTTTATCAACATATTGTGATTGATTTACCTTATTTAGAGGATGAGTTATTAGCAGTATTGCCTCATTATAGTGCTTGTTTAACAGAGTTGGGGGTAGGAAATCGAGACTATCGCCAAACCCAGATTTGGCAAAGTAGTATCAGTGGCGGAATCAGTGCAAGTACCACTTTACGCAGCGCTATTGATGATTTACAACAGACAAATAGCCATTTTATTTTTTCAGGCAAAGCGTTAAATCGAAATCACAGGGCATTAAATGAATTACTACAAGCTACCCTAGAATCGGTAAGATTTGATGAGCTAGATCACTTACGAGAAATCATGGCACAACGCAGATCAGGATGGGAAGATAGTATTACTGGCAGTGGTCATAGTCTTGCTATGCTCGCAGCATCTAGCGGTATGAGCCCCTCTGCTGCCCTTTCCCATCACTTAACTGGTCTTGCTGGTATTTCTTTCTTGCAAAAATTGGATTCAAGCCTGGAAAATAAAAAATCTTGTGAAGAATTAGCATATAAATTCCAGCAAATTCATAAACGTATTTTATCTGCTCCTCGCCAATTACTGTTAATTAGCGAAGAAGAACATCAATCAGAGTTTCTTCAAAATTTATCTCAATATTGGGGACAGAGTAGCAACACTGATTCTAGTACTTTTACTAGACTAACATTACCGAAAATACAAGAATCGGTATATCAGGCGTGGACTGCTAATACCCAAGTTAATTTCTGTGCTAAAGCCTATCCTACTGTACCTATTGATCATCCAGATGCTGCTGCTCTTTCAGTACTTGGTGGTTTTTTACGTAATAACTATTTACACCGTACTATCCGTGAACAAGGAGGTGCTTATGGGGGAGGCGCTGGTCAAGATTCGGAAAGCGGTGCTTTTCGCTTTTTCTCCTATCGGGATCCTCGGCTTACTGAGACTCTTAAAGACTTTGATCAATCAGTACAGTGGCTATTAGACAATGATCATCCATGGCGTTTAGTGGAAGAAGCTATTTTAGGTGTGATTAGTGCCATTGATAAGCCAAAATCCCCTGCTGGGGAAGCTAGAAGTACTTTTTATAATGAACTTTATGGGCGTACCCCAGAGCAATGTCGCCGTTTTCGTAATCGTATTTTAGAAGTTCAATTGAATAATCTTAAAGAGGTAGCAGAAAAATACCTTCAGCCCGAAAAAGCCAGTGTTGCTATCCTTACTAATACAGCTAGGCTTGAGCAATTAGATGGTCTTGGATTGACTGCATATCATCTATAAAAGCTATGAGAGCAGGATTTATTGGACTAGGTGCTATGGGTATACCTATGGCACGAAATTTAGCCAAAAATAGATTTTTGTCTACTGTTTGGAATAGAACTCAGAGTGTAGCGGATACTCTTGCAAAAGAGTTACGTGTTGCATCAGCACAACAGCTTAAAGATCTTGCAGAAAAAACAGAAATTATCTTTATCTGTGTCTCTAAAGATGAGGATGTACTTGCTGTTATAGATAGTTTGCATCCCTATTTTAGTAAACAGCATATTATTATAGACTGCTCTACTACCAGCAGTGAAACTGCGAGAAAAGTAGCTTGTATTGTTCGCAGTAAAGGGGGAGATTTTCTAGATTCTCCTGTTTCAGGAGGGGTAGAAGGAGCTTGCCAAGGTACACTCGCTTTTATGGTAGGTGGAAATGCAAATGCATTAAATACAGTCTATCCTTTGCTTAATGCTATGGGTAATTCTATTACCCATATGGGAGAGGTAGGAACGGGACAGGCGACCAAAGCGGTAAATCAAGTCATGGCAGCAGGTATTAATGAAGCAGTTACAGAAGCACTGGCTTTTGGTCAAGCACAGGGACTAGATATGAGTAAAGTAATAGAGGTGATTACTCAAGGTGCAGCAAGTAACTGGTTTTTAAAACACAGAGGGAACACCATGATGAAAGAAATTTTTAATCATGGATTTAAATTAAAATTACACCAAAAAGATTTACAAATTTGTAAGGAAATTGGGGAACAATTAGGCATTAATCTACCTCTCACTGAAACAGCTTTTACTCATTATCAAACATTAATAGATCAGGGATTTGGAGAAGAAGATATTTCTGCCCTATTTAGGCTAAAATCCCGCTTATCTTGACACTGTATAACAAAGGTAAAAATAAAAGAATATGGCTAAATTTTTCATTAGTACGGGTGCATCTTTTGCCGCTTTAGGTATCCTTTTAGGTGCTTTTGGTGCCCATGGATTAAAAAATAGATTAGAAACCCGTATGCTAGAAATATGGCATACCGGGGTAAATTATCATATGTACCATGCTTTAGGGCTTATTTTTATCGGAATTTTATTACATCAACTTGGAGATAGCTCATTCATTAAATGGTCAGGCAGGCTTATGATTACAGGAATTATTCTGTTTTCTGGTAGTCTTTATCTACTTGCATTTACTGGGATACGGTGGTTAGGTGCAATTACTCCTCTAGGTGGTATAAGCTTTATTATTGCTTGGTTACTACTTAGTTTTGCTCTTTTACGTGCTAATTATTAAAAACAATAGTTCTGTTTATTTTTACTATGCCCATCTTAGATCAAGCATTAATTAATCGAAAAATAAAAATAAATCAGCAAGGAAGGCATTTTATTAAGGGCAACTCCATTACCCCTCCTTTCCCTGAAAAGATGGAAAAAATTTTATTTGGCATGGGGTGTTTTTGGGGGGCAGAGAGAAAGTTTTGGGAGCTCGATGATGTGTATACTACTGGTGTAGGTTATAGCGGGGGCTATACCTTTAACCCCTCTTACCAAGAAGTATGCACAGGTATTACAGGCCATGCTGAGGTAGTATTAGTAGTTTTTGACTCAAATATTATTTCCTATCAAGATCTACTAAAAGTATTTTGGGAATCCCACGATCCTACCCAAGGAATGCGCCAAGGTAATGATGTAGGCACTCAATACCGATCGGCTATTTACACTTATAATGGGCGACAAAATCAAGCAGCAGAAGAATCTAAATCCATATATGAAAATACCTTAAAACAAGCAGGATTTAGAGCTATTTCAACTGAAATTAAATCAGCTCCAAAATTTTACTATGCTGAACCTTATCACCAGCAGTATTTAGCTAAAAATCCAGATGGCTACTGCGGAGTAGGAGGTACAGGTGTTCTTTTTCCATCTTAATTAATCTCTAATAATTAAGAAAAACTAGTATTTAATATGGACGTTCTAGCTCGTAAATCTCAATATAACGCCAATAAGCTTCAGAAAAAATTACGCCGTTTGGTAGGGCAAGCTATTGATGATTTCAATATGATTGAAGCTGGAGATCGGGTAATGGTATGCCTTTCTGGAGGAAAAGACAGCTATGGGCTTTTGGATATTTTACTTAATCTTCAAAAACATGCACCTATTTCATTTGAAATTATTGCAGTTAATTTAGATCAAAAGCAACCTAGCTTTCCAGAATATTTGTTGCCTGAATACTTAGAATCGATTCAAGTGCCCTATCGCATTGTTGAACAAGATACCTATAGTGTAGTTAAACGAGTCATTCCAGAGGGGAAAACCACTTGTTCTCTTTGCTCCCGCTTGCGACGAGGAATCCTCTATGGTACTGCTGAAAAATTAGGAGCTACTAAAATCGCACTAGGACACCATAGAGATGATATTCTGGAGACGCTACTGCTAAATATGTTTTATGGAGGCACACTTAAGGGAATGCCGCCAAAATTATTAAGTGATGATGGTAAAAATATTGTCATTCGCCCTCTTGCTTATTGCCGAGAAAAAGATTTAGCAGCTTACGCACTCATTAAAGAATTTCCCATTATTCCTTGTAATCTTTGCGGCTCTCAGCCTAATTTGCAACGGCAAGTCATTAAAGAGATGCTTCAGAGCTGGGATAAGAAATTTCCTGGCAGACTAGAAACCATGTTTCGTGCATTACAGCATGTTAAACCTTCTCATCTAGCTGATCCTAGTTTATATGAATTTAATCATATTAAGCAGCAAGAGACTCCTTTTCCAGACGGAGATAAAGCCTTTGATGAGGAGGTTCTCTTTGATTTTTCAAAAATGTTTTCGTCAATTGATAGTAATCAAGAAGTTTAAAAACTATATTTCTCACACCTTCTAATAAATTCTTCTCTTTCTTCCGCAAGAATAATTGGTAACAGGGATTTGTTTAAGTAGCAAACACCCTAGTTTATAATTGGATCTTTGTATTTAGAACCCGCTTACTTGTAATGCTAAGTGGCTGAATTGTTTTTCATTTAAAACTTAAAGAGTCGGATACAGCTATGCGAATTTGTGTTAAAAGCGATAGAAAATACAAAAACCTATTGTATGCCTAGACAAGACAAAATCATCTCTATCATTTAACTGTATTAACTATAAATAATCTAGGAGACCAATTGTGTCCGATGACATTAAAGCATTTGAGAAATTTATTGAGTATGTAAACACCAATTCTCAATCATGCGTGGCCTATAGAATGTTGAGTACTTGGTGCTTGCTGTTCTCCCTGTCAAATAGTTTATTCACTTTCATATTTTTACAGGAGAATACACATGCCTGACTTCGACTTTAATTCACACAACGAAGCAATCGACCTTTCTACTTCTTCCAATACATCTACGCTCACCCCGGTAAGTGGAGGGATAAAGAACAATGGTAAAAAGCAAAAGGTAGTAGCAGGCGATACAATTCCACAACTAAAATTGTATGTCCAAAACGAGGGAAAATAATGGTTAGGTGTTTGTGGTATATGGCCTAAACTTTGGAAGAATGGTGAACTCTCAAAAACCAATTGCCAATACGATTCATTATTCAAAGCATGTTCAAACGGAAACTCAATCAACGTAACAATCCAATCTAATTGTACTAACCAGAACAACTCTGTCCTTTTCAAATCAGGAGACGATGTTGATGAAACAATTACATTGGTTGTGGCTGAAGGTAAGACTGGACGGATGGTCAATGGCAAACAAGTCGTTGAAACAACTGAAGTCACTATTACTTCAGTCAGCAAAGTAACATTTATCTAACACTGTATTACCTTGCACACTGAATGGGATGTAATCTCATTCTTGTGTAAGGTCTTACTGCACAGCAATCTAAGAGATAAATCATGAACAAGCAACAACAAAAGGAATTAGATACTATTAACCTAGAGCTAAAGCATCCTGATAACATGACTTTGACTGGATACATTCGTAGGTTGCCAGCAGAGAAAGCTATCAGGAAAGCATTAGTTATTGCTTACGGAAAGAAAGATGCGAAATATCTGAGTAAGATTATCCTGAATGGACATATTGCCATGCATGAGATAACCACAAAGGAGAAAGAGCTACTGAAATTCCGAGATAAGTATCATCTTACCTGAGTTCCAATCTCTGGTAACACTCAGGAATACATCCAAAAATATGCCATATGCAGTTGAATTTGGTACATTTAGATCAAAGAATTCCAGTTCGGATTAAAATTGATTACAGTACCTCCAGGCTTATTATTAGCCGCAGGCCTCACCACAACTCATCCAATGGCTAAAAAATAAGTTAGCTTACACTTCCCTGTGCTTTTTCTGTAAAAAACAGAATTCCTAAACTTTATAACCTCTTAAGTTCGAAGCGTTTTAGCTGCTTCAACCATAGTACATAAAGCAGCTTCTACCTCTTCCCATCCTCTGGTTTTTAATCCGCAATCTGGATTAACCCAAAGTCGCTCTGATGGCACATATCTTGCTGCTTTTCGCATTAAACTCACAATTTGTTCCGAGGTAGGCACGTTTGGTGAGTGGATATCGTAAACTCCTGGCCCTACTTCGTTAGGATAATTAAAGGTAGCAAATGCTTGTAATAACTCTCCATCCGAACGAGAGGTTTCAATAGTAATTACATCCGCATCCATAGCAGCAATGGAAGCAATAATATCATTGAATTCTGAGTAGCACATATGAGTATGAATTTGGGTGCTATCCTCTACTCCAGCGGCAGAAATCTGGAAACAGCGTACCGCCCAATCTAGGTATTCATTCCAATCTGCTTTCCTCAGGGGTAGCCCTTCCCTAAAGGCAGGTTCATCAATTTGTATAACTTTAATACCTGCTTTTTCTAAATCTACCACTTCATCTCGGATAGCAAGGGCGATTTGCAAGCAAGTGTCTGCTCTAGGTTGATCATCTCGCACAAAAGACCATTGTAAAATGGTAACCGGTCCAGTGAGCATCCCTTTAACCCATTTACTAGTTAAGGATTGAGCATATTTAATCCAATCTACTGTCATAGGATTGGGACGTGCTATATCTCCATAGATAATAGGAGGTTTGACACAGCGAGAACCATAACTTTGTACCCATCCATATTGAGTGAATGCAAATCCATCCAGTTGTTCTCCAAAATACTCTACCATGTCGTTGCGTTCAGCTTCCCCATGAACCAGCACATCTAAACCATATTTTTCTTGCTCGACAATTGCTTTTTTAATCTCTTCTTTCATGTGCATATCATATTCTGCTTCAGAAATGATATTTTTCTTAAATTCTTGTCGTGCTTTACGAATATTAGCTGTTTGAGGGAAAGAGCCAATAGTAGTAGTTGGGTATGGTGGTAGATTTAGTGCTTCCTTTTGAGCTTTAGCCCGATCGGCATAGGAGCTTTGGCGCTGAGTTAACTTATCATTTACTCCAGCTACCCTCTCTCTTACTTTGGCTTGATGAGTGCGAGTAGATTGACGGCGGCTTTGCTGAGCAGCAGTAGAAGCTTGTAAATCATGAGCAACAGTCTGTTTACCCTCTGTTAGCGCACGTTTTAGAGTAGCTACTTCTTTAGTTTTTTGGGTAGCAAAAGCGAGCCATGATTTTAATTCACCATCTAATTTAAATTCTAAACCTAGATCTGCTGGGCTATGTAATAAAGAGCAGGATGGAGCCACCCATAAACGATCCCCTAACCGTTCTTTTATATACTCAAGTGTTTTTAAGTTGGCTTCAAGATCATTACGCCAAATATTTCGACCATCCACAATACCAACTGAGAGTACTTTATAGGCAGGAAGCTCATCGAGTACTTTAGTGATCTGAGCAGGAGCACTGGTTAAATCAATATGCAATCCTTCAGTAGGTAAGCGGCAAGCAAGCTGAGTATTATCTCCTAAGGCACCAAAATAGGTAGCTAAAAGTATTTTTAATCCTGAATTAGCTAATTGGGCATAAGCTTTTTCAAATCCAGTTTTCCAGTCATTAGGTAAATCTAAAACTAAAATTGGCTCATCAATCTGGACCCATTCTACTCCTTGAGATTTCAATCTTTCTAGTACTTGCCCATAAACTGGTAAAAGTTTATCAAGTAAGGAAAATTTATCAAAATCTTCTCCCTTAGCTTTTCCCAGCCATAAGAAACTTAATGGACCTAGAATTACAGGTTTTACAGGTACATCAAGCTTTTGAGCGGCAACCACTTTCTCAAAAAGCATATTACTGGATATAGAAAAATCCTGATGATCTTGAAATTCTGGTACAATGTAATGATAGTTGGTATTAAACCATTTAGTCATTTCACAGGCAGCCGCTTCTGTACCATGGACACTGCGACCTCTTGCCATCCTAAAATAGGTATCCAAATCCACACCCCCACCTGGGTGACCAAATCTAGGAGGAATTACTCCAAGCAAAACCGACATATCAAGTACATGATCATACCAAGAAAAATCACCCACCGGGATTAGATCCAGTCCTGCATTTTTTTGTCTCTGCCAGTGTAAGTTTTGTAAATCTTGACCAACTTTTATTAATTCTTCTTGACTTAGCTGTCCTTTCCAATAGTTTTCTAAGGCCCACTTCAGCTCTCGCTTATCTCCCATTCTGGGGAACCCCAAATTATGCGCTAAAATCACAAATAAATTCCTCTTTATATATTTACAAAAAATAATATATAGTTTGGCTTAGGTAGTTTATTAATGCAATTTAATAATTTTAAGATTAATATGAATCAAATTCATATTCATGAAGAGAGAGCTATTTTATAAAGAGTAATCATTTTAATCTTGCAAATAATCCATATTCTGCAATCCATGCAGCGTATGCACGATAGGTTGGATCCTCATTTAAATGCTGTTCTTCGGTAACTGCACGCATATAGTAAATAAAATTTACCATAGCTAATAATATGCAGCTTCGTACAGCCATCCAAGGGTTATTTACAGGGATAAAGGGAACCCATATAAGCCACCAAGAAATATTCTTACAAATATAATCTGGATGTTTACTATATTTGAAAAGCCCATCAGTAACGATTCCTCGATGGGTTAGATTAGAAAAACGCAATCCAAGGGTTAACATACTTAAAGCATGAATAGTAATCATACTAAGAATCATTAACCCCCAAATAATCTGTATGTATGGATGATTATGTAACCACGCTCCCCATCCCCAATGATCAATTTGATAATGTAAGAATTTATCATTAATAGCTAGGCTGAACGGGGCATAACATATTAGAGTAACTAACCACCCAAGCGTTGTTGGCTGGACTGTACGAGTGTGGGTATCTAAAATACGAAGAGACACAGTATAGCCAATAACGGCAACTATTATATCTGCAAGATACAGCCAATTATAAAAAAATGTATACACCGAAAGCCAATGCTTTACTTCCATACTTGTAAAACTATGAATTGCAGTTTCAAGATTGGCATTCACACCAACCAAATAGCAAAACATTGAAGGTAGGAAAAAGCCTTTTACTATCCATCCGCCCCAGTGATGAGCGATACGATTTCGATTTGGTTTTTCCAAGCAGCAGAATACTGCACCAAGGTGCCAATAATCGTCGTATGGGTCACGTTGTAATCCATCTATCCACCAAAAATAGATAGGGGATAAAATAAGCAGTGGAATCCCGATAATTTTTAATACTTCCCACCAAGGTTGATAGAATGTACCTTGATATTCTGGAAAAATGAGATAGGCTAGTGTAGGCACAGCAAGACTAAATGCAAGACCCACTAATTTAACGAGTACTCGTTGTAATGATGCTTTCCGAGGTTTTAATCCAACTAATCCTGCCGAATCTCGCTGCCAAACTTTAGCAACAAACAAATCATAAGTACAAATAATAGTAGTTATTACCGTACAAACAATTACTCCATTACGAAATGTAGAAAATGGCCACCACCACTGAAGAATAACTAATATAGCTAACCCTACCGTTAATGCTAAAAAATTAACAGTAAAATTACTTGCAGAAGGAGGCGGGATGTTTTTATTTGAGGGTATATTCTCTTTTTGATTTTTATATTGCGGCTTTTTAAAAAGTTTCATTTCTTATCTAACTTTGCTTTAACTTAGTTAAAATGTTAGAGATGTTTTTGCTATTTGTGCTAGATCGGAGTAACAATAAAGGGAATAAATTAGATTCTAATAAATGACAGAATCTAGCTCTGTGTTTACGTCTGATGCTATAGAGGATAGTAGTAAGTGTATTTTTAGAGTAGGCTACTTTATTTTTGAAAATGTTAAGAAATAGCTTTAACTATTTGTTGTGCATTTGCTTTTGCATAATTCAGTTTATTTTGACAAGATTGAATTGCCGATAAGATCCCTTTTGAGTCTAAATCACAACTAGCAAGAATTTCTTCTCTTGAACCATGCTCTTGGAAATAATCTGGTAATCCTTGGTGCAGTATTGGGATGAGTATTCCATGTTTTGCTAAACACTCACTTACTGCACTTCCAGCACCGCCTGCAATAACATTGTCTTCTATCGTGACCAACAATTCATGAGTTCTCGCCATTTCTATAATAGCTTTTTCATCGATAGGTTTTACAAATCTCATATTTAAGACTGTAGCATTTAATTTTTCCGCTACTTCTAAAGCAGGTGCGAGCATGGCACCGAAAGAAAGAATAGCAACTTTTGATCCGGATCGTTTAAGATCTGATTTACCTAAGGGAATTTGAGTCATTTCTGAATCAACATCTATGCCAATACCTTTTCCTCTGGGATAACGCACTGCAGCTGGTTGGTTGAGCATAAATCCAGTATATAGCATTTGCCGGCATTCATTTTCATCAGCAGGTGTCATGACAACCATATTAGGAATGCAGCGTAGAAAACTTAAATCAAAACTACCTGCATGGGTAGGACCATCAGGACCCACAATACCTGCACGATCAATAGCAAATAATACAGGTAGGTTTTGAATTGCTACATCATGAATAAGCTGATCATAAGCTCTTTGTAGGAAAGTAGAATAAATAGCTACCACAGGTTTTAAGCCATCACAAGCCATTCCTGCAGCTAAAGTAACGCTATGTTGCTCTGCGATACCTACATCAAAATAACGCTTTGGAAATTGTTCCGAAAATTTTACAAGTCCTGAACCCTCTCTCATAGCAGGGGTAATTCCTATCAAACGGCTATCTAAATAAGCCATGTCACAGAGCCATTGACCAAATACTTGAGTATAAGTAAGTGTTGGCTTTGTTTTTGCTACACTCTTTGGCTTTTCCATACCCACTTTAGGATCAAAAGGCACTACTGCATGGTAAGTAACGGGATTCTTTTCAGCTAATGAATACCCTTTCCCTTTTCTAGTTACAACATGCAACAATCGAGGTCCGCCAAGTTTATATAAATTGCGTAATGTACTAACTAATACAGGCAAATCATGTCCATCAATAGGACCAAAATAATTAAACCCCATTTCTTCAAATAGTGTCCCTGGAACAACCATACCTTTTACATGCTCTTCGGTACGTCGGACTAGCTCCCACATAGGTTGAGGCATCCGCTCTAGTACTTTTTTACTACCCTCTCTAACTGTGGCATAAAAACTACCAGTCATTAACCGAGTAAGGTAACTTGAAAGAGCTCCTACATTTGGAGAGATAGACATCTCATTATCATTTAGAATAACTAGCAGATCTGAACCACAAGCCCCTGCATGATCTAAGGCCTCATAGGCCATGCCTGCAGTCATACCCCCATCACCAATAATTGCTACTGCCTTACGGTTACTACTACTTTGCTCTGCAGCAATAGCCATACCTAGAGCTGCTCCAATTGAAGTACTAGAATGTCCTACCCCAAAAGTATCATAAGGACTTTCTGCTCTAGAAGGAAAAGGTGCTAGCCCATTAAGCTGCCGGATAGTTGTTAATAAATCCTTTCGCCCAGTTAAGATTTTATGAGGATAGGCTTGATGCCCTACATCCCAAACTAATCGATCTTCTGGTGTATTAAATACATAATGAAGTGCAATGGTAAGATCTATTACACCTAAACCTGCGGCGAAGTGACCACCACTTTGAGAAACTGAATGGAGTAAAAAAGATCGTAATTCTTCCGCAAGTATATTTAATTCTGCTTCTGATAAGAAGCGTATTTGTTCTGGTGTGTGAATGCGGTTTAATAAAGGATAATTTGCTATAGCAGTCATATTAAAATTGGTAATCAGGGAGTTTTCATTCTCTAATTTCAGAGCAATATTGAAGATATTAGACTAATTAATTATAGTAGTCTATGACCAGATTATTTTGTATATAATATACAAGTTTTTATTTTTATCTAAAGTTAATTATTAACTGTACACTACAAAGGCAATAAATATAGTTTATGGAAGTTACCCTTTCTCAGCCTCGGGGCTTTTGTGCTGGTGTAGTGCGTGCTATTGAAGTTGTTGAGCGTGCATTAGAAATTCATGGTGCGCCTATTTACGTGCTACATGAAATTGTCCATAACCAACATGTAATTCAAGATTTACAGCAGCGAGGAGTTATTTTTACTGAAAATTTAAACTCTATCCCTTCAGAATCAGTAGTTATTTTTAGTGCTCATGGAGTTGCTACTGCTGTAGTAGAAGCTGCAAAACTTCGTAACTTATACGCAATTAATGCAACTTGCCCGTTAGTTACTAAAGTTCACTTACAAGCTCAAAAATATCATCGTCAAGGAGATGAGCTTATTATTATTGGGCATGTAGGTCATCCAGAAGTAGAAGGTACTCGTGGACGAGTTAGCGGCACTGTTTATATTGTAGAGTCTGTTGAAGAAGTTGAAAAATTAGAAGTTAAGGATCCAAAGCAGATTGCTTATGTAACCCAAACTACTTTAAGTATTGATGATACTCGAGATGTGGTAGAAGCACTTAAAAAACGCTTTCCTGATATTCATGGTCCTGGTCTTGATGATATTTGTTATGCTACCCAGAATCGTCAAAATGCAGTTCGAGAAATAAGCAAAGAAATAGATGTTCTTTTAGTCGTGGGAGCACGAAATAGCTCAAATTCTAATCGTCTACGGGAAGTAGGTGAGCAAAGTGGGGTTGCTTCTTACCTTATCCAAGATAGCCAAGATATAGACTTCGGTTGGTTTACTCCGCAAGCTAGAGTAGGAATTACTGCCGGAGCTTCAACACCAGAAATCCTTGTACAGGAAGTTTTAGATAAACTACACAATTACGGTGTAAATGAAGTTAAGAATTGGGATGGAGTGCAAGAGTCCGTAAACTTCCGTCTCCCTTCATCACTACTCCGATCTGAAAAAGCCACGAATTTCACCTAAACTCTTTGTAGAGGAACAACACAATTATGGGTATACCTTTAATCCAACAATATCGAGTCGGCAAGTATATTTTAGAGCAAAAATTACGAGGCGTAAAACGTTATCCCTTAGTATTAATGCTTGAACCTCTTTTTCAATGTAACTTGGCTTGTGCTGGTTGCGGAAAAATAGACTATCCAGATGAAACTTTAGCCAAACGCTTAAGTGCTCAAGAATGTCTTAACGCAGTAGATGAATGTGGTGCTCCTGTTATATCAATCCCTGGAGGGGAACCTCTGCTACATAAAGAAATGCCTCAAATCGTTGAGGGTATTATTAAGCGGAAAAAATTTGTATATTTGTGTACCAACGCACTTCTTTTGTCTAAAAGATTAAAAGATTATACGCCATCACCTTATCTTACTTTTTCAGTTCATCTAGATGGTTTAAAAGAAGAACATGATGCCTCTGTATGCCAAGAGGGTGTATTTGATCGAGCAGTCACAGCGATTAAATTATGTCTTGATCGGGGATTTAGGGTCACTATAAATTGTACTCTATTTCAAAATGCAGATTCTAAAAAGGTGGCTGAATTTTTCGATTACTGTATGGGATTGGGTGTAGAAGGCGTCACTATTTCTCCAGGATATAGCTATGAGCATGCCCCTAGACAGGATATTTTTCTCCAACGAGCTGCAAGTAAACGCTTATTTAGAGATATTTTTCGTCTTGGTAAAGGGCACAAGTGGAGATTTAATCAATCTAGTCTTTTCTTAGATTTTTTAGCGGGAAATCAAAGCTATCAGTGTACTCCTTGGGGTAATCCTACCCGTAATATTTTTGGTTGGCAAAAACCTTGTTATCTGTTCTCAGAAGGGGGATATGCTCCTACATTTAAAGCATTAATGGAAGAGACAGAATGGGAGAGATATGGCACAGGAAATCATCCTAAATGTGCTAACTGTATGGCTCACTGTGGTTATGAACCTACTGCAGTGAATGACACGATGGCACATCCTATAAAAGCGTTTTCTGTATTTCTACGAGGCCCTAAATTAAAAGGTCCCTTGGTTCCAGAGCTTCCAATTAAATACTCACAAAAACAAACAACCTCTCCAACACCAATGGAAACACATTTATCTCAGAAGAGAGGAGATATTTCTTAAATCTCATTTAATTAAGAGATATCTAACTATTACAACAAGCAAAAGCTCTGTAGGTTTTAGCTATCATCATTAATAACTGTAATTATATTATACGGAATTAAAAACAGCACTATGAATCGAAAGTTAGCAGGAATGAGGGTTATATCACTATTTATAGGTATTGTATTTTTGTTAATAGCTCCCTCAACCTTTGCAGATACGCCTTCTTCAGTTATTGACAAATTACAAGTAGAGCTTTTATCTGTGATGAAAAATGCTAAGAAACTAGGTTTTGATGGTCGCTATAAACAACTCTTACCTGTAGTAACAGAAACTTTAGATATTCCATTTATTGCTCGCTACACCCTTGGATCCTCTTGGAAGTCTCTTACAGATGAGCAGAGCATCCAATTTGTTGATGCATTTCAAATTTTATCTGTTTCCGATTACGCACGTCACTTTGATGGTTATAGTAATGAAGAATTTAATATTGAAGGTGAGTATCCCCTTAAAAATGGAGGAATACGAGTTAGAAGTAAGCTAACTAACCATGATGATACCAATGTTACATTTGACTATCTTCTGAGAAATATAGATGGTAACTGGCGTATCGTCAATGTAATTGCCGATGGGGTAAGTGATTTAGCAGTTAGGAGAACTGAATATCGTCAAGTCATTAAAACACAAGGCTATGATGCGTTACTTGATCAGGTTAAAGAGAAAAGTAAACAGTATCGAGAAGCTGCAATTGCTAAGGAAGGTAAGTAGAGTTTTAATATAAAAGCTATCCTCTATTATGTCTGATCATTTGCTAAGAGAGAAGGAAAATTCTTTCGCTAAGGCTGCTAGCCATTTTGTTACTAATTTTATCACCCGGTGCATTAGTGTAGTTTATCGTTTTTCCCTTTGGATTATCATATCTACCCTCCTATTCACAGGGTGGGTGCTTTTTTATGTATCAGGGCATTTAGGTGTAGATATGGATACAGGAAATATCCTGGCTCCAGATCTCCCTTTTCGCATAGCAAGCAAAAATTACGATAAGTTATTTCCTCAATATCAAGATACTTTACTCATCCTTGTTGAAGGGGATATTCCAGAACATACTTGGGATGCGACTAAACAGCTTACTAATGCACTTGAGAAAAATTCTCTAGTTAAAAGTATTTATGCACCTGAATCAAATGATTTCTTCAAACGTAATGGATTAATTTATCTAGATCTCAAAGATCTAGATACCGTAGCAGATAATCTAGCAGAGGCACAACCGTTTCTAGGTAAACTGACTCAGGATCTCACATTAAATAATTTCTTTGGGATGCTTGATGATATTATTTCTGCTAAGCAGAAAAAAGAAACCACCCTTGATTTAGAATCGATTTTCTCCTCTATTAATGAAACTATAGAAAGCACCTTAAAAGGGCAGGATCATTTGCTTTCTTGGCAAGACCTTATGAATCGTGGATCTTCCTTATCAAAAAGCGGAGAACGCCAGTTTATTATTGTGCAGCCTCAGATGGATTATAATCAAATGCTGCCTGCAAAGGATGCCATTGATGTAATTCGAGACGTTGCTAAATCTCTTCATCTAGATCCTGAACACGGAGTGAGAATACGACTTACCGGTGATGTAGGCCTTGCCCATGAAGAATTAGAAAGTGCTCTGACAGGAAACACACTTGCTGGGATTTTAGCACTAATCATGACAGGGACCTTATTATATATAGGGCTTCGATCAGGTGCTTTTGCACTTACTATCTTATTAGGGTTAGTAGTTGGTCTCATCCTAACTGCAGGGTTTGCTGCATTTTATATCGGGCATCTCAATATTATTTCAACTGCGTTTGGTGTACTTTATATTGGATTAAGTACTGAATACGATATTCAATTTTGTATGCGCTATCAGCAGCTTGTAAATCAGGGGGCAAATAGGCTAAGGGCATTGAAAGTAACAGCATCTGAAACTGGAATTGCTCTTATATTATGCGCTATTACTACCATGATTGGTTTTTATTCATTTATCCCTACTAAATTCTCTGGTGTCTCTGAATTAGGCTTAATCGCAGGCACAGGAATGGTTATTAACTTAAGCCTTACTTTACTCCTTCTACCCGCCATACTACGTTATTTGCCTGTTAAAAATATCCCAAATATCTACGAATCAAAGACTCAAGGTAAATTTGATTTTATATATAGCTGGCCATTACAGTATAGGAAACAAATTCTCTTAGGAGGGTTAATATTAGGGTTAGCAACCCTACCCTTTCTACTTCAAGTAAGATTTGATTATGATCCGCTTAATTTGCGCAATCCTAATTCAGAATCAGTTTCTACTATAAGACAGCTGATGAAAACTGAAACTATTCCTATGTGGAGCGCAATTGTGCTTGCTTCTAATGCTGAAGAAGCCCAAAAAATTTCCCAGAGAGCTAAAAGAATAGATTCAGTAGACAAAGTAATCACTGCTGAAGATTTTGTACCTGATAATCAAGAAGAAAAGCTAGAGATTATTGATGATTTAAGTTTACTTGTAGGTCCACTTTTATTAGATGCATCAATAAAACCAAGTGCTGATCCAGATTCTAGGCAAGTTCTGTCTACTTTAGATATATTTCTTCATACTTTAGATTCTTATTTCAAAGATCCTTCCCCTAAGGATTTTTTGGCAATTCAACGTCTTGAAGAGGATATCCAATATCTGGTTTCTACTATTGAACAGGAAGATCAAGCTACTCAGAAACAAACATTACTCCGCCTAGAGCACAATTTACTAGGTACATTACCTGAGAACTTAAGCCAGCTACAAAACTCTCTAAAGGCCGAAGCAGTTACGATGGATACTTTACCCTCTGATCTCATAGATCGTTGGATCACAGCAGATGGTACTCATCGAGTAGAAATTTTTCCTACAAAAGATTTTAATGTTGATGATCTTCAGTCTTTACGTGGATTTGTAAATAAAATTCATGAAATATCTCCTAGTGCAACGGGCCCCTTAGTGCTTCAACTTAGATCTGGGGAAGCAATTGTTGATGCTTTACAACATGCTTTCTCTTATGCACTTTTTGCAATTATAGTTGTATTATTTCTTTTGCTACGTAGTATTAAAGATGTCTTATTAGTCTTAGTACCTCTTGCACTTGCGGGTTTATTATTAAGCACTGCTATGGCTACATTTCATATTTATTTTAATTTTGCTAATGTAGTTGCTTTGCCTTTGCTACTTGGCGTGGGTGTAGATAGCGGTATTTATATGGTAGAGAGAGTACGACAAGCCCCTGGTGATCGAAATGATCTACTTCGTACTAGTACAAGCCGTGCTTTAGTATTTACTACCCTAACTACTATGTTTAGCCTTGGTAATTTACTGCTAGTTTCTCATCCAGGAATGGCTAGTATGGGATTAATTCTTACTATTGGCATTGTATTTACTCTATTGTGTACATTGATTTTGCTTCCTGCATTACTTACTTCAAATTCAGAGAAATCTACTTCTTTACAATAAGGGGAATAGGGAAATATAGACGAATTTTTCATAGGCTCTCTTGAACAATTTTGATAGCTATATTAGTAACACACTATTATTTAATAATTCATAAAAAATCTTTTCTAAGATGTTTAAGTTTAAAGGAGAGTAAATCTTGAAATTGCCACGTAACCCTACTCGAGCTGTCGTTATTGGTAGTATCACCATTGGTGATGGAAATCCAATTGCGGTACAGAGCATGTGTGCTACTCATACACAAAATATAGAAGCAACTACTAAGCAAGTAAGTAATTTAGTTGCAGCAGGAGCAGATATCATTCGTATTGCCGCAGATACAAAAAAAGATGTAGAAGCACTTGCAGAAATTCGCTCTCAAACAGAAGCCAATTTATCCGTTGATTTGCAAGAAAATTACCGTCTTGCTAAAGATGTGGCACCTCATGTAGATAAAATCCGCTATAATCCTGGGCACTTATACCACCATGAAAAAAATAAACCTTGGCAGGATAAAGTAAAATTCCTTGTAGATGTGGCTGGAGAAAATAACTGTGCTATTCGAATTGGAGTGAATGGTGGATCGGTAGATCCAAATAAAGCTGCAGAATTTCCTGAAGGAGATTCAATCTCCCCTATGCTTGCCAGTGCTTTTGATCACTGTACGTTCCTCGATGGTCTAGGGTTTACTCGATATTGTGTTTCTTTGAAGGATTCTGATCCCAGTAAAGTTATTGAGCTAAATAAACGTTTTGCCGATGAACGTCCAGATATTCCTCTTCATTTAGGAGTAACAGAGGCGGGTATGCCACCGGATGGAATTATCAAAACTAGAATTGCTTTCGAACAGCTTATTAGTCGAGGTATTGGAGACACTGTACGAGTATCCCTTACCCTACCTTTCGATCGTAAAGGTGAAGAGATAGAAGCAGGGCGAAAAATTATTGCTGATATTGCTGCAGGTCGAGTGCGTAGTGTAGTGGACTATGGGCTTAAGAGCTTAAATATTATTAGCTGCCCAAGCTGTTCTCGAGTGGAAAATGAAGCGTTTATTGAGCTAGCTCAAGAAGTAAAAGCAATGACAGAATACGCTGCAGACTATGCAGTAACCATCGCTGTAATGGGGTGTCGAGTCAATGGTCCCGGAGAAACAGATGATGCAGATCTCGGACTTTGGTGTGGTCCTAAAGCAGTAAATCTTAAGAAAGGAACAGAAACTTTAGGAAGTTTTCGATACACTGAGATTCTTCCTCGGCTAAAACAAGAGCTTGATTTAATTATTGCTAAAAAAACTAAATCTCCAGTATAACTAAACTGCTTTAAGAGTAGCCCATGATTATTGAACAGATTTGGACAGGGAATGCTTATCGCAATTTTAATTATCTTATTGCCTGCCCAGAAACGGGTGAAGCTCTTGCAATTGACCCTCTTGACTACACTAAATGTTTAGCAATAGCTAAAAATCATGGATGGCAAATTACCCAAATATTAAATACCCATGAGCATGGAGATCATATAGGGGGTAATCAAAAACTGATCACTCAAACTAACGCTAAATTGCTTGCTCATAGTAATGCAAAAAATAAAATTCAAGGTATTAATTGGGGATTAAATGCTGGGGATATAGTTACTGTTGGTAAAACTGTTGAGTTAGAAGTATTAGATACACCTGGACATACTCTAAGTCATATTTGTTTATATGCTCATACTGATACCCCTGCTCTTTTTTGCGGTGATACATTGTTTAATGCAGGTGCAGGCAATTGTCACAATGGAGGAAATCCAAGCGTACTTTATCATACGTTTATTAATCAACTTACTAAACTTCCCGATAGTACTCTGATCTATCCAGGTCATGAATATATTGTGAATAATTTAAACTTTACTCTCCATTACGAAGCAGATAACCAAAAAGCGGAATCCTTATTGCGAAAAATACAGAATCAAGATCCTAATAATCCTTTTGTATCTACCCTAGGGCTAGAGAAAGAAATTAATACTTTTTTTCGTTTGCATAGTTTATCTATTGTTAATAATCTGCAAAAAATTTTTTCTGATTTAGCTGATGTTAACCCTGAAACAATTTTCTTAAAACTAAGAGAGCTAAGAAACGTTTGGTAGTGTAGTAATGTTTTACTTGTTTAAACATGCTACAAGCTAATTTCTCTACCATGAGTATTCACCCTACAGCAATCATTGATCCAAATGCTACATTAGGACAAAATGTTACAGTAGGTCCCTATACAGTTATCCATGCTCCAGTGACAATAGGAGATGGAACGAGTATCGGCTCTCATATAGTTATTCATCCCTATGTACAGTTAGGTGCTCAAAATAAAATTCATAGTTATGTCGTTATTGGCGATCTTCCTCAGGATCTTTCTTTTGATAAAAATATAGAAACATGGGTCTCTATTGGGGATCGTAATATTTTACGAGAAGGAGTGACGATTCATCGATCAACTCATCCAAATTGCCCTACCAAAATAGGAAACGATGGCTATTTCATGGCATATAGCCATATTGCCCATGATTGCTCTATTGGTAATCATGTTATTCTGACTAATAATGCTTTACTAGGTGGTCATGTAGAAATAGGTGATCGGGCAGTATTAGGGGGATCTTCAGTCATACACCAACATGCAAGGATAGGTGCTTATGTGATGGTACAGGGAAACGGCTCTGTAGGTCAAGATGTTTTTCCTTATACTATTGTAGGTGGTCATCCAGTGTCTCATTACCGATTAAATGTAGTAGGGCTGCGTCGTGGCGGTATTCAGGGTCACCGCTATCAAATACTAGAGCAAGCTTTTTGGCAGCTACGAAATGGTAATAGAGATTTAAGCAATTTAGAGAATACACCAGAAATTACTTATCTTAGAGATTGGCTTTTAGTGAAATCAAAACGAGGGTTTCATCGCTTTGCTATAGAAAAGGAGGATCAAAAATAATTAAATCTAAACGGTATTTAGCATCTCTAAAGCAAGATTACTTATATTTATCTGTGATGGTATCTCTAATCTAGCTTTAACAAATTCAAATTTTTCTTTCATAGCTTTGACCTTATTTTCATTCTGTAGTAAGTTTAGAGTTTCTTCAGCTATATGTTCTGGTGAGGCCTCTGCTTGAATAAGCTCAGGAACTACCAGTTCCTCTGCAATAATATTACAAAGAGCAATATACTTTACTTTAATTAGTAAACGCCCTATCCAATAGGTAAAAGCTTTTACTTTATAAACTACAATCATAGGAGCACCAATTAAAGCAATTTCCAAAGTAACTGTTCCCGAAGCTGCAATAATACTATCGCAAGCTACCATTACATCATAAGGACAATGAGAAATTACTTTAATAGGCACTGTACTTTTTGCTAAATAAGGAGCTAATTCAGTTTCAGTTAGTGTTGATGCCAAGGGCAACAAGTATTGAGTATTAGGTATTTTTAAAGAAATTTTCTCTGCGGCTTGAATTAATATAGGTAAGATTCGCTTTATTTCACTTTTTCTGCTCCCAGGAAATAACCCTAAGGTTAGATGGTGAGACTCCAATCCAAATTTAGTGAGTGCTTTATTGCGAGTTAAATTACTCTTTACCTTGTTTTTTAAAGGGTGCCCCACAAAACATACTGGTACTCCTGCTCGATCATAAAATGGTACCTCAAAAGGGAAAATAACTGCCATCATATCCACCAATTTTTTAATTTGATGAACTCGGTACTCTCGCCATGCCCATATCTGAGGGCTGATATAATACAGAACTTTTATTCCGAGCTGTTTTGCAGTTTTAGCAAGCCGTAAGTTAAACTCTGGATAATCTATTAGAATTAACAAATCAGGGCGACTTTCTTTAAGAAATTGCCGCATCTTTCGTAATACTTTATAAACTTTTCTAAAGTGAGAAAGAATCTCTACTAGCCCTATCACTGCTAGATGAGCTGAGTTATGTAATATTTCTACCCCAGCGGCTTTCATATGAGATCCGCCAATACCACAAAAACGAATCGACTTAGATGAAGTTGCTAGTATTTTAGAAACTAAATCAGCACCGTGATGATCTCCAGAAGCCTCTCCCGCAACAATAGCGACTAGCTGTGGGTGCTGATCATTTTCCAAATAGCACACCTTGAACAACGTTAAGTACTTGCTCTATCTGAGACTCACTCATTTCTGGGAAAATAGGTAAAGATAAGCATTGTTTTGCAACTTTCTCGCTGACTGGGAAGTGTACATCTTGATATATTTGTTGAAAAACAACTTGTTGGTGTAATGGAATAGGATAGTAAATAGCAGAGGTAATATGCTGCACCGTTAGTGCTTTCATTATTTCATCTCGATAGGGAGAGAGTAAGGTATATTGGTGATAGACATGAGTATTTCCTGTTTCCTTATAAGGAGGGATACAATAGGGTAGATTAGTAAGTGTTTCAGTATATTGTTGCGCGATTTGATTTCTTGCTTTATTAAATTGATCAATGTACTTTAGTTTGACTCGTAGAATCACTGCTTGTAATTCATCTAAACGACTATTAAATCCTAATTTTATATGATGGTAGCGCTTTGAGCTTCCATGATTTCTAAGGACTTTAAGGTGATCAGAAACCTCTTTTGAAGAGGTAGTAATAAGTCCACCATCTCCGTAACAGCCTAAATTTTTACTTGGAAAAAAACTAAAACATCCAGCAAATCCTAGCGTACCTGTTTTTTTTCCATTAATCTCTGCACCAAAAGATTGGGCACAATCCTCTATAATAGATAATCCATATTGAGCAGAAATTGTTTCCAAATGAACCATATTTGCCCCCTGTCCAAATAAATGTACGGGTAAAATAGCTCGAGTAACAGGAGTAATCGCTGCTTCTACTTGATTAGTATCTAGATTAAACGTTTTTTCATCAATATCTACAAATACTGGATGAGCTCCCACATAGCAAATGGCCTCCGCCGTAGCAATAAAAGTAAATGGAGAGGTAATCACTTCATCTCCAGCTTTAACTCCTGCAGCAATGAGTGCTAAATGAAGTGCATCCGTACCAGAGGCAACACTGATAGCATATTGTGCACCTAAATAGGCTGCTGCTTCCTTTTCAAAATCTTCTACATTAGGACCAAGGATAAATTGACCATTAGCTAAAGTGTGTAATACTGCTTCATTAAGTTCTTCCTTAAGCACCTGATACTGTGCCTTTAAATCTACCATGGGTAGCATAGAATATTTTTCTAAATTAATTTTATTTTTAATTTTTAAGTAGATGGCTAATTTGAAGTGCTACTGCAAGTGCTTCCCTACCTTCTTGTCCACCTACTACTGGGTTACTATGTGTGATGATGGTCTGTAAAAAAGAATCAATTTCAGACATAATTGCATCACTACGATCAAAATAATGTACCTTACTTGTAATTTCTGGTATTCCTGGAAAAGATTCTCTTGTACCTTTACGGAAAATACTTAACTTCTTTTTAAGAAAGTCTACGGAAATATAAGCATTTTTTTGAAAGATTCTCATTTTACGTTGTATTTTCATACTGATTCGACTAGCGGTTACATTAGCAACACAGTTATTTTTAAACAAAATCCGAGCGTTAGCAATATCTGTATCTCGAGTAAGTACCGATTCTCCATTAGCACGAATTTCTTTAACAGGTGCGTTGACGATGCTTAAAATAATATCAATATCATGAATCATTAAATCCAATATGACGCTAACGTCTGTTCCTCTAGGATTAAAAAGGGCAAGTCTATGAGATTCAATAAACCTCGGATTGTCAATAAATTCCTTAAGGGCAAGGGTGGTTGCATTAAATCGTTCTAAGTGCCCTATTTGAAAAATCAATTTATTTTCTTTTGCTATCTGAATGAGAGCATCGGCTTGTTCAAGGGTAGGAGTAATAGGTTTTTCTAATAGGATATGGATACCTGCTTCTAAACAGTCCTTAGTCACTTGATAGTGATACTCGGTAGGAACTACGATACTAACTGCATCTACTTTTCCAAATAAATCACGATAATCAGTAAAAGCGAGCACACCATACTCTTGGGCAGTGCGGTGGGCTGAATCATCGTCAATATCTACAACAGCGATAAAATCTGAATGAGGTAAGTGAGCATATTTTTGGGCGTGAAATTTCCCTAAATAGCCTACTCCAATTACTGCTGTTCTTATTTTTTCCTGCTTAAAAGCCATTTTGATAAACAAGATATTATTTTAGAAATGCTAGTATAGCCTCTAAAAATAACTTAGGGGAATCGGCATGCACCCAATGGTCTGTATTAGGGATAGAGTAAATACTTCCATAAGGAAACCAACAATAAATTTCTTGTTCATCATCTGCAGCAATATAGCTAGAATTTTCTCCCTTTATAAACAAATTTTTACCTTTATACGGGTAGTTTCCTGTAATAGGTGCACAAATTGCTTGATAATTATTCCTTAAATTAACCAGATTAATACGCCAAGAATAAGATTCTTTGGTTTTCTCTAAGTTCATTAATAAAAACTGCCGTACTTTCATATCCGGAATCTTTAAAGAAAGAGCTTTATCAATCTCAGATCGGCTGCCGTAGTACGAAAGATCTAATGAGATTAAGGCATCAAAAATAAAATTATGAGAGGGATTATAAGCTCTAGGAGCAATATCTACTACAATTAGACCACTTACCTGATTGGGAAAATCTAAAGCACATTGCATCGCAATTTTTCCACCAAAAGAATGACCAAGTAAAATAGCTGGACTAAAGTTATTTTCAATTAGAAAATAAGCAATATCTTGTGCTAAGGTCTGATAGTTAAAAAAATCCTGTGCAGGAGAATAACCATGGTTAGGTAAATCAAGCGTAATTACCTTGAAATCACTTGATAATTTAGATGCTATACTACGCCAGTTACCCATAGAACCAAATAGACCATGTAAGATAACTAAAGGAGCACCTTCCCCTTGAGATTGATAATAAAATGGCATAAGTATTCTTTTTTCTCTACTTTTTTAATTTAAGCGTAAAAATAAATTAAAATCTGTCTTCAGAACTTTAAAACATAATTTTTTATTACACTTATGTTAAGCCATTTCTTGAGTTTCTTTCTCCATTTTGATACTCACTTGGGTACTATGCTTGCTCAGTATGGAATATGGGTATATGCAATTTTATTTTTAATCATTTTTATTGAAACTGGTCTAGTAATTATGCCTCTTCTTCCTGGAGATTCCTTACTATTTACTGTAGGTGTTTTTACAGCCCATGAAGATGGATTAAATATATGGATAGCATTTATTTTACTCATTACTGCAGCTATTTTAGGAGATACTGTTAATTATACTATTGGCAAACTATTTGGGTATAAAGTATTAGATTGGCACTTTAGAGGAAAGCCGCTAGTTAATCCTAAATATTTAAATAAAACTCATAATTTTTTTGAGCAATATGGAGCAAAAACGATTATTCTAGCCCGCTTTGTTCCCATTGTAAGAACCTTTGCTCCATTTGTTGCTGGTATTGGCTATATGCACTATAGGAAATTTATTTCCTACAACGTTGTTGGTGGTGGTCTATGGGTTCTATTACTTATCTTTGCTGGCTATTGGTTTGGAAATAACACCTTTGTAAAAAATAATTTTGAAAAAGTTATTTTAGGTATTATTTTCCTCTCTATCCTGCCTATGGTGATAGAAATTGCTAGAGCAAAGTGGCAGAAAGTAAAAAAAATAAGCTAAATAAAAATACTTTAGATAATTCATAGTTTCATGGAGGAGTTAGAAAAGCTAAAGATTACTCGCCATGGGGATAAAAATAATAAATCTCAAATAAAATCACCACCTAAAAAAAAGTATAAATGGTTAGTTATTTTTGTTTTTCTATTCATTAGTATTATATCTTTTCTTTATATTCAGTTTTTCCATAAGGGAATTAAGGTAAAAATTAGTACCATTTCCCAAGTCTATCCTGCTCAAAATTACACTCTGTTTAATGCCACTGGCTATGTAGTGCCTCAAACCAAAGCAGATATTGCTTCTAAAGGCACTGGGCAATTAGAAGTATTAAATGTTGAGGAAGGAGACTATATAAAAAAAGGAGATATTATTGCTCAGTTAGAAAACCAAGATGTACTGGCAGCACAAGCACAAGCTGAAGCTAATGTGGCTGTTGCCGAAGCTGAGTTATTACAAGCTCAAACTGAGCTAGAGAATGCAAGAATTGAGCTAGCTAGGTTAGTCAATTTAACAAAGAGAAAGCTTGCAACCCAATCTGAATATGATGCGGCTGAAGCTCGTTATAACACGGCAAAAGCAGTTGTTCAAAGTGCAAAAGCGGCTATTATTGCCGCTAAAGCAGCCTACCGAGCAGCTAAAGTTGCTGTAGAATATACTTTGATCCGTGCTCCCTTTAACGGGGTTATCTTGGAAAAACACGCTGATGTAGGTGATGTGATTGTTCCTCTCTCCCCAGCTACTCAATCGAAAGGAGCGGTAGTTTCTATGGCTGATATGAGTACCTTACAAGTAGAGGCAGATGTGTCAGAAGCTAACTTGATGCAAGTAAAAATCCACCAACCTTGCCAGATTCAGTTCGATGCCTTTCCGGATAAGCGTATTCGTGGTCGTGTTCATATGATTGTTCCCACCGTAGATCGCTCCAAAGCTACGGTACTGGTAAAAATTGGTTTTATTGATCAAGATGAACGAATTTTACCTGATATGAGTGCTAGAGTGTCCTTTCTTTCCCAACCTCTTTCACCAGAAGATTTAACCTCTCGTACTACCATTCCTAAAGCTGCTATCGTTACTAAAAATAATCAAAATTATGCCTTTCAGATTCAAGGTAATACTGCCCATTTAATTCCTTTAGTACTTGGAGAAAATTGGGGAGATTCTGTAGTGCTTAAACAAGGACTCAATCTAGATGATGAAGTTGTCATTAACCCACCGGAAAAACTTAAAGACAACGCTCGCATTCTCCCTATTACAGATTAGTATCTATTATGTATGGTAGAAATAAAAGGAATCAGTAAATTCTATCAACGGGGTAATCAAACCGTACCTGTCCTTGAAAATATTAATTTAACCATTGCCGATGGTGAATTTATTGCTTTGATGGGTCCTTCTGGCTCTGGAAAAAGTACCTTACTAAATTTAATAGCTGGGATTGATACGCCAAGCAGTGGTCATTTATATGTAGATGGGATAGATATTGCTACCTTAGCAGAAAAAGATTTAGCACGGTGGCGAGCAGATCACGTAGGGTTTATTTTCCAGTTTTATAATTTAATGCCGGTACTTACCGCGCATGAAAATGTGGAGTTACCTTTATCCCTCACTGACCTAACTCGTAAAGAAAGAAAGGAACATGCAGCTCTAGTACTTACTATTGTTGGACTTAAAGATCGCATGGATCACTACCCTTCTCAACTTTCAGGTGGACAGCAACAGCGGGTGGCTATTGCCCGTGCTTTAGTGACTGATCCTACCCTCATTGTAGCCGATGAGCCTACGGGAGATTTAGATCGGGAATCAGCAAAAGATATTCTTAAATTGCTACAGCAACTCAATCAAGATCTAGGCAAAACTATTGTTATGGTCACCCACGATCAAACAGCTGCAGATTGTGCTCACTTAGTGAAACATTTGGATAAGGGAGTGCTTAACCAGTAATTATTCTTTAAGCTACTTTCCCATGTCTCACTTACTGTTATTAATTACTCGCAATGCCTTTCGGCAAAAATTGAGAACCCTACTTACCCTAATTGGTATTGTGATTGCTATTATTGCTTTTGGTTTATTACGTACGGTAGTAGATGCTTGGTATGGCAAAGCTGAATCGGCTTCAGCTGCACGCTTAATTACCCGCAATGCTATCTCTCTACTTTTTCCCCTGCCTTTAAGTTATAAAAACAAAATTCAACAAACCAAAGGGGTATCAGCCATGAGTTATTCTGTTTGGTTTGGGGGTATTTATATTAGTGAAAAAAACTTTTTTCCCCAATTTGCCATTGAGCCTCGAAGCTATCTCGATCTTTATCCTGAGTATGTACTTCCTCCCGATCAGAAAAAAGCCTTTTTCCTTGATCGACAGGGAGCGGTAGCTGGAGAGCGGTTGGCCAATAAATATGGCTGGAAAATTGGAGATACGATCCCAATTCGAGGCGTGATTTACCCCGGAAACTGGAATTTTGTCCTTCGAGGAATTTACCGAGGAGAGACTAAGGGAGTAGATGAAACTCTATTTATGTTTCATTGGCAACATTTAAACGAGCGGATCAAAGAAGATAAAGCGACTAATGAAAACATAGATCATGTAGGAATTTATATCGTTGGATTAGAGAATTCTAGCCAAGCGGCTAAAATTTCTCAGGAAATTGATAGCCAGTTTAAAAATTCCCCTGCAGAAACCCTAACTGAAACGGAAAAAGTCTTTCAACTTAGTTTTGTTGCCATGACAGAAGCCATTGTTACCGTAATTAAAATTGTTTCATTTCTGGTAATTATCATCATAATGGCAATTATGGCAAATACGATGGCAATGAATGCTAGAGAACGAAAACGGGAATATGCTACCTTAAAGGCACTCGGGTTTTCTGGCAAATACATTGCCCTACTCGTGTACGGGGAATCTTTAATTATTGCTATCACAGGAGGAATTTTAGGACTGATTCTTCTTTACCCTACTGCTCATATTTTTGTCACTAAAATAGGTACTTTCTTTCCCATTTTCAGAGTAACCATCCAAACTGCTTGGCTCTCTATTGGAGCTGCTATTATGGTAGGTATAAGTGCAGCAGCAATTCCTGCTTGGCGTGGAGCGACTACGCCTATCCTAAGCGGTTTTCGAGATATTGGCTAGCTCCTTTATCTTTCATGAAGATCCCCTTTATCTACATTATTCGTAATCTTTGGACACGTAAGCTTACTACCCTACTGACTGCTATTGGTATGAGTCTAGTGGTTTTCGTTTTTACCACTGTATTGATGCTCTCTGCTGGCTTAAAAGAAACCTTAGTTGCTACTGGCAGTCCAGATAACATGATCGTACTTCGCCATGCAGCAGAAACCGAAGTACAAAGTACTATTGATCGAGAACAAGCAGGAATCATTACTAGCCTACCTAAAATAGCTTATGACTCTCAAGGCGAAGGACTCATTTCAAAAGAGCTCATTGTATTGATTGTGCTACCTAAAAAAATGACCGGTAAGCCATCTAATGTCACCGTTCGGGGGATTTCTAGTGCAGGACTGGCATTACGCCCCCAAATTCGGCTTGTTGAAGGAAGAATGTTTCGCCCCGGAGCAAGTGAAGTCATTGTAGGTAATAAATTGGCTGAAAGCTTTAGCCATACCCATGTGGGAGATAAAATTCATCTTGGTATGAATGAATGGACTATTGTGGGTATTTTTGATGGAGGGAAAACTGGATTTAGCTCTGAAGTATGGGGGGATGTAAATCAACTCATGCAAGCCTTTCGTCGTAATGCTTATTCTTCTATTATTTTTAAACTAGCCGATCCTAATGCTTTTGAACAAACTAAAACCCTTTTAGAAAGCGATCAACGGTTGACCATTTTAGCAAAACGAGAAATTACCTTTTATGCTGAACAATCAGAAATGATGTCTCGATTTTTAAAAGTCTTAGGGATATCTTTGAGTATTATTTTTTCCATTGGTGCCATGATTGGTGCCATGATTACCATGTATGCATCAGTAGCAAACCGTACCATAGAAATTGGCACTCTTCGTGCCCTTGGTTTTCCAAGAAGCAGCATTTTATCTGCTTTTCTTTTAGAATCCCTTGCTTTGAGTCTAATTGGTGGTGCAATAGGCTTATTTATTGCTTCATTTATGCAATTTTTTACGATTTCCACCATGAATTGGCAAACCTTTTCTGAGCTTGCCTTTAGCTTTATTCTGACAGAGAAAATTATGGAGCAAGCTATCATTTTCTCTTTATTTATGGGATTGCTAGGCGGATTTTTACCTGCAGTCCGTGCAGCAAGAATGAATATTGTAGATTCTTTACGATCTGCTTAGATAACATTTAATCCTAGAAATTACAGTATTCCTTAAACTTAGGATAATATTCACTGACCCCGCTAATATCAAACTCCATAGTTAGCCCCTCCACCTGCATAATGATTTCTGATTTATCTTTCATTTGATGGAGGATATCCCAAGGGGAATACCTATCCATAGTTCCACGCAATTTCAACAATCCTACATCGTGGCGAACTACATCACTTCCTGTCCTCTCTACACGATTGTTATCAATTCGATAGATAATATCCCGATATAATTCAGGCTTCTTTCCATCATAAAACCCTGCATAAGCATCATAGGCAAGATAGCTTGTATAGATTACGGTAATATCTTGATTGAGCAATAAAGTGCTTTCTACCCCATTTTTACTACAATCAAAAATAAGTTCCTCATCCCCATCTTCACTCATTACCCCTATAGAATAGATGGGATAGCCTTCCATAGAGTCATTAGCGAGATTGTCAACCCATGCTTTTGCTTGAATATGAATAAAGAGGATAGGTATAAAGAGCAGTTTCTTCATTACAATGCTATGTATATTTATTTTTTTAAGTAAAATAGT
Source organism: Candidatus Nitrosacidococcus tergens (assembly GCF_902810445.1). Taxonomy (NCBI): domain Bacteria; kingdom Pseudomonadati; phylum Pseudomonadota; class Gammaproteobacteria; order Chromatiales; family Chromatiaceae; genus Candidatus Nitrosacidicoccus; species Candidatus Nitrosacidicoccus tergens. The sequence continues at coordinate 659,621 of NZ_LR778175.1, read as the reverse complement.
AAATAATTAACCAGTGATTATACAAATATTTAGATTAAATATCTCTTATTGGATTCTCTAAATTACTTATTCGGAGATAATACAAAGTGGGTTTGGTTTCTGTGGGCTCTGATTTTTTAAACCGCCTGTTCGGCGGTGAACTAGAGAGCGGAGATAAAAGAGTAAGAGCTACATTTCTAAACCGCCTATTCGGCGGTGAACTTCTTTACAAAATTTGATGTACGCTGGATACATTTCTAAACCGCCTATTCGGCGGTGAACTGACATACCAGTACACGATGTTTTAAGACAATTTTCTAAACCGCCTATTCGGCGGTGAACTACAGTATTAACTTATGAGTATTATTCAGGATATTTCTAAACCGCCTATTCGGCGGTGAACCAGAAACAATACATCAAGGCTTTATAAGTGCATTTCTAAACCGCCTATTCGGCGGTGAACAATATTACACGAGTACCATCTGCATGAGTTGTTTTCTAAACCGCCTATTCGGCGGTGAACGTAAAATGCTTTTGACTATCCATTGTGTATATTTTCTAAACCGCCTATTCGGCGGTGAACGTGATTTTTGAATAACTACTGTCTCACCGAGCTTTCTAAACCGCCTATTCGGCGGTGAACTCAATGCACAACTTAGAATAAATGTTGTTAGTTTTCTAAACCGCCTATTCGGCGGTGAACCTATATGCAGAGGAATAGGGATGGGCACTGTATTTCTAAACCGCCTATTCGGCGGTGAACATAACGCTGAAGATTTGAGATGTACATTTGATTTTCTAAACCGCCTATTCGGCGGTGAACTAAGAGATAGAATATTGCCACCTGATCATGCATTTCTAAACCGCCTATTCGGCGGTGAACATACAAATAATGGGTAATTTAGATTTTGACGCTTTCTAAACCGCCTATTCGGCGGTGAACGTGTCATTACTCGGAGTATTATCGTATTTTACTTTCTAAACCGCCTATTCGGCGGTGAACGAGAAGAACGATACCAGCTGTTTATAATTATCTTTCTAAACCGCCTATTCGGCGGTGAACACCAATCACTAGCGTCTTTAAGTGGGCCGACTTTTCTAAACCGCCTATTCGGCGGTGAACGGGTGGTATTCTTCTATCTCTTTAAGAAAGTAATTTCTAAACCGCCTATTCGGCGGTGAACTTGTTAGAAGAAGCAGTGAAGTAAACTTTCTTTTTCTAAACCGCCTATTCGGCGGTGAACTTCCTCCATGTTTGTAAGTGCCGTCTCTCTGATTTCTAAACCGCCTATTCGGCGGTGAACTTGATTGACCAGAGAATATTAGAATTCTTGTTTTTCTAAACCGCCTATTCGGCGGTGAACTTAGAGGTGTATCAGATAGCCAGCATCTGAAATTTCTAAACCGCCTATTCGGCGGTGAACCAAGAGTATCTGCATCTACTGTTTTTAACCAATTTCTAAACCGCCTATTCGGCGGTGAACGTTATGGTACCTATGTAGATGACACCATTAAATTTCTAAACCGCCTATTCGGCGGTGAACATCGTTGTGAGGAGCTAAATAAACAGGTTAGATTTCTAAACCGCCTATTCGGCGGTGAACATGCAAGGAATCTTAGAAGATTCAGGTGAAGTTTTCTAAACCGCCTATTCGGCGGTGAACAATATGATCAATTAATAGCTGAGTATTATGGTTTTCTAAACCGCCTATTCGGCGGTGAACCGAAATGAAATTAATTAAAAAAATAAAGAATGTTTCTAAACCGCCTATTCGGCGGTGAACGGATCGTGTACAGTTACACTTCCCTCGCTATATTTCTAAACCGCCTATTCGGCGGTGAACACGGGGGAGTACACATGAGTATTCCTGAAATATTTCTAAACCGCCTATTCGGCGGTGAACAAGGTAGTGGTATTGTCAGGTTATCGTTGTGATTTCTAAACCGCCTATTCGGCGGTGAACCTAGAGGTGTATCAGATAGTCAACATCTAAAATTTCTAAACCGCCTATTCGGCGGTGAACCAACATTAGCACTTAAAGCAGAAAATGTACTTTTTCTAAACCGCCTATTCGGCGGTGAACACACTCTTCTACCCATGTCTTTAATTGCTTGATTTCTAAACCGCCTATTCGGCGGTGAACTCAAGTCAATTATCTGTCCTACTAAAGCCAATTTTCTAAACCGCCTATTCGGCGGTGAACATGAAGCAGAAGATAAAGGGAAATTTTATAACATTTCTAAACCGCCTATTCGGCGGTGAACAGCTTCTCCATTGTCTTAACACATCATGTACATTTCTAAACCGCCTATTCGGCGGTGAACGCAACGATTATATGAAGATGATTTGGCGGGATTTTCTAAACCGCCTATTCGGCGGTGAACATACCTATATTACCTACAGGTCATTTATATATTTTCTAAACCGCCTATTCGGCGGTGAACCTCATTCATCTTTGCAAAGAAAGAATGTTATTTTTCTAAACCGCCTATTCGGCGGTGAACATGTTGGTGTTGGGTTGATACATGGATTATCTTTTCTAAACCGCCTATTCGGCGGTGAACTAATACTAAAACGATCGTACGGATCAAGGTTATTTCTAAACCGCCTATTCGGCGGTGAACCTCCCTTCCACTCATATTCTTCTAATGTTTGTTTTCTAAACCGCCTATTCGGCGGTGAACAGATTTGTTGTAATACAGTCTGTGTAGTATTTTTTCTAAACCGCCTATTCGGCGGTGAACTTTCGGCTGTGATTAAAGCGTTAAGAAGTTACTTTCTAAACCGCCTATTCGGCGGTGAACGATTTGATACTTGATATTTACAAAGCACTGATTTTCTAAACCGCCTATTCGGCGGTGAACAGAAGGTAAAAATCAATTATTTTTATCGAGATTTTCTAAACCGCCTATTCGGCGGTGAACAATTTAATGTTTACGTAGCACGTTTATCATTCTTTCTAAACCGCCTATTCGGCGGTGAACACCATTGCGATCGATGTCTCTTAAAGTTCACTTTTCTAAACCGCCTATTCGGCGGTGAACAACACAGCTTGCAGTAAAGTATTTTATTGCATTTTCTAAACCGCCTATTCGGCGGTGAACTTAATACTAAAACGATCATACGGATCAAGATTTTTCTAAACCGCCTATTCGGCGGTGAACTGATAGTTTGTCATCATTAGAGCCTCTGATTTTTTCTAAACCGCCTATTCGGCGGTGAACTTTTACCCCCTTGAAATAATTTCGTTCCTGATTTTCTAAACCGCCTATTCGGCGGTGAACAAAATGAATAATACAAATAGCTACTTACAAATTTTCTAAACCGCCTATTCGGCGGTGAACATAGATAAATCATTAATTATGCTCATTTTTTATTTCTAAACCGCCTATTCGGCGGTGAACTATTTTAAAACATTCATCTAGTATACTTACATTTTCTAAACCGCCTATTCGGCGGTGAACAGTAAAAATTGTTAAAGATCCTTTAAAGCTAGCCGAGCACAATCCCACTTTTTATCGTGGGATTCGTTTTAAAAGCAAGCTCAGTATACTTAAATTTTAATAAAAAACCTTCCTTTTTTAGCATAAATTACAAGTTATTGTTTTTATTGTAAATAAAAAATATCTCAAAATAGGAAGGTTTAAAAGAAAGGAATCGCTGCATAGCACTCTTTTATCTTTTTTGCAAATCCATAGGTATTAAATTGGCAAAGATCTGAATCAAGTTTTAGCCTTTCCGTGCCAATATGAATTGGTAGTTTCTGCCCGTTACGTTCTAAAATTAAATAGGGTGGTCGTTTTATTTTCTCCTTTTCTTCGGTTTCATTTGTGTTGTTTTTTAAATGAGGTATGCTCTCCCTTTTCTGATTACGAAGACTAAGCCGTTTTTTAAATCCATTGATTGCTTTTTCTGGCTCTCGTAATCGGCGATAGGCTATTTTGTCATGATCTTTAGGTACGCTGGCAATGGAATTAATTGAAATCATATTCCTCTTTTCAAGATGAAGTAGCCCATCATTTTTCTCTAACTGAGCCAAATCTTTAACAACACCAAAACAACGGATGAGTTTGCCTGGCGAATATTCTTTTAGATCCGGAAATCCTAAAGCAATATTAAGAGAGTGGGATTTTAAAATGCCATGAATCCGAGTAAATAGCTTGCTTAAGATAAAGTGAGTGTCTTCTGACTCCCCTTGAGTATGAATTTCAACATATTCTGAAAACATAAGACTATGCTCCTATTTTTTATCTTTTTTACCCTCGCCACTAAAGACTCCACCTCGAATGAGGACTGCCATAAAATAATGAAGATTACCATCAAGATTTTTGGCATTTGAGGCGGCTTGAAGCTTATTTTTTAATTCTTCAGGATTTTTAAGTAGGCTGTAAAAATCTGATTTTTCCTTATCTGGCAAACGCACAGTAGTGGCTCTGCGCTTGTCTACCGTGAAAGGATCTACCGCTAATGGATGATCTACAGAAGCATCTGGATACCAAGTGTCAATGGTGCGAATAGCGTTACCAATTTTTTGGCTGTGCAGAGCAGCTACTTGTTGCCCATTGACCTTTACTGAAAATAGAGTTTTTGATTTTCCCCCCTTCCCTCCTTGAGATCCTTTATCCACAAACTCCTGGCTAGGATAAACTTCTTGACCATCGCCTATCGTGATTTTAGCGACAACATCTAGGATAAAAAATGGGATTTTGCCACTGAAAGCATCTGCGATATGATTAATCCAAGGCTGAAATTGAGCTATTTTATCTTCAGGTAAATGGGGCTCATCAATAATATCAAAACTAGTTTCCTTTAAATCCTTATGAAAAGGTGCCTTTAAAGTGAGGGTACGCTGAGTACCATAACGATTACGCCAGAGAAATTTACCATTCATTAAATTAGCAAAATAACGCTCAGCAAGGACAGTAAATCCTCCTTTTTCTTTGTAAAGCACTGCAATTTCTTCTAGATCATTTCTAAACTCTGGAACATTACAACTCTCTGGTGCATTAGCATTAGCTAGAAATTTAAGACTAAAACGTAGGGTAAAGGTATCAGTGCCAGCAGGTAGGTGGCAGCTATCTATTCGTTGAATATTATTATCTCCTGCCAGCATTTGTTTATTAATTGCCTCTTCGTCTTGCTGTTTGTTTCCTTTATAGACACCACTATAGTTGGCAATGGTACCCAGTACTGTTTTTTCTTGGATAATTAAAGGATCATGATGATTAATCCAAAACGTTCCTTCACTCGGGACAATGCTGCGGGTGTAATTGAGTAAAGATGGGATTTCTACAGATGGCATATATGTACTCCTAAAGGATGGTTTTTTAATTCATTGTTATTTTGCTGATAAATAGACAGTTTTACTTTCCCTATGGGTTTTCCAATCCCAAAGTAATCCTTGAAGCCAATTATCATCAGTATTAGAGGTTTCTTTTGAGAATAGGGGTAGCAATTTACGCACCCAAATAAGCTCTGCAAGGCTATGGGCAGGTTCGGCATAGGCATGATTCACTGGATCGCAATCCTTTACACCATGACTGCGATTAAGGCGATCTTGAGGATCTTCGAGGAGCTGATAACCCACACAGGTAGCATAAAGCCAACCGGGATAGCGGCGTTGTTTGAGTTGTTTTTCTGTGGAGTCTGGGGTATTTTCAGAAGAAAACCAAGCCACCGCATCTATAAGAGCTTTAAAAGGATCAGGCTCTTTTGCAATAAGCTCTGCACGGTCTTTTATAAACCAACCAGTAGGGAGTTTATTCATGGCTTTAGCAAGCTCAATTTTTTTATCGAAAATCTGAGCTCTTCCTGCTTGAATAATATCTCCTCCAGCAATTCGGCAAACATGTAACACTTGATTTGCCCTTTCTTTAATCCAATCATCCATTTTAGATTTGTTTTCTACTTCAATTTTGATTACTAAACTTAGAGTAGCGTGGCCTTTGAGTTCAGGAATAATAGGTGGGTTTATCAGATCGTCTTCATTTGGTTTATTTCCATTGCCTTTGCATAGGGCTAAGGGGTTTTTTGTCAGTCCATCATAAATTTCCCCTTCATGAAGGCATACCGCAAATCCTTTAAGATCTGCATTAGTTTCAGGGGCGTGGTTTACCAGCTCAAAATTAACTAAACAATCTGCAAATCCAGCAATAGCAGTTAAAGGAAGGGAGCACGTCAGATGGCTACTTTCCCAATTTATGTTGGTTATTTTTATCATAGGTAATAATAAATAGTACTGATCCATGCAACCCCCTAGTGGTGTAAGTAATTAATTAAACGGTTGAGTGCATCTGTAACTAGCTGGTAGAGAACATCATCTAGTAGAGATTTAAATTTTAGGGCTTGATACGCATCATTTTGTAGTGCTTGAGTAAGCTGCTGGCTGCTGATAGGTAAGCTACTTAATCCAAGCCAAACATTTACCCAATGAGGTAATTTCTTAGTTTCTAGATTTTCTCTAGCTTTAATTGCATCAGGAGTATCACTGGTAATCCAGCTTAAAAACTGATCTTGTGCTTCTAATTCTGGAGTAATCCATGCTGAAATTTTTTTCTCAAGCTGATCTAAGTAATCTTGGCGATTACCATAAGTTATATTCCAATCTTTTTCTAACCAAGCTTCTAGTTTTTCTGTTTCTCGTTTTACCATAGGTAAAAATAAATAAGGAGCATTTGAGGTAGTCAATTGTTTTAATCGTCGATAATAATTATTGTTTGAATGAGCACTAGGAATAGTCATTTTAAGTAAGTGTAAATTCCCTCCTAGCTCATTGATTAAACTTCCTGCATTTTGTGGTTTAGTACCGCCTACCTTTAATGAAGAGGTAACAACATGAGCAGATTCTTCTCGTAGCTTTTCTCGGTATTGCTTGAAGGCAGCCACCATCCTAGTAGCAGGTAACGGACTGATCACAAGATAATCATCTCCATTGCAGGTAGGGTCAGGTACAAAAATTTGTTTCAACTGGCGATCTAACGGTGCATTATTAGAAGCACTTAAGTGATTGGCTACGGCTTGATGAAAAGAATCCCAGTCTTCTGCAGAAATTCCAAGATCTAATAGGGTTTGTTTTAAGGTGTGATCTTGCTTTACTACTCGCTCAAGTATACTCAATACGCCATTAGCGTCTTGATAAGTAAAGCTAAGCCATTGATAGTGCGCAACATAAGCTCCATTGCCTGATCCAGAAAAATTTCGAATATTTTTAAGATACGCAGAAGTGACTAAGCCTAGTTCTTTAGGAGGGGGTGTTAAGTTATGAGCAATAATTGAACCAGAACTAATTTTATCGTTACGGGATTTGGGATGATGGGTACCTATATCTGCCGTCAATGCAGCCCAAATAAATTCTCCTCCTGTGATTTTATCAATGACTTTAGTTCTTAAAGCTTCTTTTGCCCTCTCCTCCATTGCTGGTTCATTTAGTAATATTTCCCACTCTTTATCTGGAGGAATACCTCCATAAGTCAGGCTCAAAACAATTTTAAGCAGTAAAGGGGTTTCATTCTCTGTAACAGAAATAGGATCGTTACTATGTCTCAGAAGACTGGCTTTAAAATCTTTAGTAGATTTTTTATCAGTGTTAAGATGTTGGTTTAAGTTTTCTATAAACATGAGTGATTATAATTATTATATTTTTACAAAAATTGTCATACTATTTAACACTAAACGTCACTTTTTTGTAAAGTTTTTGTCACATATTGACGTAAATTTTCACTTCTCTAATTAGAGAATTTTTAATAATCAAGTAAATATCCTAGAATAATTTTATGTCGATTCTCCCATCTCACCGACAGGGACTCTATTATTTAGAGCACTGCCGAATTATGGCAAAAGATGAACGTGTTGTTTATACTAGAGATGACAAAGCACTGACCAAATTTTTTTCGATCCCCCCGGAAAATACCAATGTTATTCTGCTAGGTAGTGGTACTTCACTGACACAAGCAGCAGCTCGATTATTAGCTAACTCTCAAGTTATGGTTGCTTTTGTAGGCGGTGGTGGTACTCCCTTATTTTTAGCAAGCCTAAATGAATATCGCCCTACTGAGTATTGTCAAGCTTGGGTTACCTTATGGCAAGATGAGCATAAGCGACTGAGTGCTGCAAAATTTTTTCAAAGAAAACGAGCAGAATTTTTATTAAAGCAATGGTCTAAATTATCAAACCCAAAGCCTGATGAAGCAGCGATTGAAACTCTGGTCAGTCATTATCTTTCTCATATTGAAACTGCTGAAGAAACCCAAACTATTCTTAGTCGAGAGGCTGAATTTGCAAAAAAACTCTACGGGTTGTGGGCACAATGTACTCAAGTAAAAAATTTTATTCGAGATCCGGGTAAGCGAGATTATCTAGATCCTTTTAATAGTTATTTAGATCACGGCAATTATTTGGCTTATGGCATCAGTGCGGTGGTGCTATGGGTATTAGGGATTCCCCATGCACTGCCTTTGATTCATGGAATGACCCGACGAGGAGCACTGGTCTTTGATGTGGCAGATCTTATTAAAGATACTTGTGTGATGCCTATCGCTTTTCAGCAAGCAGCTGCAGGCCAATCGGATCAGCAAATGCGTCAAGCTTGTATTGCTTGGCTAGATCAAAGTGATGCGATCACATTTCTATTCCAAGCAATTAAAGAGATTACTCAACGATGATCGTGCTTTTTATCAGCGAATGCGAAAAAGCAGCTTGGAAACGATCTCGTAGAATTTTATCCCGCTATGGTACCCAAATTGGAAGACGCACTTGGCTTGCTCGAATGAGTACAGAAGGACTTAGGGATATACGCCAAGCTTTGACTAAAGCCGCTAGTCGTCATACTGCCATTACCTGTCATCGAATTAAAGGTCGTTATCAAACAGAATTAGTATGGATCGTAGGGAGTCGGCGACATTTTAATTACGATGGTACCTTTTGTTTTAGCTATAGTACAACACCTTTGCCAAAGGAGGAACAAACGCCTCCTGCGATTCGCTTATTGAGCCATCTTTGTATTTTAGCAGGGCTTTTTCATGATTTTGGTAAGCATGGGGCTTGTTTTCAAGCGAAATTGCGAGATTCTAAAGTGAATCAGAGCGATCCTATTCGCCACGAGCGGCTTTCTTTACTCTTGCTTTTACGGCTAATTGAGTTACTTTGCCCTCCGGTGATGATAGATACACCAATATTAGAATCAGAATCTTTATCTACTCCCCGTCGCCGTAGACGAAATAAGGTAAGTCCAAATAGCTCTTTGGATCACATAACAGATAATCAATGGCTCAATACACTAGCTGATTCAAAAAATGTATATGAAAAACTAAATCAAATTTGGCAAGAAATTCCAGAATCAGACTGGCAGCATTTAATGCCGAGCAAGGATAGTACATTACAGCCACCATGGGGATCTATAAGAGAGGAAGAAAAGCAAGGATTGCCTCCTTTACTCAGTGTATTGTGTTTTCTTATCCTTTCTCATCATAAATTACCCGATGGTCATGAAGAAAGTTTTAGCCCCCTAGAGCAAACTTATTTGAATCAACCCGAATCTATTTTAAAAGGGTTAGTCTTAGCGACAGAGCTCAATCCTGCTTGGCAGCAATCTCCAAAATTAGTCAATGACATTATAAAACATGCTCGCCGAGCTCATTATTTACTAGAAGAGCATGTACTTCCTCTCTATGATAATGCACTTTGGTATAGTGCGGCTCGCTACCATGCTCGCTGTGCATTAGTGCTAGCCGATCACAAAATTTCTAGCACTGCCTCTAAAGAATATCCTATTGATTCCCAATCTAAACAAGGACAACAATGCTTCGCCAATAGCTATCAAGGTTATTTAAGGCAGACTCTTGCCAGTCATTTAGAACGAGTAGGCAGATTAGCAGGTAGAGGATTTAATCACTTATCTCAGCTTCAGCAAAATAGAAATACTAAAACAATTGAATATTCCCCGCCTTCATTAAAAAGTCCTATTACAGTGGATGCCTTTAAATGGCAACAAGAAGCAGAACGTAAATTACTTAAAGTAGAAAATCTTGATCAGTCTGGATTTTTTGGCTTAATTATAGCAGAAACTGGATCAGGAAAAACCCGAGGCAATGCCCGGATTCTAGCTGCACTCCATAAGCATGAAAACTATCGTTTTACTGTTGCACTTGGGTTACGCACTTTAACCTTACAAACGGGAGATGAATATCGTCATGATTTAGGATTCGGCAGCCTCAATGAAAGTGAAGATCAATGTGCGGTAATGGTAGGTGGTGCATTAACCATTGCTCTTCATGAATTAGAAAAAGAACAGGAAAATATTGATTCTAATGTTACAGAACAAGAGCAATCAGGGCGAGAAAGTAGTGAGTTAGATGATGATTTTTATGAAGGATTAAGTGGCGTATTTGATTATGATCCAGATAGCCCTTGGCCTGAAGAACTAAATGCACCAAATAACTCTAAGCTTAATCATTTATTGCAAGTCCCTATTTTAATTTGTACCGTAGATCATTTAATGCCGTTTATTCAAAGCCAGAAGGCTTCTGCAGCATTATTAGGTTTTCGGCTAGCAGGTTCAGATCTTATTATTGATGAAATTGATAGTTTTGCTACGGAAGATTTACCTGCCTTATTAAAATTAGCCTATGTGGTGGGGTTTAATGGACGGAAGTTGTTACTCTCTTCAGCCACTTTACCACCTGCTATTGCCCATAGTTTTTACCAAGCCTATGAAACAGGATTTCATCGTTGGCAGCAATTGCAAGGAATAAATTCTATGCCTATTGCTTGTGGTTGGTTTAGTCACCACTCAGATCATATTAAAGTTAATGTGGTTAAAGATAGGAAAGATTTTGCAAACTGCCATCAACGATTTGTAGCTAAATTATTAGAAATTAATAGCCAGCAACCTGTACGCCGCCGTTTACATCCTCATTTAGTGCCGATCATAGAAAAAAACACTGTATATCAAAATATAATGGCTACCTGCAAGGAATTACATCAACGATGGAATCAACAAGATCCTAAAACGGGTATTTATTATTCTATTGGCTGTGTACGATGGACCAGTACTAAAAATACGCGGAGATTTGCACATTATTGGCTTAACCATCAATTTGATTTAAGTGAAGATATACAGCTAAAAGTCATTTGCTATCATGCTAAACACTTACCTTTAATTCGCCATCATATAGAGCAGACTCTCAATAAGTTATTAAAACGAAGTAATCACCAGCCCCATGAAGATTCTAGTTTTGCTAATATTCTTAGAACTTGCCAGCAGGAAGGAAAAAAACATTTATTAGTGGTAGTAAGTACCTCCCCCATTTCTGAAGTAGGACGGGATCACGATTATGATTGGAGCGTTGTAGAACCTAATTCCTATTGGTCCTTGATTCAAATGGCAGGCAGAGTATGGCGGCATCGTCGAGATTTACAAGCCTCTCAAGGAAATATAGGGATGATGAGTCAGACAATGCGAAGGTTAGAATATGGAGAGCAAGCCTTACAGTTTAGTTTGCCCGGTCCCGAATCAGGAAAGTTTGCATTAGATCCTAGGCAACGAAATGAGCTTTCTCAAGTATTTGCTCTTGATGAATTAGATAGATCTATCGATTCTCGTTTTACTATTCAAGCTCCAGACAAGATTGAAGAGAATATAGAAGAAGAAAAGCACTACTACTCTAATATGAGTCAGCTTGAGCATGGACAGCTAAAAATTCTTCTTGAAGATAACCAAGAGAAGCACAAAGCTATGTATTTTATTGAGAGTAATAACCCATCTATGGTATTTACTCAAAAGCATAGTCAGCTTTGCCCTTTTCGTAAAGATAGGAACTTAAATCTACTTTGGTTTGATCCTGAAGAAGAAGGCTGGAAATACCTTAATCAAGAGGGAAAGAAAAGTTTTACAAAACAAGAAAAGCGAGTTAAAAATATTAATCATCAAGTAAAAGAGATCAATAAATATAACTATTCTCATCAATCTTACTTCGATGATAAGGTACTTAATCGCTATCAGCTCAATGAAGATTGGCAAACACAATTAGCCCAAAAAGGATTGGACAATAAACACTATATTATTAATGCACTTTCTCTCTCTGCTGGAGATAATTTTCAGGACGGTAAATACTTAGAATATAGTGATTTAATAGGTTGGCAGTTTGTGAAAGAATAATTTAAACAGATAAAGGGGATCGTAATCCTGAAACTAAATCAAAATAGTCAGGATGATCTGGAGTAATGAAGCCATGACGAATTAAAAAATCAATAATGACTAAGTTACAATTCTTCTTAAATTCTTCTGAATAACACACAATATCTGCAATTTTATCTATCGGCCATAAATAAAACTCTTCTACTTCCCCATCTTGGCATTGAGGAATAAAGTCAGCAGGAAGCTCTAAATCGTAACAATAAATGATGTCCGGTTTGAGTAAGCCTTGAGATGACTCTACTTGATAGGAAATATAACCTACTGGACAGGTTTTAGCACTTAGCTCTGATGGAATGCCTGCTTCTTCCCAACATTCTTTAGCAAGATTATCTGCTAAAGAAATATGATGAGGTAATCCCCCTGCTACCATATTATCAAGCTTACTTGAGTCACTCCATTTATTTTTAGCTCGCCGACCCACCCACATTTTTAACTGCCCCTGATCTTGAACAAAACCATTTAAGTGCTGACCAAAAGCTCTTATCCCAAAATGAGGTGCTACCCCCCTATCAATAGTAAATAGGGCTTTTTCTCGAGAGGAAGGAGTCACTGGATAGGCCTCTTGGCGTAAATTAGGAACAACCCCTTTTTCTACCAAAGCTTGGGATACTTCAGCTATTGCTTGAGTTTTTACGGTAAAGGAATCAAGTTTAGGGTTTAAGGAAACAGCAACTGAAGAAACTGTAAATAATTCAGGCCAAGCTTTAAGTACTTTAGCAAAGTCGTGCTTTAAATGACCTACTTTTAATCCATCTACATAAAAAGATCGAAAATTAGATAGAGAGTATTGATTACAGTCTTGAATGTGTTGTAGGTGGCTCATGAAATTAAAAGATCAATATAACTGCTTTCTTTAGCTTAAATGCTAACCAGTAGAATAATTTTTTATTTTATTGATTAAGCTAACTTAGTTTAATCTATATTCTGAGTAAAGAAACTAAGCCTACCTAATCCTAACATAGTCTGATCAAATTCTGGTTTATTAGAAGGTAGCTGATGAGTTTGGGTATTGGTTAAGCAAGTATTTTTTAAATACTCTCCCGTTAAATCCAAATCAGTACATAGTTGTTGTAGTTCAATACAGAGTGATTCTACAATTTCTTTATTTACACTCATTTTCTAACCTTTTCTATCTATGTTTAAAATGTATGTAATCGGATATTAACAAAAATTGTCACACTAATCATGAATTCTAACAAAAATTGTCATAATCAGCTAATAAAAATTTTTCCTAATTTCAGTGAGAGTATATCGCTAAAGAATCTTTTCCTAAATCAAAATTTACGAAAATTAGGTACCCATTTACGTCCATTTGTTTATGCAAATTTTATTACTAGCTTAGATGGAAGAATCTCCTTAGTGCACTCTAAAATTAAGGATCACGTTGTACCAGAGACAATTGCAAATAAAAGAGATTGGCGCTTATTCCAAGAGCTAGCTACTCAAGCCGATGGAATACTGGTAAGTGGGCGTTACATGCGACAGCTAGCAAAAAATACCGCACAGGATGGATTTCCAGTCAGTACTAAATCAAGCTATCAAGATTTGATTAAGTGGAGAATATCTCAAGGATTATCGCCACAACCTGCCATTATTATTATCAGTAGTAGCCTTGATTTTACCCTCTCAGAAAAACTATTAAACTCCGATCGATCGATTTATGTTGCTATCGGATCTAATGGAAATTTAGAAAAGATACGAAGGTTTGAGGAAAAAGGTATTCGTATTATTATTGCAGGTAGTAATATTCAAGTGGAAGGACGGCAACTAATCACAGCACTAGGACAGGCAAGGATGAGCACTATTTATATGGCCGCAGGATCTCAAGTATTTCATACCCTAATTAAGGATCATCAAATTGACCGTCTTTATCTTACCCATGCGTTGAAACTGCTAGGAGGTACTCATTTTGATACTCTTTTATCAGGAGATCAACTTGCTCTGCCTGCAGAGTTTAAGTTACATGCTTTGTATTATGATAAAAAATCCAGTGAAAATGAAATAAATCAACTCTTTGCGATTTATGATCGGTGTTCGTAGTATTTTATATATCTTTCTTTGTAGGTGGTGCGTCTTGTAAGTTTTTTTGCAGATCATTAAACAATTTATTTAACTCGTTGGTTATTCCATTTAGTCGTTCTTTAAACTCAGGCATTTGGGTATTGAGTTTTTCCCGCATAGCTCTTAGCTTTTCCTCCATAGCAGGTAAGGATTGTTGCAGCTTATCAACCGAATCATTTAAATTTTTTCCAAACACATCGCTAAGATTTTGGAAATTCCCAAGTGAATAGGTAAGCTCGCGTGCTTCAGTGATGACTCCTATAGTTTCTTTATAAAGTACTTTCCATTCCTTATTCTCTTCAACAAGTACAGTTATAGTAGGTATCTCTATAGTTTTTTTAGTATTTTCATCTATTAAAGTAATAGTCGTCTTAATTTTTGCCTCATCATCTTCAAGGGTTACCCCTTTATCTAACTTAAAATCTGAGATATCAGGCAGCGGTGATGTAATTTCATCTCCTTTAATAGATTGGGAAGCGGTATATTTTTGCAGGGATTTTTCATCTCCTGCTTTTATAGCTGCCCAGAATTTTTCTGCTACTGCCTGCTGAGGCATTTGGGTAGCACTAAATACTGTGGTTACTTCTAAACATAGGGATAGGCATAAAATAAGAGTAAACGTAGATTTCATCATTTAGATCTCAAAAAAAGTTATAGGGATTCTATATTTATCTCTGGATTAAGCTTAATTTCCATTACTTGATAGCTCCAGATTACTTTACCAATATCCACCCAAGGTTGTGCTATATTTTTATTTCGTAAATCTTTTTCCCAATGATCTAAAGGGATTTCTACATTTTTAGCTTTAATAATAAATATAGAATCTTGTAAATCAGCTCCTATTCTAGGTCCCCAAAATGCAGTAACCTTACTAATAAATTTATGAAAGCGATAGGCATTAATATGGGGAGTAATTGCCACATTTGCCCACATGGATTGAACTCTTCCCCAATTAGGGGCAAGTAACCTGCCTTCTTGATTGATAAAAGGAAGCCAATGTTCTTTTCCAACTTTATCTATATAAGTTAGGGCTAAAATGTGGTTATAGCCCTGAAAGTGATCGTGAAGGTAAAAAGCGTGGGGGGTAATACCTAAAAAAGCATTAGATAATGTAAGGATTTGATTACTAATTTGAGAGACTAGCTGGCCTATTTCTTCTGTTGTTTTAATATTTAAGCGGTAAAAAACGCCATAGTGAATAGAACTATTAAGTTGTAATAACAGAATAAGAATTAAAAACTTAGCAATTCGAGTGGCTTGTTTTTGCCCTGTTCCCGCATGGCGGGCATATAATTCATCAATAAAACCATTACTTTTATCGCTAGTACTTAAAGATAATGAGCATTGCTTATCACAGGTGATTCGAGTGCGGTTATCTGCCACTTTCCGATATACCCATTTTCCTAAATGATAAATCCCAGGAATACTCATCATCCAGCCTAAAGGAGCAATATATTTCATTGCTTTAAAAATCTGAATATAGGTATCCATTCCAGAATAAACCTTACCATGGGAATCCATACTATAAAGATCTTTAAGAAGCTCCATTTCCGTAAATTTGCTGACTTGTGGATATAATCCCCGATGATCTTGTAGTCCTTTAAAAGACACTCCATTTAGCCCATCAAAATGGTGAATCATAATAGCAGTGCGATTACATAATGGGCAATTTTGATCATATAAAACAGTGAGTTTTGGATTACCAAATTGAAGCCAAGTTTTAATATTTCGCCACCAAGCAAAAGGTACCATGAGACAATAATAGGCAAGCATAGCAAATCCAAAAGGATAGATATTCAAGGTAAAAATAATTCCTAAGTGAAGAGCTGATCCATAAATCAGTATAGGTACTCGAAAAATTCGAAAGTAGCAAATAAAAATAAAAATAAATTCAAAAATAACAATGGAGTGACTTATTAGTTTTTGTAACCCCTCAAAATTTAACAGCCAATTCATATTAATGGCAGAAATATAATAAGGCATAATGGCTGGCACCCATACCCCAAGTCCATTTTGCCATTGGGGTGCAAAAAGTTTATGAATATCAGAATCTAAATAAACCAGCCCAATGGAAATAGCTAAAGGTAGGTAATAACTTAAAACTGAAGTAGTTTGAGGTGGAGTATAGTGATTTTTAGGCGTAGAGAAACTGAGTTTAGCTCTTAAGTTATCTAAAGATAGCCCCCTTTCCGTAGGCAAGAAAAGTAATAAAAATCCTGTGCTAATCATTAATTGATCAAATCCTCCATCGAAATTACGCCACATGGGAGTAAAAATGGTGAAAATAACCCAGAAAAAATAATTAACTCCGGCTGCAAATCGAGTACGATAACCCAGTATTAAAAAGAGTGCAGCAATCCCCCAGAATAATAAAAATAAATGAATAGTTGGAGAGGCAATTTCCACGTTGGGGGTAGGATCAAAAATAAGACTACGAAAATAATAGAGAAAAATAATTTCTTGAAAAATAACTAATCCAAAAAAAATACGAAAAACAGCCAGTCCAGTTACCGGCACTTGCTTTTGGAGTCCTTGGTAAATTGCAGAGCGTAATTTTTGATATAACATGGGGTAATGGGGAAAATTAGCAACAATTTATCTTTTCAAAAAAATACTAACCATCATAATACATTAGCCTAAATACTCTTAAAAGAATGAATAAAATAAGTGAGATCATTGATCAATTCCATATTCAAGCAGCTATTTTCGATCTAGATGGCACCATGATTGACAACAACAACTATCATTTAGAGAGCTGGCTTATCTCTTTAAGGAGTAAAGGAGTATCCATTACTGAATCCTTTTTTAAGGAGCATCTGAGCGGAAAGACGAATAAGGATACCTTAGAGATTGTATTTAATCGTAAAATGACAGCCGATGAAGCAATGGTGCTTACTCTTGAAAAAGAGGAAATTTATCAAAAAATATATCAACCTTACATTAAAGAGGTGCAAGGTCTTAGCTCAATTCTAGATTTTCTTAAGGAAAATAAAATAAAACTGGCCATTGCTACTTCTGGAGTACTTACCAATATTAATTTTATGTTTGACCATTTGCCTATAAGGCAATACTTTGAAGAAGTAGTTTATAGTGCAGATATTAAAAAAGGAAAGCCTGATCCTGAAATTTATCTTCTAACCGCCCAAAGATTAGGTGTTAAATCTCAGTACTGCTTAGTTTTTGAAGACTCTATTGCAGGAATTGCCTCTGGACAAGCGGCAGGAATGAAAGTAGTGGCATTGACTACGACCAATACTAGAGAAGAATTGGCTAAGGCAGATTATATTGTTGAGAACTTTATGGATTTATTATAGAGCTATCTCTATAAAGAAGCATAGATTTTATTTTTCAAGCCGCACCATAAATAATAATACAGCAAAATAAATATTCCTAAAGAAAAAGGGATAATCGCTAGATGTTTATAAGTAATAGGATAAATAATTATAGATTCATCAATTTCCAAGAACTCTACAATCATCCAGCAGGAATTAGCACTAATCCAAAAAATAACGGCAAGATTATGGCATAGCTCTGCAAATATATTTCGGGTATGCAGAGTAATGATTATAGCGGCTATTAGAGTCGGAAAAATCATAGCAATTCCTAAAGGTTTCCAAATTAAACACCAGCTAATGTCCTTAAAGAGCCAAAATAGGATATGGAGATTTTCTAGTTTTCTAAATTTAAGAGGAATCGAATAAGTAGATATAGGTTCTTCCACAGTACTATACACCTTCATAGAAGCAAGATAAATTAAATAACATTCTTAAATTTTTAATTACTTTATTTAGCAATTTACACCTCATGGATAAAAGTTATCACCCACAAGAAATTGAACAGCGTTGGTACCAGCTTTGGGAAAAAAAGGGTTATTTCTCTCCCCAAGGAGATATACCTTATTGCATTATGATCCCCCCTCCTAATGTGACAGGTCATCTTCATATGGGCCATGCCTTTCAAGATACCTTGATGGATATTTTAATCCGCTATCATCGAATGAAGGGAAATAATACCTTATGGCAAGTAGGAACGGACCATGCAGGCATTGCCACTCAAATGGTAGTAGAAAGGCAGCTCAATAAAGAAGGAAAAACTCGCCATGATTTAGGTCGAGATTATTTTACCCAACGAATTTGGGAATGGAAAGCCCAATCAGGAGGAACTATTACTCGCCAACTTCGCCGTATGGGGGCTTCGGTAGATTGGGATCAAGAATGCTTTACTATGGACGAAAGTTTATCTCGAGCAGTAGCTACTGTTTTTGAGCAGCTTTTTGATGAAGGGCTTATTTATCGAGGAAAGCGACTTGTTAACTGGGATCCGGTACTCCATACTGCCATTTCTGATCTAGAGGTACTTTCAGAAGAAGAACAAGGTCATCTTTGGCATATGCGCTACCCGCTTACTGAAGGCAGTGGCTATATGATTGTTGCTACTACTCGCCCAGAAACCATGCTTGGAGATGTAGCTGTGGCCGTTCATCCAGAAGATTCTCGCTATCAACATTTTATTGGAAAAACGCTTACTCTTCCTCTTACCAGCCGGGTGATTCCAATTATCGAGGACAGTTATGTAGATCCAGAATTTGGTAGTGGTTGTGTCAAGATCACTCCAGCCCATGATTTCAATGACTATGAAGTGTGGCAACGGCATCAAGATAGATTATCTACTCAGCCTCATGGAGGATTAATTAATATCTTTACTGTAGATGCCCATATTAACGCTGATTTACTTATTCCTGAAAAATATCAAGGCTTAGATCGGTTTGAAGCAAGAAGGCTAATTATTGCAGATTTAGAAAATGCTGGACTTTTAGAAAAAACTGAAGAGCATAAGCTGATGGTGCCTCGCAGCGATCGCTCTCAAGCAGTAGTTGAACCTTATCTAACAGATCAATGGTTTGTGAATGCTAAAACATTAGCAGAACCTGCAATTCAAGCAGTCAAAGAAGAAAAAATAAGGTTTATTCCTGAAAATTGGAACAAAATTTATTTTCAATGGATGGAGAATATCCAAGATTGGTGTATCTCTCGTCAAATTTGGTGGGGGCATCGTATTCCTGCTTGGTATGACTCGCAAGGTAAAGTCTATGTAGCAGCGAGTGAAGAAAAAGTAAGAGAAAAATATCATCTCTCTGGTGATCTTGTGCTTATTCAAGATGAGGATGTACTAGATACTTGGTTTTCTTCAGCTTTGTGGCCCTTCTCTACCCTAGGCTGGCCTGAAGATACGGAACGATTCTGTTCTTTTTACCCTACCAGTGTGTTAATTACTGGCTTTGATATTATTTTTTTCTGGGTAGCACGGATGATTATGATGGGACTAAAATTTACTGGACAAGTTCCTTTTAAAGAAGTATATATTCACGGTCTCGTGCGGGATTCAGAAGGGCAGAAAATGTCCAAGTCTAAAGGTAATGTACTTGATCCTTTAGATTTAATTGATGGCATTGATTTAGAATCTTTGCTTGCCAAACGTACCACAGGGCTAATGCAACCAGCTCTTGCAAAGCGTATTGAAAAAGCAACTAAAAAAGAATTTCCTCAAGGTATTCCTGCTTTTGGCTGTGATGCACTGCGGTTTACCTTTGCCATTTTAGCTACAGGCGGGCGAGATATTCGCTTTGATTTAGGACGAATTGAAGGCTATCGCAATTTCTGTAATAAGCTCTGGAATGCGGCTCGCTTTGTATTAATGAATGTGGATTCAAGTGTTGCTTATTCTGAGCAAAAAGTAGCTTTAGGCATGCCAGAGCAGTGGATCTATTCCTGCCTTCAGCTTACTATCCAGCAAGTTACTGATAGTTTTGCAAATTATCGCTTTGATCATGGTGCTCAAGCACTCTATGATTTTACTTGGAATGAATATTGTGATTGGTATTTAGAGTTTGCTAAACCCACCTTAAATAGTCCTGATACTTCTGAAGCTCAAAGACGAGGCACTTGTCAAACCCTGATTGAGGTTTTAGAAATCCTATTACGCTTACTACATCCTATTATTCCCTTCATTACAGAAGAAATATGGCAACAGGTTTCTCCTTTATCTACTCATCATGGAGAAACTATTATGAAACAGCCTTATCCTACAGTAAGTCATAACCAAATTAATCAAAATGCGATTGAGGAAATAAATTGGGTGATTGGTTTTATTACTGAAATACGCTCGATTCGCTCTCAAATGAATGTGCCGCCTAATAAGCAGATACCTATTTTACTGAAATCTCCTGTAACTAATGATCGTATAAAGGTAGATTCCCATAGTTCATTACTAAAAACTTTAGCTAAGATAGATTCTATCCATTGGTTCAGTGATAAGACCCCTCCCCCTTCTGCGGCTGCTTTAATAGGCAATCTTGAAATTTTTATCCCTCTAGCAGGGCTAATTGATGCTCAAAAAGAACTAGCAAGGTTAGAGAAGGAAATAGAAAAAACCCGTAAAAATCTAGCACAAATTCAAAATAAATTAGCCAATACTAACTATATAGAACGAGCACCTGCTGAAGTAGTGGCAAAAGAGCGGCAAAAAGCAGAAGAACTAACAGTAACTTTAAAAGCTATAGAAGAGCAACATACTAAAATAGCAGCACTAAAAGTTTAATTTTTTAAACCATATCAATACCTATTTAATGTCAAATTTAATCCTGCTTTTTTTGTGCCTTTTCTTAGGCTTTCTATTAAGAAAATTTAAAATTTCCTCAGAAGAAACCCCGCTTGTATTAAATCAATATGTCATATATATCGCTTTACCCATGATGGCACTATACTATCTACCAAATATTACGGTAAGTCCGGAATTGCTCTTCCCTGTAAGTGTTGCTTGGATAGGGTTTGCTTTTGCTTGGCTATTTTTTACTCTGCTAGGTAAAAAACTCAATTGGTCCCGAAATCTGATAGGTGCACTCATTCTCACCAGTGGCTTAGGCAATACCTCCTTTGTAGGTATTCCTGTTATTAGTGCTCTTTATGGCGCAGAGGGATTACAAACTCTTATTATGGTAGATCTTCCGGGATCTTTTGTAGTGCTCTCTACTTTAGGAATTATGGTTGCTACCATTCACTCTGAAGGAGAAGCTAACTTTTTTCAAATTGGAAAAGCAGTTTTAAAATTTCCACCCTTCTTGGTTTTTTTAATCGGGTTTACCATGGCATTATTTAGTTGGCATTTTCCAGAAGTTATTAAGAATGCCATTAAACCACTGGCAGATACAGTAGCTCCTATTGCTTTGATTTCAGTAGGCTATCAGTTAAAAATAGAATTAGAAAGTGGGTACTGGCGTTATATTTCTATTGGCCTGTTTGTGAAATTAATTTTAATTCCACTTACCATCTATAGTCTCTACAAATTTTTGTTTGATCAATCAGGGATCCCTTTTGAAGTCAGCGTTATGGAGGCTGCTACCGGACCTATGATTACTGGATCTATTATTGCTATCTCCTACGGGCTACGTCCTAACTTAAGCTCTATGATGGTAGGTATCGGAATACTAACCTCTTTTATAACTATGGCTGGTTGGTACTTTATTCTAAAGCTGGGATAAAGCTATTATAATTTAGTTAAACTAGCGTCCTCTACTCCAAACACCGGCCCCTCTATCACCACCGCCCCCAGTTGGTGCACTTCCCATTCCTCCACTGCTACCACCAAAGTTACGAGTACCACCATTAAATGAAGGTACCGATCCAAATCCACGGTTACCACTATTAAAGGAAGGGGCCGACCTAAATCCTCCCGATCTTATTTGTGGTACTGGCTGCCTCATCGTAGGTGCAGATCTTTGAATTATTTGAGGATTTGCTCCTCTATTATTCATTGATCTTTGAGTATTTTGATTAAATTGGGGTACTTGCTGCTGATTTGTTACGCTAGGCATAGATCTAGGTATAGTCACATTAGATCGTGGAGCTGGGATATTATTGCGATTAAATTGGAGAATACGCTGAGTTGCAGCACTAGGTGGTGTAATTGTTTGGGGGGCAAGTCGTGTTCCACCACTATTCTGAGTATTTTTATTAAAATTAGGTATTTGTTGTCCTGCTATAGAAGGAGTATTAGATCTAGGGGCAAGAGATTGGCGGTTATTGGTAGTGGGTCCTTGAATATTATTACGATTAAATTGGGGAATACGCTGAGTTGCAGTACTAGGTGGTGTAATTGTTTGAGGAGCAAGCCGTGTTCCACCACTATTCTGAGTATTTTTATTAAAATTAGGTATTTGTTGTCCTGCTATAGAAGGAGTATTAGATCTAGGGGCAAGAGATTGGCGGTTATTGGTAGTGGGTCCTTGAATATTATTACGATTAAATTGGGGAATACGCTGAGTTGCAGTACTAGGTGGTGTAATTGTTTGAGGAGCAAGCCGTGTTCCACCACTATTCTGAGTACTTTTATTAAAATTAGGCACTTGCTGCCCTTGCACAGAAGGAGTATTTTTCTGAATAGATCTAGGAGCAATAGATTGACGATTATTGGTAGTAGATCTTTGAGTATTAGGATTAAATTGAGGGATTTGCTGATTTGTTACTTTAGGTGTGGCTCTTTGTATGGTTTGAGGGGCAATTCGTTGACCATTATTTAATAACTTTCCTTGGGCATCTTTATTTAAACTTGGAATTTTTTGTTGGTTATTTATAGAAGGAGTATTTCTTTGTATCGTACTTGGGGCTAATTGATTTCCCCTATTACCTATACCTGTAAAGGATCTTCCATTGCCATTGCGATTGTTAAGATTAGGAATAGCTCGATCTCTTACTGAAGGAGTATATCTTTGTCCGCCACCTCTATAAGGAATTCTATTGCGATCATATCCATCAAGCCGCCCATAACTACGATGGTGCCACCTCATAGGACCTCTATGACGACCATAACCATAGAGTCCATAGGGATAATAAAAACTATTAAAATAGGCTATTTGTGAATAGCCATACATCCAATTAATCCCACCAAAAAAGAAACCAGTCCCAATAGAAATTCCAACTCCTCCCCAAGCAAAACCACCCCCCCAGCCGGGATATAATCCATAGCCAGGCCAAGGATTCCACCAAATAGGCGGGTAAGAGGGCCACCACCAAGGACCATATACTATGGATGGATTGTAGTAGGGAACATAGATAACTTCTGGATTAGGTGATTGAACAATGATGGTTTGCTCTTTGGAGCTTACTTGATATTTATCATTAGATTTTAAATTACCTGCCTCTTTTGCTTTTTTGCGAAGATATTGAACCCGATTCCATAATTCTTTTTCTTGATTTATAAATGCATAACCTAATCGTTGTACCCAATCCAAGTTATCGTGCATGGTAGATAAAATTTGAGGAAAAGCCACCATAGATTTTACACTTGGATCCCAATCTCTATTTTCAACTGCTCTCACTGCTGCAGATCCTTCTAAAGTAGGATTTTCACTTGACCATTTAGCAGCCTCACTTATAGCAGTAGGATAAGTAGAAGCCATCAGTAGCTGGGCTAATAAACTATCAGGATAAAGAGCGATAGGTGCTAATATTTGATCAAGCTCTTCAGTAGTAAAAGCCTCATTTTCCTCTGCACTAACAGATGGAGAGAAAATTAAAGCAAAAAATATAATGACTATTGTATAAAATAAGCTTGCTTTAACTTTCATAGCACTTTCCCTTATATATTTGTATTTTTGAAGGGGATTATCAAAATAAATATTAAGGCTGCTGAATTAAATTAACCTTAATAATTATCTCTTATGACTAACTCAGAATCATTAGTCCTTATGTAGTAGGGTTGAATTAATCGAGGCTAAGTAAACATGAACAGAAAGAGGCGGTAATATTACCGCCTCTAGTAAGAATAGAATTTTATTATACTAATCTAAAAATTAGTCTTCTACTACATTTAAAGAACCAGGTAGGTGAATTCCTTTAGGATGGAGATGACACCAGATAGTGAAAGCACCTGTTTTATTTGCAGTTAAATTAATTGTTGCTTTCTCTCCAGCTTTAATGGTTTCTTTAATACCATAAGCATCAATAGCAAACCCTTCGCTAATAGGAGATTTATTATCTACCGTGATTTTGACAGTATCACCTTTATGTACTACAAGACCAGCAGGCTGATTGAGTACATGGAATTCACGAATATTTTTAATCGTCACTCCTTCTACTTTGAGTTCTGGAATATTGATATCATCAGCTTCCATTACTACAGTAAAATCAACTTGTTTTGCTTGAGCAGCACCTACAAATAATGCACTTAAAAAACCAATTAGTATTGCTTTAGTTACT
Source organism: Candidatus Nitrosacidococcus tergens (assembly GCF_902810445.1). Classification (NCBI taxonomy): domain Bacteria; kingdom Pseudomonadati; phylum Pseudomonadota; class Gammaproteobacteria; order Chromatiales; family Chromatiaceae; genus Candidatus Nitrosacidicoccus; species Candidatus Nitrosacidicoccus tergens. Next base: position 635,134 of record NZ_LR778175.1, on the reverse strand, counting down.
TTCATAACTTAATATTCCTCAACCTAAATTTAATAAAAATTTATTATAAAAACTAAGAGTTATTCCTAACTAGGCTAGAAATAGATCATAGTTAGCTTTATTACTATTGAATAAAGATTTTTACCCAAATACTTTAGAGAGTAAGTATAATAATGTCAATTAATATTGGTCTAATCCAAATAGGAGTAGAGCTATTTCATTAAGTATGATGTTCTTCTAAGTTCCGCTTACGGTGGAGTAGTTGATTAACCCAGCTACCTATTTTATCAAAGATAGCGGTTATCATAGATGCTCCTTCACCCAAATGCCAAGATTCGGCATGGGCTAGCCGCACTCCGCCCAATTGATCTTCAATAGATTGATAATGATGTTTAATGGCTTCTAAATGGGTATGAAATTCTCTTTCAAATTTCCTATGGCCATCGATAATGTTATGTTCTAGTTGTAGAAATCTCTGATTAAATTCTATTAATTTTAATTCTAAATCCTCGATTTTTTCTCTATGAACTGCTCGTTTATCTTGATTACTACCTATATTTAGATTTTGTTCAAGCTGATCGATATCCTGCCCTAATTTTGCAAGTTCTCTTCCTGATTCAATTAACCTTTCTTCAATATTCATGGCACTACCCTCCCGGATAAAATAATTTAAAAAGGTATTTAGAATACATCTATAAGAGTACTCCATATTCCCAGATAAAGAAAGGAAAGATTTTAATTTTTTATAAAAACGAAAATATATTAGTTTAAGTAACTTAAATTTTCTATTGCAGAAATAATTAAGATCCAATAGATTAGAAAAAAGGGATGCCTATTGTTTAATCACTAAGAATATAGAAATTAAAGCATCCCTTTATGATTTAGAGCTAGGTATGATGTCCAAGATTTCGATCACGACGGAATAAGTGAGTGACCCATTGACCAATACCGTCAAATATTGTTGTACCAATAGGTAAATTCTCACCTAAATGCCATGATTCTGCATGAGCTAAATGGACATCTCCTAGCTGTTTCTCAAGGTGGTGATGACGATGTTTAATCGCTTCTAAGTGTGTATGAAATTCCTTTTCAAATTTTTTGCGCCCGCAAGTGATATTACTTTCCAACTGTAAAAATTGATGTTTAAATTCCTTTAATTTTATTTCCAGTTGCTCAATTCTTTCCCTGTGTACGGCTCGCTCATTTCTGTTTTTCCCTACGTTAATATTTTGCTCGAGCAGATCTAGATCCTGCTCTATCCTTGCAAGTTCTCTCCCAGCTTTTATAAGTCTCTCCTTAATACTCATTAATATGCCCTCCTAAAATAATAATTAAATAAAGGCATTTATAAAAGTAGACCAATTTTTTTAAATTTAAAGAAAATATAATAAAAAATTAGCGATTAGCAAAAATATCTACATGATGTTTCATGTGATCAGCAACAAATGTACTGACAAAATAATAGCCATGATCATAATTTTTATGGTACCTCAATGTAAGAGGCTGGTTTGCTGCTTTACAAGCAGTTTCTAAACGATCTGGGCATAGTTCTGAAAAAAATTCATCATTTAATCCTTGATCAATTAGAGGCTCTGGTATCCGGCAACCATCTTCAATCAATGCGGTGGTATCATATTTACGCCAAAGTTGGCGATCTTCTCCTAGGTAATTTCTAAATGCTTTTTGCCCTAATGATGAGTAGATAGGAGCAGCAAGGGGAGCAAAAGCAGAGACAGAACAGTATAGTTTTGGGTATTTTAAAGCAAAGATTAAGGCACCGTGACCACCCATAGAATGTCCCCAAATTCCTATTTTATTACTATCTACCGGAAATTCTTCAAGCACAAGCTCATAGAGTTCTTGGGTAATATAACTTTCCATCTTAAAATATTGAGACCAAGGAGCTTGAGTGGCATCAAGGTAAAATCCAGCCCCTGCCCCTAAATCCCAGCTATCAGTTTCGCCAACAATTCCTGTTTGCCTTGGGCTAGTATCTACACTAACCAAAATAATGCCGTATTCTGCAGCCAGTCGTTGAGCCCCAGCCTTGATCATAAAGGTTTCTTCTGTGCTAGTTAGACCTGCTAAGAAAAATAGTACAGGTACTGGACCTTGTTTTGCTAGGTGTGGTATGTAAGCAGAAAATCGCATAGGTAAACCAATCACTTTAGATTGATGCTGATAATAATATTGAGTACCACCAAAACAAGCATGAGAACTACAGCCTTCCAACATAATATTCCTCCAATACTATTATATTAATAAACTACTACTGCTCGAATAGATTTACCTGCTTTCATTAAATTAAAACCTTCATTAATATCTTCTAAAGCTAAGGTATGGGTAATTAAAGAATTGATATTAATTTTTCCTTCCATATACCAATCTACAATCTTAGGTACATCAGTTCGACCTCTTGCACCCCCGAAGGCAGATCCTTCCCACTTTCTCCCTGTAACCAATTGGAATGGACGAGTGCTAATTTCAGCTCCTGCAGGAGCCACCCCAACAATAATGCTTCGTCCCCATCCTTTATGGGTGCATTCTAATGCTTGGCGCATCACTTGAGTATTACCTATACATTCAAAACTATAATCTGCTCCCCCACCAGTAAGTTGAATAATAGTATCCACTACATTTTCAACCTCATTAGGATTAACAAAATCAGTCATCCCAAATTGGCGAGCCATCATTTCTCTATTTGGATTAGTGTCAATACCAATAATCCTATTAGCACCCACCATTTTGGCACCTTGAATCACATTTAAGCCAATGCCACCTAACCCAAAGACAGCTACATTCGCACCTACTTCTACTTGAGCGGTAAAAACTACTGCTCCAATTCCGGTAGTTACCCCACAGCCGATATAACATACCTTATCGAAAGGAGCGTCCTCACGAATTTTAGCTAAAGCAATTTCTGGAATCACACTATAATTTGAGAAAGTAGAGGTACCCATATAGTGAAATATGGGTTTATCTTTAAAAGAGAAGCGAAAAGTGCCATCAGGCATTAATCCTTGCCCTTGAGTCTGACGAATAGCTTGGCAGAGGTTAGTTTTTTTTGATAAACAAAACTTACACTCACGGCACTCCGGGGTGTACAAGGGAATGACGTGATCTCCTACTTTTAGGGATTTCACTCCTGTACCCACTTCTACCACTACTCCTGCACCTTCATGACCAAGAACCACGGGAAAAAGCCCTTCAGGATCGGATCCAGAAAGGGTGTAATAATCCGTATGGCAAATGCCTGTAGCTTTAAGCTCTACTAATACTTCACCCTCTTTAGGACCTGTAAGCTCTATCTCTTCAATTGCAAGAGATTTATTTACCTCCCAGGCGATCGCAGCACGTGTTTTCATAGGTAGTTACTCCTATATCAATTCTTAAATTAAAGAAATAACTAAGTGTACCCTATAAGTACTAGGGTAGCACTTAGGAATTTTAAACGTTCTTGGTTGAATATCTAGCATGTTAACTTACCCTCTCAAACACAGCGATAAGCTTTAAATCAGCCTCAGGTTGTAACTCTAGGATAGGATGAATAGTTTGTTCATCAGTAAGTCCTGCTCCTTGCCAATGACTAAATACATAGCCTGATTTAGGGATAGCCTCTAGCTTAAGGGATAGATTTTTAAAATACTTACCCTGCCAAGGAAAAGCCAGTACTTTATCCATCAGTACCGCTGGACAACTAGCAGCAACTGGCTTTGTTAATTCATTATCCTTTAATCCTAGGTGAAGGGTATTTACTTTTAGCGCTCCAAAATCTGAATCATTTACGTCTATCTTAAGCTGATAAGTACCACTGAGTTCAAAAAAACTCTGTAGTTGCTGATACTGAATAGCGGGGCGTTGTTGAGCAAATCCAATCATTAAATTAATGCTCTTTTCCCATTCCTCTATGCTAAGTGGATATTTCCAGCGTTGAATATGGCGAGGGAGCTCTTTTTCTACTTCTCGTTTAGTGTTTTCTACGACATTCACCATTCGTTCTGGTACGAAAGTAGTATTCATTAAGTCGCTAAAGCGAGTAATAAATCTCTCTTTAAACTCAGGGTTTTTAAGAAGCGTAGAAAATATAAAGGTAAAAGGGTATAGTTCAGAATTGGTAACAGCTGCTCTTTCTAGTGATTTATTATAAATTTCTAAGAAAGTGGCATCTAAATCATAAATAAGCCAACGATATCTGCCATCAGTAGCAGGATTATTTTTATTATGCTCGCCTATATACTTCCAAAAGGCATAGTTATTTTGAGGCCAATCTGTATTAGCTAAGAAAATTTCGGCAATGTAATAATCAATAAAGCTGTCGATATCGATATATTTTTGAGCAAAATCTAAATTCTGATTTTCTTTTTGAGAGAATGCTTGATTAAGCTCGTCCCATTGTGCAAAATTTCCTTTCAAGAGTGCGGGGAGATCTTTGTTACTGGGGACTTCATTATTGGCTTTATTAGATAATATCTCTATTTTTTTTCGATGGGGTAGATGATAGAAGTGACTAACGTAGCGATTATCTTTTACATCTCGGATATTTCTAATGCCATAATATTCTCCATTTAAAAAAATATTACGATAACCGTAGGAGTTTTGGGTACCAAAGGATAATCCTTCTATAATTCTTTGAGCTGCAGTATCAGTAACAAAGTTGCTAGATCTAATGATTCCATGAGGTATTCCATCATGTCTAAAATTTAATCGTAACCCTGTTAACTTCTCTCCATTAGGGACAAAACCCTTTAGTGATTGTTTTTCCTTGAAATAGATTCTAAAGCTCTTATATGAATCCATGCGAGATCCATTACCATGGATTTTTAATTCCACGTTTAAACTAGGCGATAATCGATTTTGACTAATTTGCTCTATGGTAACTTTTACATGTTTACCTCTTCTATGCCAATTAGCGGGCGTACTACTTGCCCGAGAAAGTTTAAGCTGCTCTGGTTCAGTAGCAAGCCAATCATCATAATCACGACCTGCTACAAATATTCCCTCATCATAATCAAATAAATCTTTCTCTGGTACAGTCAAAGCAATAATAGGTAAATCAAAGCTCTCTTGGCTACCAATAAAAAAGGTATGGGTAGCAATCGGGCTTTTTATTCCTAACTCATTAACAGCAATGGCTCTTACCGGAGTGCCTTTCGCTATTTTTTTTATTTTATTGGTATCGTAGGCTTTCCACGCACCCCACCAAGGCTGGGGAAAGTAATCTGGTTTTTCATCAAAGGTAGTAGAGATTTGAGAGATTCTATCAGGATCGTGGCTACGATCTTTAATGAGGATAGGTCGAGTATATTGGTAAGTTTTATAACGATGATATAGAAAGTTATCTTTGGGTTTATTAGGGGGTTGCTCGTAGTTATTTTTATAGCGATAGGTACTGCCCTTTAAGTTATTGGGATCGGGCTCAGAGCCATCTAGGGTGTAGTAGATTTTTACATTGCTATCTGGGTGGCTTAGGCTAAGTTTAAATTCTTTTTCATAAAATCCTGAGGGTTGAGAGAAGGCTACTTCATCTGGATTGGGGATGGTTATTTTTTGCTCTAGGATGGCTTGTGAAGTTGTCTCTGCTTTTAAAGATGTTGTACTAAATAGACTTATTAGTAATAGTACTTTTATTTTATAGTTCATGAAGGTGGTTTTGAGGATAGCGGCGTATATTTAAAACTATCCATAGGTTTATGAAATGATCGACGAATAGTTGGGGTAAATTGAGTGTTTTTATGAGCTAATTTAAGCAAATTCACACCTATGCTATACTTCGAACATTTACTTACAGGACGATGATGATTATGCTGTAGCCAACGATCTACGCTACTGCGTCCTGTAGTAGATTTTACTTCAATAATATACCGATTATAGGGTAAGTTATCTTCTTGTTGTTCAAAGGTAAAAAGGAGCTGGTGATCTACCGTAATCCGCTCAACGCTCTGTTTCGAAACCAAAGTTAAACGTTGGTAGTTAATTTGAATACTCGGAATAAAATCATTAGCTAATGTGTAAGCATAATGTTGATGTATTCTCTCACTAAGAAACCCGAATAATGATTCTGGCAATTTCTTTGTTTGATAAGTTTCTATATCAATAGGTAGTCGATATTTATAAGTCATGCTTCGAGCTTCTCTAATTTTTACCTCGAAGAAAAATAAATTACTTTCTAGGTAATAGCGAAAGCGTACCTTAAAGCGTTTACGTCGATCTTTATTATGATCATAAAAAGTACGTAAATTTGGGCTATCCCAATAAATATTATGATAGGTAAAATTCCTAATGCCATTGATTTTTAATATACAAAAATCATTTTGCATTGCCTCTAGAAAAACAATGAGTGTATCTGTATCTAAAACATACTTGTTATTAGCACGCTGCATTAATTCAGCACGATCTTTTAGCTCAGCTAAGCTAATTCCGATAAAGCCTTGAAGAGTATTCTTAAACTCCATAGATCATGAAATTTTGTAGCTAATTTCTATTTTCACGACTTCAGTAACATAATTTATGGAAAGGACTTTTGCAGAAATTACTTCTACATTGAGTCTTTGTGATAGTTCTTTATATAAAAGCTCAGATTCGGCTAGAATATTTTGTGGGATAGAATCTAAAGTAATATTGATTTGTCCGGTATAGCGGAATATTTTAGGATGGTCTACTAAATAGACTAGTCCTAATACAATAGTCAGTATCGTAATTACAAAACTAAGGCTAGCCCCTCCTATTGAGGTAATGACTGCGATAGAAATACTACCAAAAAAATAAGCAATACTGGATTTATCTATTGCCTCAGAGCGTAGATTAAATAGGGCAAGAATTGCGAATAAACCAAAACCTGCCGCAATACTAAAATCTACGTTAGATAGGATAGATAGAACCCCAAAAGTAAAAGTATTAAATAAAGCTGCAGCTAGCGTGATTTCTTTATTTTTATAGCGTGGCCAAAACATACCAAACAGTAAAATAGCTACTGCTAGCGTGTTTATAGTGAAACTGATTAAAAGTTTAATAGATTCAGCTTCTAACATAATATTTTTTCATTAAATTTATATAAAATAAGTAAGAGGGAGGAAATTTATTCTACTAACTTCATATATTATAATAAATAGAGAAATTCAAAGTGTTTCTAATTGAATATCTAGCATGTTAACTTACCCTCTCAAACACAGCGATAAGCTTTATATCAGCCTCAGGTTGTAATTCTAGGATAGGATGAATAGTTTGTTCATCAGTAAGTCCTGCTCCTTGCCAATGACTAAATACATAGCCTGATTTAGGGATAGCCTCTAGCTTAAGGGATAGATTTTTAAAATACTTACCCTGCCAAGGAAAAGCCAGTACTTTATCCATCAATACCGCTGGACAACTAGCAGCAACTGGCTTTGTTAATTCATTATCCTTTAATCCTAGGTGAAGGGTATTTACTTTTAGCGCTCCAAAATCTGAATCATTTACGTCTATCTTAAGCTGATAAGTACCACTGAGTTCAAAAAAACTCTGTAGTTGCTGATACTGAATAGCTGGACGATCTCGAGCAAAATTAACCATAGTATTAATATTATCTTGCCAAGCTTCTATGCTAAGTGGATATTTCCAGCGTTGAATATGGCGAGGGAGCTCTTTTTCTACTTCTTGCTTAGTATTCTCAATAATACTAATCGTTCGTTCTGGTACGAAAGTAGTATTCATTAAGTCGCTAAAGCGAGTAATAAATCTCTCTTTAAACTCAGGATTTTTCAATAAAGTAGAAAATATAAAAGTAAAAGGATCTTGGGTAGGATTAGCAATCGCAGCTACTTTTAAAGATTCGTAATTAACCTCCTGAAGAGCAGCATCTAAATCATAGAGTAACCAACGGTATCTACCATCTGAGGCTGGGTTATCCTCATTATATTTTCCTAAATATTTCCAAAAAGCATAGTTATTCTGGGGCCAATAATCCTTATTAGCTAGGAAAATCTCTGCAATATAGTAATCAATAAAGCTGTCGATATCGATATATTTTTGAGCAAAGTTTATACTTTGATTCTCTTGTTGATCAAAGGCTTGGTTAATTTTTCTCCATTCTTGAAAATCTCCTTTTAAAAGAGAGGGCAAATCCTTATTAGTTGGAATTTCATTATTAAATTTATTGAATAGTAGTTTTATTTTTTTTCGATGGGGTAGATGGTAGAAGTAACTAAGATAATGAGTATCTTTTACATCTCGGATATTTCTAATGCCATAATACTCCCCATTTAAAAAAATATTGCGATAACCATAAGAGTTTTGAGTGCTGAACGATAACCCTTGGGCTATCCTTTCAGCTGCTGTATCGGCTATAAAATTAGTTGCCTTGTTTCCAATTCTAAAATTAAACCGTAATCCTTTTAAATTCCCCCTTTCAGTAACAAAACTATCTAAAGATTGCCATTTTTTTAAATAAATTCTAAATTTTTTATCTGAATCTGCACGGGAACCATTTCCATGAATTTTTAATTCAATACTTAAAACAGCTGAAGATTGCCCCTGGTTAATTTGTTCTAAAGATGCTTTCTTTCTATTAATTAACTTACCTTTTTTATGCCAATTAGCAGGAATTCTAGCTTCAGTACCTAAATTTTCAGGACTAGAAGCAAGCCAATTATCATAATCATGACCTGCTACAAATATTCCCTCATCATAATCAAATAAATCTTTCTCTGGTACAGTCAAAACAATAATAGGTAAATCAAAGCTCTCTTGGCTACCAATAAAAAAGGTATGGGTAGCAATCGGGCTTTTTATTCCCAACTCATTAACAGCAATGGCTCTTACCGGGGTGCCTTTGTAGCTATATGCAGGAGATTTATATGTTATTAATGGGATAAACTCTTTTGTATGTAAAAGTTTTATTTCTCCTGTAGAGATTTTATAATATTTACGCACTAATCTATTACCAAGTGTATTTATTTGCTCAAAAACTCGATTTATATAAAATATTGTGCTATCCAGTTTGTTACTGATAGGAAAATAAAAAGGCCATTTATCTGTTGTGGTAGAGATTTGAGAGATTCTATCAGGATCGTGGCTACGATCTTTAATGAGGATAGGTTGAGTATATTGGTAAGTTTTATAACGATGATATAGAAAGTTATCTTTGGGTTTATTAGGGGGTTGCTCGTAGTTATTTTTATAGCGATAGGTACTGCCCTTTAAGTTATTGGGATCGGGCTCAGAGCCATCTAGGGTGTAGTAGATTTTTACATTGCTATCTGGGTGGCTTAGGCTAAGTTTAAATTCTTTTTCATAAAATCCTGAGGGTTGAGAGAAAACCACTTTATTAGGGAATTGGGCTTCTCCTTGAGGAACATTACCTGCTTTTAGATATGCTGTACTAAATAGACTATAAGTAATTAATAAAAATAGGATTTGTATTCTATAGTGCATGGGGATGGTTTTGAAAATTCTAATGTATTGATAGTGAGACTAGCTTATTCATTAAAGCTATTGTTCTCAGTGAATTAACTAAATACTGATAGTTAATAAAGTAACATCAATTTCATAGAGTGACACTAAAATCAATAAAACTCTTTTCTTGCTATGTATTATAGATAGTTTTTATCTTATACTCTATGAAATCTACCTCTTATCCCATGAATATCCATTCCTTCCACAGTTTCCGTCTCTTTATCTAAGAACTTTCTCAGCCTCCATAGATTTACTGATTTCCATTAGATTTATCTAACGTATAAAATACAGCTGCTGCAATGATAAACACTAGTAAAGATTGACTTCTCATGATAGATTTCCCGTTAAGATAGAAAATCCATAGTAAATTAGCTATAAAACTCTAATAATAACTATTATTCAATAGATTCTTTTTTCATTAAATTCTACTAAGTACTCTATTTCTGAATTTAAGCCCTATCTTATCTATCGCACAACTTAACAATAATTTGAGTCTCTATTACTACATTGGGAACTAATACGATCTTCAATAACAATAGATAGATCAAGCAGCATAATATGAAATTTACTGTTAAAGAGTTTAAAGATTGGAAAAATAAGGCAATTACTCTGCTCGGTATGTCTGGGGTAGGAAAAACCTATCTTGCCTCTATGCTCTATAAGTATAATTGGTTTCATTATTCTGGAGATTATCGAATTGGTGCTCGTTACTTAGATGAACCTATTCTTGATAATATCAAGCAACAAATGATACATATCCCTTTTTTAAGGGATTTGCTCCGATCGGATTCGATCCATATCCGCAATAACATTACCGTAGATAACTTAAGTCCCGTGTCTAGTTTTTTAGGAAAATTAGGTAATCCAGAATTGGGAGGATTAGGATTAAAAGAATTTAAACATCGGCAAGAATTACACCGGCAAGCAGAAATTGCTGCGATGAAAGATGTGCCTGAGTTTATCCAAAAATCCTATAGTATTTATGGTTATCATCATTTTATAAATGATGCAGGCGGAAGTATTTCAGAGCTAAATGATACTAGTGTTCTAGCCATTTTAGCACAGCACACTTTGATTTTATATATCAAAACTACTGAAAAAGATGAGCAAGCACTCATTAAACGTGCCGAAGAATATCCCAAGCCTCTCTATTTTAGAGAAGATTTTCTAGATGAGCAGCTTGCCCAATATAGTAAAGAAAAAAAGCTCCCATATATAGCTTTAATAGACCCTGATGAATTTGCTCGTTGGGTTTTTCCTCGCTTATTTTATACCAGACTCCCACGCTACCAAGCCATCGCAGATAGTCTTGGCTATACTATTACTACGAATGAGCTTGCAGAAATAAATGATGAAAAAAATTTTTTACAATTACTAGAAACTGCAATCGCAAGACAAATTTAATAACACACAGCTTATTATGCCTTTAGTTGCTAACTCTGATTTACCCACTTTTGAGCGATTAAGACAAGAAGGGGAAACGATTATTCCCAAGGAAGTGGCTATCCGCCAAGATATTCGTGGAATGCATATTGGATTGTTAAATATGATGCCAGATGCAGCTCTTGCTGCAACTGAGAGGCAGTTTTTTCGTCTCATTGGTGAGAGTAATCAAATTGCTCAATTTTATTTACACCCTTTTACCCTACCGGAAATTAACCGTAGCCAAGAAACAACTGAATATATTAAAAAATACTATCAACCCTTTGAACAACTTCAAGAAGAAGGATTAGATGCGTTAATTATTACAGGTGCTAATGTTACTCAACCCCAACTTTCCTTTGAACCATTTTGGGAGCCCTTAATTAAGATTATTAATTGGGCTTATGATAATGTCACCTCTACCTTATGTTCCTGTCTTGCAACCCATGCAGTGCTAGAGTTTCGTTATCATCAACCACGCCAAAGACTGCCTGCTAAACGTTGGGGTGTTTTCTCTCATCAGGTTGTGGATCGAAACCACCCCTTAGTTCGGGGAGCAAACACTCGTTTTGATGTACCTCACTCCCGATTTAATGATATTAGTATGGATCAATTTAAAAAAGCAGGCATTCATATCCTAGCAGAGAGTGGAGAAGGAGGAATCCATCTGGCAGTCAGCGAAGATCTATTTCGAATTGTATTTTTTCAAGGTCATCCAGAGTATGACAGTATTAGCCTGCTAAAAGAATATAAACGAGAAGTATTGCGCTTTGCTCATAAACAACGAGAAGATTATCCTCCTTTCCCTAAAAATTATTTTTGTTTAAAAAGTCAGGCGATTTTAGAAGAATATAAAGATCAAATTATCATGGCTAGAGATAATAGTGCACTTATCCCTGATTTCCCTGAATCATTGGTTGTAACCCCTTTAGATAATACGTGGCACGACACAGCAGAAACTGTATTAAATAATTGGATTGGTAATGTTTATCAGGTTACTCATCATGATCGCTGCATTCCTTTTAAAGAAGGAGTAAATCCTTATGATCCTTTAGGGTTGCGTTACCAAAATGCTACTATTTCATAGGCGTACTTACAGGTTTCCATTGTTTTGTTAAAGCAATTGCTTCATCAATCTGTTTTTTTGTCATTTCTTTAGCGATGGAATCTCTAAATTCAGTTGCTTCTTTATCTCCCTGCTCTGCTGCAAGATTAAGCCAAAAATAGGCCTGTACATTGTTTTGAGCAACTCCATAGCCATCGCTATAGAATTCTCCTAGTTTAATTTGAGCCTGTGCTAAACCATGATTGGCTGCTTCTCGATACCACTTAATAGATTCTTCTGAATTTTCTTCAACACCATAGCCATTTTCATAAAAATAACCAAGATTGAATTGAGCCTCATAATCTCCATCTTTAGCTGCTTTTTTAAACCAACTGATTGCTATTTCATAACTTTGTGGCACCCCATTTCCTTGATAGTACATGACTCCTAAATTAAACTTACCATCTATTCCAATTTGTTGAGCAAATTTATCAAACCATTGTTCAGCTTTTTTAGTATCTAAGGGTAACCCATGTCCATTAGCATACATTAACCCCATATAATACTGGGCATTTTTATTACCCTTTTCAGCAAGAGGTTTAAGCTCTTCAAGGGCTGTGTTGTAATCTTGACTCTTATAGGCTTTTCTACCTAGATCAAGATGGGCTGAAATTTGAGGATCTTCTTTCTTCTCAATAGGAGTAAGCTCTTTAAACTCATAAGTAGGTTCTTGTTCATCAGCTCGAGCAAATGAGAATAAACTTAGAAATAAAATTAAAAATATTATCTTTTGGTAGGGGTCAAATTTTATTGCTTGGTACATTAAGCGTGAAATCTCCTGCATGAATTTTTTGGTATAAAAAAGTAAATTTTTTACACTTTATGTATAGATTAATTAAACTAAATTAAGTACATTTATCATCCTTGATTTTTTTAACTCTTCAATTAAACAACTTAGGATTTAGAAATCAATTATATAAAGGGTATAAAGATGAGTATAGATGATAAAGCACTTTGGTATGGATACCTTAATTCTGGAGATAAAAGTACACCTATTGTTTTAGATTATGAGCTACATACAGGCAGTGATGAAACGATTTATTTATTTAATTTTAAAAGAGGAGCAATTTTAGAATATCGCCGGATAATTGTCGAAAAAAAAATGAAAGAGTTAGATGAAAAAGAATCAGCTCTTATTAAAGAACTAAAGAAAAGCTATTTAGCTGCTAAAGAAAGTTTTAACCTGCCTAAAATCATTAAAAATACCCAATCGATAGACAAGGGGAAAAATAATTCTGAAGATGAAGATTTTAGTGAAGTAGATACTTTTTTAGATATAGATGACGAAGAATTCCTTAGAGAAGAAGATTAGGTCAGGGGTTTTAAAACTGCGTATAAATCCCATGTGAATACATGGGATATATAAACCTATATTTAAAATTTCTGCTTAATGCCAGATATTAGCATAACCTAAGGTTGCTGCTATAAGATAAGCAATACTTGCAAGTGCCATACCTGCCCCTGAAATAACTGCCCAGAAGACCCGTTTTTTAATTCCTAAAATACAAATCCCAACACCCACTATTAAAGAGTAAATAGCGGTGACCATCATGATACCTTCATCAGCCCCGGTGTCTTGAATACCTACCACATCTTCTGGAGAAGTTTCTCTATAGCGCATTTATTTCCCTCTTTTTTTAAAAAATATTATTAGAAAACATAACTAAATATTACACCTTATGCAAGAAAGTAAAAAATTAACTTAAATCTTTCTTAAGAATTTAAACACTTTTGGGTAATTAGTATAGAGATTTATAGCTATCCAAAATATTTAGCTACTAAAATTGCTATAGAAATTACTTTCTCCCATAATAGTGTGTGGGACATTTCTGCAATGATTACTGTTTAAGAAATTATCTTTTGTTGTTTTAGTGATCAGAATCTTAAACTCTACCAGTTTCTTCTCAAGGAGATTAATATCTAACTGTGTATTTAAAATACTATTTATCTAAATGAGTTTAGAAATTCTCAATAATTACTTAAAGAGAATAAACTGGGAATACTCCGCTCCTAAGCCAGATTTAGCCACTTTAACTCTGTTGCAAAAACAGCATACTCATCATATTCCTTTTGAAAATCTAAATCCTTTTTTAGGGATTCTAGTAAAATTAGATTCTGATTCGCTCCAAAGAAAATTTTTACAAGATCATCGAGGAGGTTATTGTTTTGAGCATAGCCTATTTTTTAAACAGATATTAGAGATTATAGGTTTTAAAGTAAAAGGAGTGATGGGGCGAGTTTGGAGAGATAACATCATCGTAGAAATACCCGAGAATCCTAGAACCCATATGATTTTAGTGGTAGATATTGATAACACCCTATTTCACGTAGATGTAGGGTTTGGTGGTTTAGTCCCAACTCAGCCATTATTACTTAAACCAGATAGTATTCAGAAAACTACCCACGAAGATTATAAATTTATTCAAGATAAGTACGAATTTACACTATCTGCCTTAGTAGAAGATCAGTGGCGTGTTTTGTATACGTTTAATTTAGCAGCTCAATATTTTTCTGATTTTGAGATGGCAAATTGGTTCACTGCAACTCATCAAAAATCCTTATTCACTAATCATCTTATCGTAGTAAGAAGATATAGCGATGGTCACTATGCACTAAAAGATAATCGATTGACTACTTATGCTTTCAATAAAGATCCAGAAAGAAAATACTTTGTTTTATCTACAGAAATTAAGGAAGTATTGCAAGATATATTTGATCTTCCTCTTTACAATTTACCGGGGTTAAATGAAAAATTGACCCAAATTATTCATCAAGAGCATCACAAAGCGTAGAAAGTTGTAATATACTTTAAAATAATAGTGGTTACTTATAATTTATATTTGTTAATACATATTTACTTTTAAGAGTGCTTCAGTGAATACATTAAAAACAGCCTTATTTTCCTTTATTGCTATTATAGCTATCTTGTTTTTGAGCTATCAGTGGCCGAGAAATGCTATATTTACCGTGGTTAGTACTGAAGTAAAACGTACAAATAACAAAGATCAATATCGAATTACCGCAATTAAACAAGACAATAGTAAACAGATGGTATTTCGAAATGAGGATTCTTTATCTCATTTAAAATTTAATAGTGCAGATATTCAAGGACTAGCTGCTTATGCAGCTCAAGAAAAAACTCCAGTAAAGATACGTTACTATGGTTGGCGATCTAATCTATTTTCTTGGTTTTGGAATATAACGAAAGTAAAAGTTGTAAAACAAAAGGATTAATTTTAAGGAATCAAAGCTGGTTTTTTCGCAGACCAAAAGTTAATTAAGGAAAACCAGTACCCCATAATTTCTACTTCTTCGAATCCGGCTTGATTTAAATAATTAGGTATTTTTCCTTTAATGTTTGTCGCAATATTTGGAATTGCAAGATAGAGCCACAATATTGACCACCATAAGAAGTGTTTAGGCTCTCCAATATCTACCCCTAAAAATCGTCCATTTGGTTTAAGCACTCGAAATATTTCCTGTAACCCTTTTAATTTTAGATCATTAGGTAAGTGGTGGAACATCAAGCTAGAGAGTACTAAATCAAAAGAACAATCTAGAAAAGGAAGATCTTCAATAACTCCTAGCTCAAATTTAGCGGTACTTTGAAGTTGCAAGGATTTTTTTTGAGCTAAAGAAATCATCTGTACTGAAGGATCAACCCCAATAATTTCACCCATATCCCCTACTTTCTTAGCAGCCAATCGAGTAAGTACCCCTGTACCACAGCCTACATCTAGCACTCTCATCCCAGTGTTAAGTTGAGCATAATTTAAGGTAGCTTGACGAAAGTTGCTGCTCAGCCCTACTAAAGTACATTCAAGATCATAGATATAAGCCTGCCACTTTAAGACAGAACCCTTAGTTTTAGGTATCAAATCTTGTTTTCTCATAGAAGTATTACACTTTTTTTTCTAAAGTAGTTAATAACTGTTGCCAGATTTTTTTTGCAGTACGCCCATACCCATTTTGGCTAGAGATCTGAAAAACAGGTGTACCATAGCGATCATATAAGCTAATGACTGCCATTTCATTGCTTCCTTTAAATTTACGGATGATCCATAATTTTGTTTCTTTTAAAGATCGCATTCGAAGAGAAAAGTAAGTATCTAAAATGGTAACGCAACCTCCAGTTGCTGCACAGTACTGTACCTCACCCTGGTAGGTTTGCACTGCTCCTTGATTATACGTACGAAACACAACAGGAAGTTTTGTCTCTTGTAGTAAATTTAATAAATACTGTAAACCATACACCGTAATAGGTACCGCAAAATCAGTACCAGCAATTTGTAACCCCTTAAGTTGATCTACTCCAAAATAGTGAAAAATACTGGGTAAATCTTGAAGATCTTGAAGTTCCTGCCAGCATTGTTGTAATTGAGGTGAGGTGATTTCATCCTGATGAGGGTGAATTTTTCTGGGTAAAGGAGAAATAGATTGTCGAGGGGTTTGATCGGAACTACGATGGCGTATAACTAAACTTTTATAAGTGTATTGATTGCTTTTAGTAGTCAAATGTATCTTATATACTCCTACTCCATCCCGATCAAAAAACTGCAAGCTATAAGAAAACTTTCCATTGCTATCCCAATCTTGAATAGCAAATCCATAGTGCCAGTGATTTAATAACAAACATAGGCAAGTATTGCTTCCTTGAATACTCCCCTGATTGTCCCATAACTTAGTTTCTTTGTACTGGATAGTTTGTCCCTGAATAGCATACGGATTACTTATCACTGCTCTCACTTTTCCTAATTTAGGTAGCTCTTGAATTAAATCCTTTAGCCCACTTAATCGAGTAGCTGTACCTCCACATTTTTCGGCTAATAACTCCACCTCACTTATATGTTTTTGAATGGAAGGTTCTATATTGTTAATTTTGCTATTTTTTTGGAGATGGGTAGGAGTTGTTAGGGTAAGCATTTTAAATGACCTCTTAGCTCAGCAGTAATTTCATTTTCTTTAAATGATAATGATAATCATTTAATTTAATAAGTCAATAAATACTTGTAGTTGTTGAAACTAGCCAAATATTATTTAGTTAAATTAAAAATCTAATATTTTCCCCCGTTCATAAAATGGGTTGAATATATTGAACTTACTGTATTAAATATATAAGGTATTGAGACATCTCTTATAGAATATTTGGTAGGATGGCACTTTTTTTGCTAAGTTTTTATTTTTTGGAAGAAATACTACTTATTGTTGCTTATATTGATAAGTAGCTTATCAGTGCTTACGCCAGTAAGTAACTAGACCGCTTGTAATCAGCCCTAAAGTAATCAGCCCTAAAATAGCAATTACCCAAGATCTCCCTTTATGTAGAAATTCCATAGTATGCAAATAATACAATAGGTTTTTCCAGTGAGAAGAGGGAGAAGAAGTTCCAATTACTTCATTTCCTTGAAAATAAACTAGCTTACGACCTTGAAATTCTAATTGTATCCAATGCATCCAAGGCATCATACTATTACCTGGGAAAGCGATTTCTTCTAAAGGAGCATTGGGATAAATAGCACGTCCCTTAGCAATAATCTGTTCTAATTCTAAAGAATCTAAAGGTTGAACTGCTATCTTTTCCATTTTAACGGGAGGTACAGGATCGATCCATTGATCTAAAAAATCAAACTGATATAGTGCCCCAAAAGTAGCGATTACGGCAGCTATGCCTCCTAAAGTAAGACCAACACCTCGATGAAAGCTACGCAGTTTTACTTTCCAAGATTTCCCTTGCCAAAGGTAACTACGCATGGGGTTACGTTTCCAAACTATAAATCCCACTATCCACAAAACTAAAAACAAGATTCCATTTACACTAGCTACGGTTTCTCCTATTGAGCCAAAGGGTTTCCCATGATGTAGAGAATGTATAAAACCTAACCAGTCTTTATGATCTGCAGATTGAGAGGCAAAGATAAGTCCCGTCGCTGGATTAACAAAAATTAACTGACTTTTATGATCTGCGTTTTTAAGTTTTGCAAGTACTGCATGCGATGGATCTGTAGAAAAAGTAAGTTCAATAATCTGAGCATGAGGATAAGTTTCATAAATTTTTTCTACTAATTTTTCCGGTGATAAGGGATGATTTACTGGAGCATCAAGTTTATAAGGAGACGCGCTATAGCGTAATTGCTGATAAAAACCTAATAAAATACCTGTACTAGCAATAATCAATAAGAATAAAGCACATAAAGTACCTAGATAAATGTGTATTTTCAAAAGAATACTTGTTATTTTTTGACTGCTGGCTACCCTTGATAAAGGTTGTTGATTAGAAATGGAATGGGAAAGTACCCTTTCTTGACTTTGGGGTGGATCATATGTGGCCGGATAGGTCGGTTTTTCCATGGATTGGTGAATCTCCCATATTTACACAGTTTAAAGTTAATAATGATAATCATTACTATCAGTATAGACTATAAAATAGCTAAAAAACTAATCAAGCTATTTTGCTATTTTTCCATCGTTACTCTACTTTTATTTATATATAAAAGCTAGTATCCTTAAAAACAACTTTACCACTTTTCCGATGATTAATTTTTTCAACGCTATGGTACTGAAAAAATCCATTTTCTTGGCTTTAGTAATAATACTTAGTCAAGTAATTACTAAATCTTTATATGCCTCACAGGAAAAAATAGCACAAAATATTACAATTACTCAGCTTGTAGAGTTAGTACTTTCTTATAGCCCAGGGATCAAAGCACAACAAGCAGCAGTGACCGCAGCAAACTATCGTATTATTCCTGCAGGCAATTTAGATGACCCAACATTAAGTTACTATACAGCACCTGCTACTCTAGGGAATCATCAAAGATTTAGCCAACAAATTGAATTTAGCCAGCCTCTTCCTTGGCCGGGTAAATTAGCGCTTCGTAAACAAGTAGCAGAAGAACAGGCGCATGAGGCTGTAACCGATGAGGACGTACTACGTTTACAAATGGCAACTGCAGCTAAAACTCTATACGCTGAATGGTTCTATGTACACAAAGCACTTGATATTAATAAAAAACATCAACAATTGTTTAAAACTCTACAGCAGGTTAGTGAAACCCAATATAAAGTAGGCAGATCAGGACAAAAAGATTCTTTACAGGCACAGATGGCACAGGCTAGGCTTAAGGTAAAAGCAGCTTCTTTACAGCGTCAATTACGAGAGACTCAAACACAAATAAATGTACTATTAAATCGTCCAGTAGAAACCCTAGTTCCATCTCCTGTCGATCTTCATGGTTTAAATAAATTAACTCTACCTGAGCATATTGAGCAGCTATCTTTCCGTGAGCAACATCCTGAGATTTTACGTGTTTACGCGCAGATTGCTAGAATAGAAGCACAAAAAGGATTAGCCGAAAAGAATTTTTACCCAGACTTTCAAGCGATAGCTGGCTATAATAATTTTTGGGAACAGCCTAGTCAGCGGTGGAATATAGGGTTAGCAGTTAATCTTCCCATTAATTATGGTAACAAAAGAGGAGCTGCCTTGGATGCTGCTCAGGCTGATCTTAATCGAGCTCAATGGCAACTAACTGATGAGAAAGAGCGCTTACTTGGTCAGCTAGAAACTAGCCAAGCAGCGATAGAGGAATCTCAGAAAATCATTAGACTCTATACTAATCAGCTCCTTCCTCTTACTGAGAGCAATTTTAAGACAGCCCAAGCCAATTACCGTACTGGTATAGGATTATTCTCAACAGTGATTGATGCGGAAAACGAACAACTACGTACTGCTGATGAATTAGCCCGTGCAGATGCAGACTATGTACGTAGTTTAGCAAATCTAGAGTATTGGTTAGGTGTACCTCTACCTATACTGATAGTATCAAATACGATAGCAAATCGTTAAAGATTAGATCGTAATATTTTATGGTAAGAAATATTGCCATATTGTTAGTATTAGGCATCTTAGCTGCTCTAACAGCATGGAGAGGTTATTCTTTTATACATTCCCAAATAAATATAGATCTTCCTGTATTACAAAAATATTACTCTGGATCGCTACTCGTTGGTATCGCTCTTAATCCACAGACTCCTATCGTAGGAGAAAATACATTAACCATTACGATACAACGAGATAAAGAAAATAAATTTATTGGTCATAGCATAATTAAGGCAAAAGCCCAAATGCCGGCAATGGGCTCTATGGCAAGTATGCAAATATCCATATCTGTTCATGAGATTAAACCAGGTTTATATGAAGGCACATTTAAAATTCCTATGGAAGGTAATTGGCCACTTACCTTAGAAATTAATACTCAAAAAGAACACACTCAATTACGCTTTGATATGACTACAGGCCAAGCTGGCCTTACTTTAATTTCAGGGGCATCTCTTACTGAAAAAAAGCATAAAATGGAAGGGATGGAAGGGATGGAAGGGATGGAAGGGATGAAAAAAAAACAAGAAAAATCTAGTGCAATTATTATAGATAACCATCGCCGTCAACTCATTGGAGCCAAAACAACTAAAGTTGAATATCGTCGTTTAATTCGTACTATCAGAGCTTTAGGGCAAGTTACTTATGATGAAACCACCCTCACGGATATTACCCTAAAATTCAATGCTTGGATAGGTAAAGTATATGCAAGTTATGTAGGCATTCCGGTTGAAGAAAACACACCCTTATTTACTATTTATAGCCCTGAATTACTCACTGCTCAGCAAGAATATTTAGATTTGACACATCAAGCAGCTCACCACAGTGAATTATCCACTAAAACATTATTAAATACAGCGTACAAGCGGCTTTCTTTATGGAATATGGTACCTGAGGAAATTAAAGCTCTAGTACAACGAGGTATACCTAATGATTACATCTCTATCTATGCACCTCACTCTGGTGTAGTAGTAGAAAAAAATATTGTTGAAGGTACAGCACAGCAAGCAGGTAAGCTATTAATGCGGATTGCTGATCTCTCTAAAGTATGGATAGAAGCTGAAATCTACGAAGATGAGATTCCTTTAATTCAAAAAAATACTCCTGCGCTGATTACCTTTCCCTACTTACCTAATCAAACATTTAAAGCCTATGTTGATTATGTTTATCCTTATCTTCAAGAAAAGACTCGTACAGGAAAAGCACGCTTAATACTAGATAACCCTGAGGGAATCTTAAAACCAGGTATGTATGCTCAGATCAACATTCTTGCTAATTTAGGAAATCGCTTAACTGTTCCTGAAAGTGCAATACTCTTCTCTGGTAATCATCGAATTGTATTTAAGGATTTGGGTAGTGGGCAATTAGCTCCTGTCGAAGTAAAAACAGGTCAATCTAATAAGGATTATATTGAAATACTAACGGGATTAAAGACTGGAGATAGGGTAATTAGCTCTGGAAATTTTCTCATTTCCTCCGAAACTCAATTAAAAGCAGGCCTTGAGCATTGGTAAAATTTCCCTAAAATATGATGATCCAAAAAATCATTGCTTGGTGTGGAGAAAATTGGCTTCTTACCCTAATAGCTATAACCTTAGCAACCTTCTTAGGCTATCATTCTCTTATTCATTCCTCTTTAGATGCGCTTCCTGATCTTTCTGAAACTCAAGTCATTGTTTATACCCAGTGGGAAGGACAAAGCCCAGATCTAGTTGAAGATCAAATCACCTATCCTCTTGCTGCCCTGTTTCTTTCAGCTCCTAAAGTCAGCTATGTACGGGGGCAAAGTATGGAGGGATATTCTTTTATCTATGTTATTTTTGAAGAAAATACAGATATATATTGGGCAAGATCTCGAGTATTAGAATACCTGAATACTGCTCAAGCAAAGCTCCCTCAAAATGTACAGCCTACCCTTGGTCCAGACGCCACAGGGATTGGCTGGGTATATCAATACGCATTAAGAGATACTGGTGGCATGCACGATCTTTCAGAGCTACGGAGTATTCAAGATTTTAATCTTCGCTATGTACTTGCATCAGTAAATGGGGTAGCAGAAATAGCTTCTATCGGAGGTTATGAAAAGGAGTATCAAGTGGATATTGATTCTAATAAATTAGCTGCCCTTAATATTCCCTTAACTAGAGTAATCGATGCAGTACGAGATTCAAACCAAGAAGTGGGTGGACGGGTACTTGAAATAAGTGGTATGCGACAAGTCATCCGTGGTCGAGGTTATCTTCACTCTATTGAGGATTTAAAAAAAACAGTTTTAGCGGCAGATAAAGAAAATATTCCTATTACCTTAAACCAAGTAGCTACAGTCCATTTGGGACCAGCCTATCAAGTAGGGCAGGCGGATTTAAACGGTGAAGGCGTGACTGTAGGTGGCATTGTCATTATGCGTTATGGGGAAAACGCGCTTCATGTGATTGAAGGAATAAAACAAAAAATAGAGGAATTTAAAAAAAATTTACCTAAAGGGATTGAAATTGTTCCTGTCTATGATCGATCTGAGCTGATTAATCGAGCAGTAAATACCTTAAACCATACCTTAATGAAAGAGATAGCTATTGTCTCGCTAGTAATTATTGTTTTTTTACTCCATGCACCTTCTGCATTAGTGGTGATCATTACCCTACCTATTGCGGTATTACTAGGGTTTATTCCTATGTATTATCAAAATCTCACTGCTAATATCATGTCTTTAGGAGGGATTGCGGTAGCTATTGGGGCCATGGTAGATGGTGCGATTGCTATGATTGAGAATGTACATCGTCATTTGGGCCAATGGCAAGGTAGTGCTGAAAAAAACGCAACACGTACACAAGTGATTATTGATGCTCTGCAGGAAGTAGGCCCAAGTATTTTTTTTGCCCTACTTATTATTACCGTTTCCTTTACTCCTATTTTTGCTCTTCAAGGAATGGAAGGACGGCTTTTTAAGCCCTTAGCTTTTACTAAAAGCTATGCCATGTTTTTCGCTGCACTATTATCTATTACCCTTATTCCAGCTTTAGCGGTATTAGTAATAAAAGGATATATTCCTAGCAAGCAGGATTGGTTAAACCAATGGCTGATCACAGGCTATGCCTTTATCGTCCGGGAGATAGTGAAACTAAGATGGATAATCATAAGTATCGCTGGGATTAGCTTAATTGCTATTGTGCCTTTATCTCAATCCCTAGATACAGAGTTTATGCCTCCTTTAAATGAAGGGGCTATTTTATATATGCCCACCTCAGTACCAGGGATGTCTATGCAGGTAGCTACCCAAACCCTACAAACTATGGATCGAATGCTTAGTCAATTTCCAGAAGTAGAGCAAGTATTTGGAAAGACAGGACGATCTACTAGTCCTACAGATTCTGCTCCTCTTTCTATGTTTGAAATTAACATTCAATTAAAACCCCAAGATCAGTGGCCACAAGGAATGACTTGGGATAAGCTAATTCAAAAAATGGATCAAGCTATGGTATTTCCTGGGATGGCTAATATTTGGTGGATGCCTATTCAAACGAGAATTGAAATGCTTACTACGGGAATTCGCTCCCCACTTGGTATTAAGGTTTTTGGCTCTGATTTAAACATGATTCAGCAAATTACTACTGAAATTGAGCAAGCTTTAAAAACCGATTCTCGTATTCAGCCTTATACTCGTAATGCTTTTGCAGAGCAAGCTACTGGGGGTTATTTTATAGACTTTGATATTGATCGGGTTAAGGCAGCTCGCTTTGGACTCAATGTAGCTGACGTGGAAAGTGTGATTACTACTGGTATTGGCGGTAAAGTAGTTTCCCAAACGGTAGAAGGTCGTGAGCGATACAATATTTTAGTACGCTATGAACGATCGTACCGAGATCATCTCCAAGCTCTGCAAAGAACCCTAGTTAATACCTCAAATGAATCCCAAATTCCTATTTCCCAAGTGGCAGATATTCAATTTCGCACTGGACCAGCAACTATTTATAGTGAAAACGCCCAGCTAGTTAACACTATTACGATAAATGTAGCAGATGATATTGGCATTATAGATTATGTAGAAAAAGCTAAAGAAGTTATTAGCAATAGTGTATCTATCCCTATTGGCTATCATTTAGTATGGGCAGGTCAATTTGAGCACTATACCCATGCTAAGAAAAGTCTTGTCCTACTTGTACCCCTTACCCTTGCAATTATTTTCTTTATGCTTTATCTCCATAGAAAATCTTTAATAGAAACATCTATTATTATGATGATTTTACCTTTCTCTTTACTAGGCAGTATAAGTATGCTTGTTTGGCTTCACTACAAATTAAGTGTAGCAATAGTCATAGGCATGATCGCCTCGGCAGGTTTAGCCATTGAGCTAGGAATGCTAATGATGCTCTATCTTAATATTTCTTATCAAAATTATAGAGATAAAGGAAAGTTAAATAACTGGACTGATCTCATTGATGCAATCGTAGATGGAGCGGCAAAGCGGCTTAGACCTAAACTTATGACTGGTTTTGCTCTTTTTATAGGACTTGTTCCTATTATGTATACCGAAGGCACCGGATCTGAAGTAATGCAACGGATTGCTGCTCCCATGATAGGTGGCGTTATCGTTTCTTTTTTAACAGTATTGGTTGTATTTCCTGCAATTTTTTCTATTTGGAAAGGGCAAGAAATAAAAAACTCAGTGAAAAATTCTTAAAGTTAGAGGATAGCGATATTGCTCTCCTTGATTGGCTTTAAAAGAGGCAATAATAGTAAAGACTAACCAATAAATTGCCAGCATTACCCACAAAGGTACCGCAATAATCAAACCTAAACCAAAAGTGATGGTAACGAGTAAAAATAAGGCTAAAGAAAAAATACCTAAAGTAATGTTAAAGTTAAAAGCTTCTTTCCCTTGATCATCTACAAAGGGCATGGTATTACGCTTTATCAGCCATACGATCAAAGGACCTACAAAACAACCCCACCCTGCGGTAGGACTCGTAAGTAATCCGCCAAGAAATGAAGACAAATGAGCTAAAGTTGCCCATAATCGCTCCTCAGCATTTGGCATGTTATTACTCACAGTCAAACTTATATTGTCCATAGTAGTATTACCTACTAGCTAATCTATTTATAATTTAAAATACTTACCATTATATCTATTTACGGTACTTTATATTTTTACCTGACTATAAATTAAGAATAATTGTAATTATTATTCATATTTAATTAATCTAATTGAGTTAACTTAATATCTAAGATTAAAATCCTAAAAAAAGGATAGATTAATCTTTATTCAGAAACGAGGAGTCACTATGCAGTTTAGGTTTTTCACATATCCTATTTGGTTAGGTTTATTTTGCTATAGCATTATGAGCTATGGAGCGTTAAATCAACCTGCTCAAAATGCTCTGCATATGCTGGATTATATTAGTGTAGATTACCCTACTTTTGTTCAAAATGGACAAGTGCTGGATGAGCAGGAATATCAGGAGCAACAGGAATTTTCTCAAACTGTGGTAAAAACTTTAAAAACCCTCCCTGATCATCCTGAAAAAGACACCCTCCTACAACAAGCACAAAAACTAGTTACTCAAATAAACAATAAAGAAGCTGGGGAAGTCATCACCACAATAGCTAACAAAATCCATAATGATCTTATCCAAGCCTACCATCTCGAGATTGCTCCTAAAAATATACCTGATATTGCTATAGGAAAAACCCTGTATCAGGAGCACTGTGCCAATTGCCATGGAGTAAGTGGAAATGGGAAAGGCCCCAATGCTGAAAGCTTAGATCCATTACCGACAGATTTTAGTGATAAGACACGCCAGGATCAGCGTAGTATTTATAGCCTATTTAATACCCTAACGCTAGGGGTATCCGGGACAGCTATGCCTAGCTTCCAAGAAAATTTAAGTGAAGACCAACGCTGGGCTATCGCATTCTTTGTCAGCACGTTTTCTGCTACTGAAAAAGAAAGATCTGAAGGAAAAACTCTTTGGCAACAAGGAATAGGTAAAGATGTTTTTACTAATCTACAAATCTTAACTAGCCAAACCCCAAAGGAAACGAAAACTCAGTATGGTGAGCAGACTCAAAGTATTTTAGCCTATTTACGTAGTGATCCTAACCAAATTAACCGTGGCCAATCCCCATTAGAGTTTAGCCAACAACGCTTAAAACAAAGCCTTGAGGCTTACCAACAAAATAACTATCCTAAAGCACAACAGCTAGCTATTGAGGCTTATTTAGAAGGCTTTGAGTTGATAGAAAATAATTTAGATGCTATCGATTCCCAACTTAGACTCCAAGTTGAACAAGAAATGATGGCATATCGCCAGATGATTCATAAGAAAGTATCTTTAGACATGTTAGAGCAGCAATATGAGTCTTTATATCATCTACTAGAGAAAACCCAGCAACGCCTACAAGAGACAGAACTCTCTACTACTGCTGTTGTTTTAAGTGCTTTAACCATCATTGTTCGAGAAGGATTAGAAGCAGTATTGGTGATTGGTGCCCTACTCTCTGTGCTTATCCGCACTCAAAGGCGAGATGGATTGCTTTATGTTCATGCTGGGTGGATCACTGCCTTAATCTTTGGTGGACTTACATGGTTAGCAGCGACCTATTTTATCAAAATTAGTGGAGCAAGCCGGGAAGTTACTGAAGGGATCGCAGCACTCATTGCTATGATTATTCTACTTTATGTGGGATTTTGGCTGCATAGTAAAACTTATGCAGATGGTTGGCAGCGTTTTATTTCTAAACAAGTGCAAGGAGCTTTAAACCAAAAAACCCTTTGGGCACTGGCTTCTCTATCCTTTCTTGCAGTATATCGAGAAGCATTTGAAACGGTATTATTCTACGAAGCGCTTCTTACTCAAGTAGGTATTGAAGGAAAAAACGCTGTGCTATGGGGCTTTATTACTGGTACTGGGTTACTTATTATTTTAAGCAGCATTATTTTTTACTCGAGCATTCGCCTACCTCTAAAACTATTTTTTAGCGGGACTTCAACTATTCTTGCCTTACTTGCCGTAATACTAGCTGGTAAAGGTATCAGTGCTTTGCAAGAGGCTGGCTGGATTCCCTTAGATTCTGTTACGTTCCCAACAATCCCTCTTTTAGGCGTTTATCCAAACTGGCAAGGACTAAGCCTTCAGGCAATAGTTTTAGCACTTATTCTCTTAGGGTTTTTCTATCAAAATCGAATAGTACAAAACGATAAAGCCACTCAATAATAAAGATAGTTATTAAGCACGCACCATCATTACTAGCCATGCTACTTAGTAAAAATAAAAAACAAGTAATTTGCAAAATATGCCTATCTGCTTATCTTGTAGGTTGGCTAGTAAGTGCTCAAGTATTACCTTTATTTATAGCCACACTTGGTTATTCTCATCAACTATTTGTAACTCAGCAAAATAATCAGTTAGAAATTTTCCTACACCATCCGGGCCATTATGATCAGCATGAACTAGCTTCTTCATCTATTAATTTAGAGCAAGATTTATTAGATAAATTAATTTATTTACTTACAGATGAAAACAAGCAAGAAAATCCAGACCATATTTTTTATATCCCTTTAGATAAACTGCCCTCTTTAGAAGCAGATGAAATATCTGACTCTAAACCCATAAAAGTAATTGCTATATTTTTTGCTTCAATTATTTCACTAGTATTTATTACTTACTCTAGTAGGTATTTATCTACTAGTTCTTTTAGAAAAAAATCCCTAGAGATTCCTTTAATTCCTATGCACCTTGCCACTACGGTATTACAGATTTAGATCAGAATTAGCGTTTTTTATCTAGGATTAGTTTGTAAGGTGTACTTTCTTAGCATGGCTAAGTTCAAGGTTAGACATTTGTATGATTTTGAATAAAAGAAAAGAAATATGGGGATTCTTATTAAAAAAATCTCTAACCTATTTATAGGTTACATTGTTATAGCTACTTTAACTGGATGTGGGGCTTACTATAGCTCTAGATTTCCTAAAATTGGACTGGCTTCAGTTAGAGATCAAGAAATTATTAATGAAAAAAAGGTGATTAAAACTCCTTTAGCTAGAGATATTAAAGAAACTTTACCAGAAGAAGAAACAGAAACCTTTAAGGTACACGAGCCTGCTGGAAATATTACTTTATCTCAAGTACTGACTTTAGTATTAATGAAAAACCCAGTACTCTCGGTCTTTTCTAAAGAAATTAGAGCAAGAGAAGCGGAGATTATTCAAGCCGGTTTATTGCCAAATCCAGAGCTGCACTTCGATTCAGAAGATCTTGCCAATGATCGGCTAAGACAATTTGGAGATGGTCCGCAAATTATTAGTAGCTTAAGCCAAGTAATTCTCCTTGGAGGTAAGCGTATGAAGCGAGTCATTGCTGCAAACCTCACTCGAGATTTAGCTACTTGGGATTATGAAGTACAGCGAATGAATGTACTTACTCAGACGTCTAAAAATTTTACCGCCATGCTCAACGCTCAAGAAAAATTAGATCTTGCAAAACAGCTTATGAAACTCGCCGAGCAAGTCGTCTATGTAGTTTCGAAACGAGTTGAAAGAGGGAAAACCTCACCAGTAGAAGAAACTAAAGCTCGGGTTGCCTTATCTTCTGTGCAAGTAGAATTGATTCAAGCAGCCCAGGAATTTCATGCAGCTAAAAAAAGATTAGCAGTACTTTGGGGAAGTACTGAACCTAAGTTTGAACGGGCTATAGGGCAGCTTAGAGAAATTTCCCCTATTCCTTCTTTAGAACAACTCACTCAATTAATCCACCAAAACCCTGATCTTGCTCGCTGGACTACTGAGCTTGCTCAAAGAAAAGCAATAGTAGATCTAGAAAAAAGTGAAGCCATTCCGGATATTACTGTCAGTATTGGAGATGTACTTTACCCTGGCCCAGGAGACGGGAATCCTTCTACCAATGCTAATGGACTTGCTGCAGGAATTTCAATACCCTTACCTGTATTTAACCGCAATCAGGGGGATATTTTAGCAGCCCACCATCGTTTAGCTAAGGCGAAAGAAGCCCAATATGCTGCTCGAGTACAAATTGTTTCTGATTTGAGCACAGCCTATCAGGAGTTGGCCAGTGCTCGAGCAGAGGCAATTATTTTAAATACTCAAACTGTCCCGGGAGCACAGAGTGCTTTTGATGCTGCTACTCGAGGTTTTCGTTTGGGTAAGTTTGATTTTCTTAGTGTATTAAATGCACAACAAACTCTTTTTGATTCTAAAGCAAAATACTTGCAAGCCCTCACTGAATATCACCAATCTATTGCTGAAGTAGAACGACTTATTGGAGATCGACTTGAGGTTGCGATACATCTTTAAGGATAGCACTATGAAATATAAAACCAAATTGATTGCCATCATAAGTGTTATTGGACTAGGAATCATCCTCGGGGTGCTTATATTAAGATCAGAATCTCCTATAGAATTTTCTCAAAATGAAGAAAAGACAGAGGATATTCAAAATGAAAGTAAAATTTATATCTCTCTTAATGATAAAGAGCGAGAAAAAGTTGATATTCAAATAAAGGTTGCTGGTCCAGAAGTCTTACAATCCACTCTTATTTTTCCTGGAGAAATAGAATTTAATCCGAAAAGAATATCCGATGTAGTGCCATTAGTAGACGGGGTAGCGACTGAGGTGCATAAATTTATAGGGGATAAAGTAATAAAGGGAGAAACCCTAGCTGTTTTAGAAAGCCAAACATTGGCAGAACTTAGAAGCCAATATCTAGTAGCACTTCGACAATTAGACTTTACAAAGGTAATAGCCGATCGAGAAGAAATCTTATGGAAAGAAAAAGTCTCTGCACAACAAGATTATTTAGCAGCTAAGATTGATCGGAGTAAAGCTGAAGTTTTAGTTAAAGCGGCAAAACAAAAGCTGCTTGCACTAGGAATGCCTGAATCTCATCTTTCTGAAGATTCTCATATACCTTTTAATCGTTATGAACTACATGCACCTTTTGATGGAGAAATAGTTCAACAAAACTTAGTATTGGGGGAAGCAGCTGCTCCTTCGGTAGCGGTATTTTCCATCGCCGATCTTTCTACAGTCTGGGGTGAAATCACTATTTACACCAAAGATCTAAATGCTGTTCAGGTAGGTCAGGAAGTAGTTATTGAAGCTACGGACACAGGGCTGACCACGATAGGGACACTTTTTTACATTGGTCCTTTAGTAGGACAAAGAACTCGCTCAGCAATTGCTTATGTAGAGATTCCTAATGTGCAAGGTTATTGGCGCCCCGGATTATTTATTAACGCAAGAATTTCCCGTAAGCAAAATAAAATCCCTATCGCTGTAGATCATGAAGCAATACAAACTTATGAAGATAGCCCAATCATTTTTGTCCAGCATGGGGATAAATTTGAAGCTCGATCCGTTACTTTAGGAGAAAGAGACGATCAATGGGTTGAAGTACGAGAAGGTCTTGCGGCAGGTGAATTTTATGTAGCACATAATAGCTTTTTCTTAAAAGCTGAGCTCAATGGGTTACTTAATAACGATGAGGATGCAGAATAAGTAAAGGTATGTTTGATAAGCTTTTAAATTTCTCGCTCCAGCGGCGTTGGTTAGTGATTTTATTTGTTCTAGGGCTTATCTTTACTGGTGTCTATAGCTTCCAAAATTTATCAATCAGTGCTGTGCCAGACATTAGTAATGTTCAAGTTATTATTAACACCCCAGCACCAGGGTATTCTCCTTCAGAAACCGAAGAGTTAGTTACTTTTCCAGTAGAACTAGCTATGCTGGGAACCCCTCGGCTTCAAGAGACACGATCCATCTCGAAATATGGTCTTTCTCAAGTGGTTGTAATTTTTGAAGATGGTACAGATATTTATTTTGCTCGCCAACAGATCATTGAACGTATTCAAGCAGCTACCGCTAATTTACCCTACGGTATTACTCCTCAAATTGGTCCTATTGCGACCGGACTAGGAGAAGTATTTTTGTGGTCATTAGAAGCAATGCCTTATGCACGCAAACCTGATGGCACTCCTTATACTTTAACTGATTTACGTACTTTACAAGATTGGGTTATCCGCCCTCAATTACTTACCACTCCAGGATTGGTAGAGGTAAATAGTATGGGAGGATATAAGAAAGAATATCATGTAACGCCAGATCCTCAGAAATTAATAGCATACGGATTAAGCTTTCAAGAAATAATTGCCGCACTTTCTTACAACAATAATAATGTGGGTGCAGGTTACATTGAGCACAAGGGAGAACAATATCTCATTCGAGTACCAGGGCGGGTTCATACTTTAGATGAGATCCGCCATATCCAAGTAGGATTCTCTCAAGGCATTCCAATCTTAGTGCAAGACGTAGCCGAAGTCCTATTGGGAAAAGAGCTTCGGACTGGTGCGGCTACTAGGGAAGGTGAGGAAGCTACCATAGGGATTGCGATTATGTTATTGGGCAAAAATGGTCATACCGTTGCTCATGCCACCAATAAGAGGCTCATGGAAATAAATGATACCCTACCTAAGGGAGTAACAGCCCAGCCCTTTTATAATCGAACAACCTTAGTTGATAATGCGATTGCCACTGTAGAGCATAATCTTATTGAAGGTGCTACATTAGTGATTATCGTACTCACATTACTGCTTGGTAATATTAGAGCAGCCCTCATTGCAGCTATTGTAATCCCACTTTCCTTACTATTTACTATTTCTGGCATGGTTAGCGGTGGCATAAGTGCTAATTTATTAAGCTTAGGAGCGATTGATTTTGGAGTAATTGTAGACGGCGCAGTGGTCATTGTTGAAAACAGTATTCGTCATCTTACTGAAGAGCAAGCTCGGTTAAAACGCCCTTTAACTTTAGATGAACGGTTAAAAGCTGTCTATATTTCTTCTCAGGAATCTCGGCGTGCCCTTTTATTTGGGCAGATGATTATTATGGTGGTATATATTCCTATTTTTGCCCTATCTGGGGTAGAAGGTAAAATGTTTCACCCCATGGCTCAGACAGTTATTATTGCTCTTTTAGGTGCTATGATTCTTTCAGTCACTTTTGTACCTGCAGCTCTCGCTTTATTTATTGGACAATGGGTTTCAGAAAAAGAAAATCTTTTTATGGAACTAGCGCAAAAAGCTTATATCCCTATTTTAAATTTTTCTCTTAAAAATAGAGGACTTATGGTAACTATTGCGCTGGTTGCAGTGACCCTAAGTGGTTTATTAGTAACCCGTATCGGCAGTGAGTTTGTGCCTAATTTGGATGAAGGAGATATATTAATTGCTAATTTTCGAATGCCTGGTACCAGTTTAAGCCAATCTATTGCAATGGAAAAAGATCTGGAAAAAGCACTTCGAATATTCCCTGAAATAAAAACTATTGCTTCCCGTATTGGCACTGCAGAGGTAGCTACCGAAGTTATGGGACCTGAGCGTAGCGATACTTACGTTATACTCAAACCTAGAGAAGAATGGCCTGATCCTAAACGATTAAAACAAGATCTAGTAGAAGCAATAGAGCAAGAACTAGAAAATCTACCTGGTGCTACGCTGCACGAAATCAGCCAGCCAATTAAGGATCGTTTTAATGAAATGCTCTCTGGTGTTAAAGCGGATGTCTCAGTTAAAGTATTTGGAGATGATCGTCAAATATTGTTAAACAGCGCAAATCAAATTGCCAATGTTCTTAACATTATTCCTGGAGCTACCGATGTACGAGTAGAGCAAGTGACTGGACTACCAGTTTTAAATATTAAAATAAAACAACAAAATTTAGCCCGCTATGGGCTTAACATTGCTAATATTCAAGGAATTATTCAAGCGGCTACTGGTGGAATGGTCGCTGGGCAGATCTACCAAGGAGATCGCCGTTTTGATTTAGTAGTGCGGTTGCCGGAGCAGTATCGAGAAGATATTTCTCATTTAAGCCGACTCCCTATTCCTTTACCAATACCAAATTTGACTACTTCAAACAGCATTCAAGATTCTAGTAGGCTTTCTACTCATAATATTAGTACGATTGATCCTGCCAATGCTCAACATGGAGGCAGTTACTCTTCTCTTAATTCCCATGGTATCAGTATGGTTAATTATATTCCTTTAAGTGCGGTGGCTAAAATAGATATTCATGCAGGCCCGAATCAAATTACTCGAGAGAATGGAAAACGGCGAATAGTAACAACTTTTAATGTGCGTGGCCGAGATATGGGCTCTGTAGTAGCAGATGCTCAGAAAAAAATCCAAGAAGAAGTAAAAATACCTGCCGGTTATTGGGTAAGTTGGGGAGGAGAATTTAAATTAATGATTAAAGCAGCACAACGCCTTACTATTGTTATTCCTATTGCACTCTTACTTGTTTTTTTCCTGCTATATAGTACTTTTGGTAACTTTAAAGATGGGTTATTAGTTTTTACGGGGATTCCCTTCGCTTTAACTGGAGGAATTCTCGCTCTTTGGATTCGAGGTATTAACTTATCTATTTCTGCTGGAGTAGGTTTTATCGCTCTTTCTGGGGTAGCTGTATTGAATGGGCTAGTAATGGTTGCTTTTATTAATAAACTCTATAAAGAGGATGGATTATCTCTAGAAAAAGCTGTTTACCAAGGAGCGTTAACTCGCTTACGTCCAGTATTAATGACTGCGCTTGTTGCCTCTTTAGGTTTTATCCCTATGGCATTAGCGGTAAGTGTAGGTGCTGAAGTGCAACGTCCTTTAGCTACAGTAGTTATTGGAGGGATTGTTTCCTCTACCATACTTACTTTATTGCTTTTACCTACTTTCTATACTTGGGCTTATACGAACCGATCAAGTCGCAATAGTATTACAATCAGCAATAATGATCCTACTAGTAGCCAAATTGAACCAAATAACCAAAGTGATAAGGGGATAGAAAAGTAATACCCTCGCATTCCTAGCGTATAATGATTTGCTCCTCTTTGAAGGATCTTTGTGACAGATTCTACGCCAATGTTTGCCTCTTCATGCCCAGAGACAGTAATAATAAATCCAACATGATTATAGTAGCGGATAGCTAGGATAAAATTAAAAAAAGCAAAGAAAAAATCGCTGCTTAAAGTGATTAATTTCAATAGCCAGAAGTTTTCACTAGGATAGCCAAGATAGTCTATTAATTTTGCCAACTCAGGTTCGCTTTCTGTCACAAAGGCTACATTTAAAATGCCTAGGGCAATTAAAATTGCAGTAGAAGACAGCAAAGTTGCTGCCATCGTCCAGTTTCTAAGGGTTTGAATAGCAAGCAGTGCTTGATTTTCAGCAATAATTTGCTTTACCCAAATTTTGCGAATTCTGCGAGATAGCCCGATAGCAGTAGATAGGGGTTGATGGTGAGTTTTCCATAGTAACCAAATATGGTAGCTACTTAATATAACGATTGCGAGTAAAGTAAATCCATAATCCCAGTAAGACATCATGGTTTTTTATTTAAAGTAAATTAGAACCACTTACGCTTTTTAAAAAAAGCTAGCAACCCAATTACAATAGAGGCCATCACTAGCCACACTATAGGATATCCGTAATACCATCTTAATTCTGGCATCGCCCAAGGGTTATTATTGCTTGGTTCAAAATTCATTCCATAAACACCCACAATAAATGTTAAAGGAATAAAAATAGTAGAAATAATGGTCAATATTCGCATCACTTCATTAGTGTGATTACTAATGCTAGAGAGATAAAGATCAAGCATATTCCCTGCCATATCTCGATAAGTTTCTAATAGTTCCATTAATTGAATACTATGATCGTAACAATCTCGAAGATATATTTGGGTATCTGGACTAATTAAATCACTTTCCATATGTAGCAATGCGTTAATCACTTCTCTTTGAGGCCAAAATATTCGCCGCAAAAGTAATAGTTCTCGCTTTAGTTGGTGTATTTGAGTAAGCTCAGATCTAGTGGGCTGAAATAATAAAATCTCTTCTAAATTTTCAACTTCTTCTCCCTTGTGTTCTAGTAAGGGAAATCCTTGATCGATCACAGAATCTACCAAGGTATAAAACAGGTAATCGATACTGCGATCTTGAATCTTATTGTTTTTTCGGTGTAATTTCTTTTGAAGGATTGCAAAGGGATTATTTATCCCATCACAAAAACTAATTAGATAGTTCTTTCCTAGAAATAAGCCTACTCTTCTAATTTTTAAAGTATTGTCTTCAGTAATAGGTAATCCTAGAACGATAAATAATTGCTCTTCATAGGGCTCTATTTTGGGACGCTGTTCTTTTTTAAAAATATCCTCTATGGCTAGGGGATGAATATTAAATAATGCTGCAAAGTACAGCAAAGTTTTATAGTCTGCTAAATCTTGAATGTGAATCCAAATATTCTTAGATTCAAGAATATTTTCTTGGCACTCAGGTACCTCAGAAAACTCCTGCATTTTAAGCTGAGATTTTGTATAGTGAGTAATTTGAATAGATTGCAGATTTACAAACGCCCCAAATAGAAAATTTAATTTATTTCATAGTTAATTATAAAAGATCGCTTTCATTTTCAAATGAAGCTTTATCGTGCTTTCCTTGATCCCGCTGGCGACGTATATATTCTTCTAGCTGACGACGCATAGCGCGGAAAGAATCTCGAATAGCAATGTAAACATCTTCATGGGCATGGTTTTTTTCTGGCTCACGGCTGACGACTAGCTCTTTTCCTGGGATAGTAAGATCTATCCGTACATGATAGATATTACCCTGATTATGGTGTTTGTCCCCTTTTTCTACAATCACATGGCAGCGAATAATCTCCTCGTAGAATTGATGTAGTTTATCTGCTTGTTCTTTAATATTTTCTTCTACTGCAGGTGAATATTCAGTATCACGAAAAGTTACCTCTAATGGTAATTTCATTCATTACGCTCCAATTTTAATTTATATCTTTATATATTATCTAACCTTCCTAATGGTGAGAATATCATAACTGAAATTTCACCATAAAAAAGGGCGTATAACTACGCCCTTGCAAATGTGAGGATTAATTTATGAAGTAATAACGATTTCTATTCTAGTGTGACTGTGCGGCGACGGCTTATGAAAGCTAATCCAATTAATCCTGTACCAAAGAGCATCATTACAGAGGGTTCTGGAACATTAGCTACCATAGATACATTGGTTAATAATGCCATAGGAGGAAGCCCACTCGGAGTACCTACAGAAAGAAACGTTAAGGTTTGACTTGCTGCAGTTGCAGTAAAAGTCATAGTCTCAGACTGCCAGCCAGTAAAACTATGAGAAGGATTATCTATAGTACTAGTATCTTGTGTATCACTACCAAAAGTAACTGCAAGATATTCTTGAGTATCTCCATCACGGCTTTGCATTTGTGCTGCACCCCAATCAAAAGTTAGGGTATACTGTTGACCAATTGTTAAATCACCGATAGTTTGGCTAATACTAGATTGGACACCAGAGGTTTGATCTCCATCTAAACCAACAAACGTATTGGTACCATTGGGTGCTGGAGCAATTGCCCATAACATTTCTTTATTAGTATTTTTAGTACTAGTCTCTCCCCATTCTGAAGTGGCATTTACACTAGTTGCTGATGCTGCATCTGGATACCAGATCTCATAACCCTCGTTTCCCGTCCAATTTGCAATAAAGTCAGATGCTACATAGCCATTATTATTTCTAGAACCAAACTGAGTAGGGTCAGTGATACCGCCAACATCAGAAAAGTCCCCATTTTGTACTAAATTAATAGGAGCAGCATGAGCACTCATTGCAAGTGCTGTACTCAAGGTGAGTGCAGTAGATATTTTTGATAATTTCATAGATATTGAACCTCTATATTACTTAAGTTAATTAAAAAATTACTTAAGATATATAGCAACACCTGTGCCATTTATTCTATATTACAATATAATTATATAGTTAATTATTAACTATGATTGATAACTAACTAATAATGTTGACCTATGAGTGCATATTTGAATATCTATTTTGTCAGTGACGCTCATGGTAACAAAAAATCAATATTGAGCTTATCTAAGATAAGATCCAATTATTCATCATAATGATGAAGTTATTATTTTCTTTTAAGAAAGATATTTTATTGGGTAAAAATGATTGCTTATTTCCGTCAGTGTTAATTTTGAGCCATTTAGAGAATAAATACTACCTATATAAAATGCCTAGATAATATACTTAATTGAAAATTAAGGATAAAACCCACAGCAGATAGAAAAACTTAATTTTCTCAAAGAAAAAATAGAAAATTGTCAAGGCTCTTAGCACTATAAGGGCTTAAGCCCAGAGGGATAATCTATCTTAGTACAAGATATAGTATTAAGAAGTACGACGGGTAGTAGCGGAATAAAGGTTAAGAAAAGGTTTAATGAGTTGCCCAAAAAATGAAGCAGGCATGGGAGCATCAATGCCATATTGAGTCGGCCAGTGTTTAGGAGAAATATAAGTACCAAAAATATGATCTAAGATAGGCAACATGGAAGCATAATTTCGATCCCGTTGCCCCATATTGGTATGGTGCCAATGGTGAAAAAAAGGAGAGGCAATAAAATTTTCTAATAGCCCAAAACGCCAGCGGATATTAGCGTGAATAAAAAATCCCCAAGTCACACCAATGACTAAAAACAATGCAGTCACCGTAGAGGAATCTCCAGTCAACCCTAGGGAAAGTACGGGGAGAAAAGTACATATGCGCGTGAAAAGAATATCTACAGGATGAGCACGGGTATTGGTTAAAAAATCCACTTCTTTAGCACTATGATGAATAGCATGAAACCGCCAGAGTAAAGGCACAGCATGGGTAAGACGATGGGCCCAGTAAAAACCTAATTCTCCTACCATGAGTGATAAAGCAAGGCGAGTTCCTCCGGGTAATCCATTGAGTATCTCATGTATGTGGGTTGGAATCAGCTGGTAAATAAAGCCGCCCATAATCGCTAAAGGTGGTGTCAGCACTATGCCAGAAACTACCCCATTGAGCATATAATAGCCGAGATCAACCCAAAATTGAGCGCGAAAAAAATCCTGCTTCTCAATTTTAAATGCTCGCTCTAAGGGAACAAAAATAGCACAGAGCAGAAATAGCCAAACAGATAGATGTAAGATGGTAGCAATTAACGCATTCATGAAGTATGTAAATTTTTTATATTAAAAAGGCTACTAGGAATAGATATTCCTAGTAGCCTCCATCATACAACGCCTTTTTTTAATAAGGCAAATAGTTATAATAAATCAATGGCACGACGGCGAGTAAAGAAGGTTAGCCCAAGTAACCCAGCACCAAAGAGCATCATCACAGAAGGCTCTGGTACAGTATTAGGTACCATAGATACATTCGTTAATAATGCCATAGGAGGAAGC
Organism: Candidatus Nitrosacidococcus tergens; assembly: GCF_902810445.1. Taxonomy (NCBI): domain Bacteria; kingdom Pseudomonadati; phylum Pseudomonadota; class Gammaproteobacteria; order Chromatiales; family Chromatiaceae; genus Candidatus Nitrosacidicoccus; species Candidatus Nitrosacidicoccus tergens. Next base: position 597,023 of record NZ_LR778175.1, on the reverse strand, counting down.
CCAGTTGGGGTACCTACAGAAAGAAACGTTAAGGTTTGGCTTGCTGCAGTTGCAGTAAAAGTCATAGTCCCAGACTGCCAGCCAGTAAAATGTCCAGAAGGATTATCTATAGTATTAGTATCTTGTGTATCACTACCAAAAGTAACTGCGAGATGTTCTGTAGTATCTCCAGTACGGCTTTGCATTTGCGCTGCACCCCAATCAAAAGTTAGGGTATACTGTTGACCAATTGTTAAATCACCGATAGTTTGGCTAATACTAGATTGGACACCAGATGTCTGCTCACCATCTAAGCCTACGAATGAGCCAGATCCACTAGGTGGTGTAGTAACTGCCCATAACATTTCTTTACCAGTATTTGCACTACTACCCTGTCCCCATTGACTATGAGCTTCCGTACCAGTAGCTGCTGATGTACTTGGATACCAGATCTCATAACCATCGTTTCCCGTCCAATCTGTAATAAAGTTAGATGCTGTATAGCCATTACCGCTTGCAGTACCAAACTGAGTAGGGTCAGTGATACCGCCAGTAACAGTAGAAAAGTCCCCATTTGTAATTAAATTTGCATGAACGTTCATTGCAAGTACTGTACTCAAGGTGAGTGCAGCAGATATTTTTGATAATTTCATTAATCCAAGTCTCCTTAAAGTAGTTACATAACTAATTACGTAGCTACTAAAGTATTGGATAAGATGTAATTCTTATTATTCTTACGATCCCCAGCGAAAACTAGATCATAAAATACAGAAATACAAGAGAATCAAAGAATAAAAATTTTAGAGTAAGCTTAAAAAAATTTATTTAAAAATTAATTGTTAAAGATAGAAAATAGAGGATATTTGTTTTTGCCTTGGCTCCTAGTGGTGATGTACTAGGAGCTAAAGCAAAAGCAATTAAGACTATCTTCTTAGTATTCGTTAATTATATAAGGCAAATAATTATAATAAATCAATAGTACGGCGGTGAGTAAAGAGGGCTAGTCCAAATAACCCAGCACCAAATAGCATCATCATAGAAGGTTCTGGAACCGATATATTCACATTAGCTAATAAAACCATTGGCGGTGACTGCACAGCTCCTTCTCCACCCACAGCAGTGAAGGTTAAATTCTCCGAGCTGGCTGTTGCATTGAAAGTAAGAGATTGACTCATCCAGTCACTAAATCTAGCCTGCGTTAGATCATTCGCATCATATGAGGGAGTCATATTCATACTCATAGGATAGTTACCCATCGGAATATCCATGCTGCCCATACCACTCATACCACTCATACCACTCATACCGCTCATACTTCCCGTCATTGTCATTGCCCCTTTAGTATTTTGAACATCCGTGCCTAGGCTTACATTAAGGTAACCAGTCGTTTCTCCGGTATCGCTTTGCAGTTGAGCTACTCCAAAATCGAAACTAACCACATAAGTTTGACCTGGCGTTAAACCGTTTATTGTTTGCTCAATGCTAGCACCTTCACTATTCTTTGAACTACCTCCTTCTAAGCCTACAAATGTTCCAGAGCTGCTAGGTGGTGAAGTGACTCCTTGTTGCAGTGCTCCTGTAGTAGAACTACTAGTCGCTGATGTTGCACCTGAATACCAAAACGTATTACCACCAGTTACAGTCCAATTAGCAAGCTCTTGACCATTGGAGAAGTCCCCATTTTGTACGAGAGGAGCAGCATGAGCACTCATTGCAAGTGCTGTACTCAAGGTAAGCGCAGCAGATATTTTTGATAATTTCATTAATCCAAATCTCCCCAAAGTAGATACATAACAAGTTACGTAGCTACTAAAGCATTGGATAAGATGTAATTCTTATTATTCTACGATCCCCAGCGAAAACTAGATCATAAAATACAGAAATACAAGAGAATAAAGAATAAAAATTTTAGAGTAAACCTAAAAAAATTTATTTAAAAATTAATTGTTAAAGATAGAAAATAGAGGATATTTATTTTTTGCCTTGGCTCCTAGTGGTGATGTACTAGGAGCTAAAGCAAAAGCAATTAAGACTATCTTCTTAGTATTCGTTAATTAGGCAAATAGTTATAATAAATCAATAGTACGGCGGTGAGTAAAGAGGGCTAGTCCAAATAACCCAGCACCAAATAGCATCATCACAGAAGGCTCTGGCACATGAGAAACAGGCGTCAGAGATACATTTGTTAATACTGCCATAGGAGGAAGTCCGACTGGCGTACCTATAGAAAGAAAACTTAATGTTTGGGTTGTTGCATTTGCTGTAAATTGCATGGTCGCAAACTGCCAACCAGTAAACCCTTCGCTAAGATTAGGGATCTTAGCAGTATACTGAACCTGGGGTTGAGATATACCAGGCATAAGTGGATTATTACTTAGGGCAACTGCAAGTTGCTCAGTGGTATTGCCAGTACGGCTTTGCATTTGAGCTGCACCCCAATCAAAAGTAAGAGTATAAGTCTGACCTACTACTAGGTCATCTATTTGCTGACTAATACTAGATGGAGTCCCACCATCTAAAGCAACAAACGTATTTGTACCATTGGGTGGTGGAGTAACTGCCCATAATTTTTCTTTCCCAGTACTCGTCCATTCTCCAGTGGCGTTTACAGTAGTCGCTGATGTTGCATCTGGATACCAGATCTCATAGCCATTGTTTCCCGCCCAATCTGTAATAAAGTTAGATGCTCTATAGCCATTACCGCTTCCAGTGCCAAACTGCGTAGGAGCAGCTACAGGATTTTCGTTTAAATCCGTTTGAGAGAAATCCCCATTTTGCACTAAATTGATAGGAGCAGCATGAGTGCTCATTGCAAGTGCTGTACTCAAGGTAAGTGCAGCAGATATTTTTGATAATTTCATTAATCCAAATCTCCTTAGAGTAGATACATAACAAGTTACGTAGCTACTAAAGTATTGGATAAGATGCCACTCTTATTACTTTATGATAGTTAGGAAGGCTAGACTATAAAATATAGAAATACAAGGGAATAAGGAATAAAAATAAAAGTTTTAGAAAAAATTTAACGCAAAGAAATTTATTTAAAAGTTAGCTAAATATAGGAAGCGAGGGATATTTATTTTTTGATAAAGAATAGGATTCGAAAGAAAAGAAAGATAAAAAAAGGCTCCTAGTGCACCACCACTAGGAGCCAAAACAAAGGCAATTTATGCTACCTTTGAAAACCATCTTACCAAGTACTTTAGTACTCGCTAATATATAAAGCAACTACCGTGCCAATTTTATCTAAATTAGATAATTCAATTAGTTATAAAATTTTTCTAAAAATACTCGCTATTTTTACTGACCTAAATGGTCATTTTATGACCAAATATGACTAAACATGTCATGTTTTAATATTGATTATCAAATTTTTTATAAAGTACCTGATTGATAATCTGCAAGTGCCTGCTGAATTTCCTCTTTACTATTCATCACGAATGGTCCATAGCGCACAATAGGTTCTTTAAGTGGTTGACCTGCAATGAGTAATAACCGAGCAGATTCATCTGTTGTAGTTACAGTGATTGTATTGCCTGAATCAAGCACAGCAAGAGTACCTTGATTTATCACTTTAGCAGGTGTACCTACTTGAGCAATACCTACATAGACATAAATAAATGCATTGTAGTGATTAGATAAAGCTATAGTATGGCTTGTATGAGGTGAGAGCTCTATATCTAAATAAATAGGCTGGGTAGTAGGTGCATCCACAGGTCCTGTATGTCCACTTATTTCCCCTGCAATGACTTTAATTTTTGCCTTATTTTCTTTAAAAACAGGAATACGATCTGATTGAATATCTTGGTATCGGGGAATTGTCATCTTATCTTGAGCTGGTAAATTGACCCAAAGCTGAAAACCCCAAAGTAAGCCATCTTCTTGTTCTGGCATTTCTGAGTGTACAATACCACGACCTGCTGTCATCCACTGCACACTCCCGGCAGTAAGTAGCCCTTGATTCCCCTGATTATCTCCGTGACGCATTCGTCCTGCAAGCATATAAGTGACAGTTTCAAATCCTCTATGAGGATGATCGGGAAACCCTGCAATATAATCATTAGGATTGTCAGATTTAAATTCATCCAATAATAAAAACGGATCTAATTGAAGTAATTGGGATGTACCCATTACTCGATTGATATGTACTCCAGCACCATCGTAAGTCGATTGCCCTTGTACAGTTTGCATTACCTGTCGCTGCTTCATGGATTTATTCCTTTAGCTAAAAACCTGAAATATATAATACTTAATACATGGTGTTTAAAAGATATAAATTCAAGAAATTAAAGACCTCATTAGCTAAGTTTTGTATTTCACTCTATACTTTTTATAGAGCTATTTATAAATAGCTTTTAATTCTGGCTGAATATCCAACATAGCATTTTTGTTACTGTGTTATGGATAGTTAGCCTAAATGTCTAAACTTGATTTAGGTAAGGAGATTAATTAATAATGATTAAGCTTTATTATTCACCCGGTGCCTGCTCTTTAGCTGCTCATATTGTACTTGAGTGGATTGGAGAACCCTATGGAGCAGAAGCGATAACAATTGGTAGTCCACAACTTATTAAATTGAATCCTGCAGGTGCTGTGCCTGTATTAGATACAGGAGAAGGATGGACCTTAACTCAATCAGGCGCAATTCTTAAGTATTTAATTAGCCGCTTTCCTAAATCAAATTTAGGTTCTGACAGTTCTTTACGTGGAAATGCTGACTTTGATCGTTGGTTATTATTTATGACTGGGGATTTGCATCCTGCTTTTTATCCTTTTTACTTCCCTCAACGCTATACCACTTCTAACGATGAAGAGGATTTAGAAATTGTGCGATCCGCTGCAAGAAAGCTCATTGCCAAGCGTTATGAGTTACTTGAAAATCATCTTGATGGTAAAGATCATATTGTAGGGAATAAACGCACTGCAGTAGATGCTTATGCCCTTCCTATGCTCCAATGGGGCAATAAAGCACTAAAAGATGGGATTAAACCCTACCCTAACTTACAACGCTTTCATGATGCTTTAGTACAAGATAGTCAGGTACAACAAGTGCTTAAAATTGAAGGGTTAATTTAATAAGCTCAGGGCTATTTTTAAATTAAATAGCCCTTATATGAAAATTTTTTCCTTTCTATCCATTCTGTTATTATTACCCTATTATTAAAATTCTAAGCAATAAGTAAATTTCTACTCTAATTGATAATTTTTGTATCCACCATGAATCAAGTCCGCTATTTTAATATTATTGCTATTACCCTATTTCTCATGGGTTGTGAGACTGTTTATTACAACACTATGGAGAAATTTGGTGTTCAAAAACGGGATATTCTCACTAGTCGAGTTGAAAAAGTAAGAGATGCCCAAGTAGATGCCAAGGATCAGTTTCAATCAGCCCTCGAGCAATTTTCTTCTGTCGTCAATTTTGATGGAGGGGATTTAGAGGTGATGTATAAAAAAATGAATGGAGAATATGAAGATAGCGAAGCAAAGGCTAAAAAAGTCAATAATCGAATTAAATCTGTTGAAAACGTTGCCGATGCTCTATTTGCAGAATGGGAAGGGGAATTAGAGCAATATAGTAACGCCTCGCTAAAAGCACAAAGTAGACAAGAGCTCATTGAAACTCGAGCTCATTATGAAAAGTTGCTGCAATCTATGAAACGGGCAGCAGCAAAAATGGATCCAGTGCTTACTACCTTTCATGATCAAGTACTTTTTTTAAAGCATAATTTAAATGCAAAAGCGATCGCTTCTTTACAAGGCAGTTTAGATGGAATCAAAACCGATGTAACTAAATTAGTTAGCGAAATGGAAGCAGCGATTGATGAGGCCAATAGCTTTATTCAAACCTATGAAGCTCAAAATAAGAAAGAGAGTAAATAAAATATAAGCTATTTAAAAATTCTCACTTTGTAGAAATATTAAGCGATAGAAGAAGTCTTTCCTTCCTTGATAGAATGGGGACGTACTTCCTCAAGCTGCAGGGCAAGTACTTGGCTAAGATGCTCGATTGCTGATCCCATAATCAATCCTGCATGCATATGATAAAAGCTAAGCATGCAGGAAATAGGCTTGTGGATTGTTTGCCTATGGCTTGTTTGAAAAGATCGCCAAGCAAGAATGAGACGATCCTCATGAAAACTATCTACACAGAGCCACTCTTTATCATCTAGAATCATCACAAGACCTCGATGTCTAGGTAGGGCTATTTGTAGGGGGTTACTTATCCTTCGTAGTGCTAAGCGAACACGATTAAAATGAACCGCATCAATAGTTTTCGGCATTGTCCGAAGGGGTGATAGTTCGTTATTGTCGTTATCATATATGTTCACAATTTACTCCTCCCTATCTAGCCCTAAATAGTTTTTGCTATTTGTGTTACTACATAACTATCTTAATTTATACCATAATTTTAAATAAGCTATAATTATTTTTTTACTTATAAATAAATCGCAAGCTATTGCAATAATTCATTTATCGTAGAATACGGCTAGCTCGTATATCTTCTGCTTCAATAGTAATTAAATCAATCTTGTTTAGCTTCTTACTACGAGAGGCAAATAATCGATTAGCTTGACGAAGGCGAGCACGATCAAGAGCGTTACGAATAGATCTAGCATTTGAAAAGTGTTCAAGTTTCATCCGCTCTGGAATATATTCTGCAAATGCTTGTTCCCCTTCAGCACTAAAACGATAATTTTGGTTAGCTAGCATAATTTTAGCAATCGCCATCAGCTCTTCTGGAGTATAATCAGGGAAATCTAGATGGTGGGCAATTCGAGAACGCATTCCTGGATTACTTAAAAAGAATCGATCCATTTTATCCTTATAACCTGCAAGAATAACAACTAAGTCATCTCGGTTGTTTTCCATTACTTGCAATAAAATTTCGATGGATTCTTGGCCATAATCCCGCTCATTTTCTGGTTTATAAAGATAGTAGGCTTCGTCAATAAACAGCACACCGCCCATTGCTTTTTTAATGACTTCTTTAGTTTTTGGGGCAGTATGCCCAATATATTGACCTACGAGATCATCTCGAGTTACAGTAATTAAGTGACCTTCTCTTACATAACCCAACCTTTTTAAGATTTCTCCCATTCTTAGTGCTACGGTGGTTTTTCCGGTGCCTGGATTACCAGTAAAGTTCATATGCAAGGTGGGCGTTTCAGAGATAAGCTCAAATTGTTTACGTAGTCGATCTACAAGTAAAAGAGCAGCAATTTCACGAATACGAGTTTTAATTGGTTTTAAGCCAATTAATTCTTTATCGAGCCGATCCAAAACCTCTTGGATATTAGAGGATTTAAATTCAGCATCTAAGTCCACCGATGAATTTTCAGCTAAAACCGTACTTGTATTTTTATTATCATTACTCATGATATCTGCTCCTTTGATATCTAAATTAATCACGGGTCTTTTTATTTTATAAGACCCGTGATTAAGATGTTTAGTAGAAATTAATACCGTTCGCCTTCTGGCTTTTGGGTAGCATAACTACTGACGGTATAGCGGACTTTGCGTCCTTCCCATTCTTGCCGTACCAAACTAAATCCAGGCTCATTCTTAGGACGGTTGACAATATAGGACATAGCAGGAGATTCAGTACCTCGATTGCTATTATAGGCGGTTACCCGAATATAGTGATTAGGGAAAGTCTTACGGCACTCGTTGATCTCCATTAAGATTCCGGCAGGATCTTTAAGATCAAACATGGGTAAGCCGAATAATTCCCAATAAGTATTACGAGGATGAGGATCATCGGTATACTCTATGTTTACTGCCCAATCGTTCTTTAGGGCATATTTGATTTGGGATAAAATTTGATCGTCAGTTAAATCAGGCAGAAAAGAAAACTGCCCTTGAGTGAGACGATTCCCGTGATTGGTCATCATAATTGAGTATTCTCCTAATCTTATTAAACGCTACCAGTAGCAGTAGGTACAAAGTCTGCAGTATCAGTGGATTCGTAATTGAAGGTAATATCTTTCCAAGTATCCAGGGCAGCTCTAAGAGGTGAACACCACTTGGCAGCAGCTTCAAGGATTTGTGGACCTTCTTTGACGTAGTCACGACCTTCATTACGAGCCAAAATCATAGCTTCAAGAGCAACACGATTAGCAACAGCTCCAGCTTGGATACCTTGTGGATGACCAATAGTACCGCCACCAAATTGAAGTACGACATCTTCACCAAGATAGTCAAGAAGTTGATGCATTTGACCGGCATGGATACCACCGGAAGCTACGGGCATGACTTTGTTTAAAGAAGCCCAATCCTGATCGAAGAAAATTCCATGCTGAAGATTTTCTGGGACATGGGTTTCACGCAGGGTATCATAGAATCCTCTAGTGATAAGCGGATCACCTTCGAGTTTTCCTACTACAGTCCCTGCATGGATATGATCCACACCTGCCATTCTCATCCATTTACAGATCACACGGAAGTTCATACCATGATTTTTTTGGCGAGAATAGGTAGAATTACCAGCGCGATGGAGATGGAGAATCATGTCATTCTTACGTGCCCATTTCGCCATGGATTGAATGGCTGTATAGCCAATAACTAAGTCAATCATGATAATGGTAGAACCTAGGGATTTGGCAAATTCAGCACGCTCATACATATCTTCCATAGTGGCAGCAGTCACGTTGAGATAATGCCCTTTGACTTCACCAGTAGCAGCAGAGGCTTTATTTACAGCTTCCATGCAATAGAGGAAGCGATCACGCCAGTGCATGAAAGGTTGGGAGTTGATGTTTTCATCGTCTTTAACAAAATCAAGGCCACCTTTTAAGGCTTCATAGACAACACGACCATAGTTACGACCAGAAAGACCGAGTTTTGGCTTAGTAGTAGCACCAAGGAGTGGGCGACCAAACTTATCTAAACGCTCCCGTTCTACTACGATACCTGTAGCTGGACCTTGGAAAGTCTTTAAGTAAGCAACAGGAATACGCATATCTTCTAAACGAAGGGCTTTTACTGCCTTCATTCCGAATACATTACCAATAATAGAAGCAGTTAAGTTAGCAATGGAACCTGGCTCAAATAAATCCATATCGTAGGCGATATAGGCAAAGTACTGAGCTTCTGTCTTAGTACCTTCTCCAGTGTTAGGTACTTGATCTACTCGATAAGCTTTTGCACGATAAAGCTCACAAGCGGTAAGACGGTCAGTCCATACTACCGTCCAAGTTGCGGTTGAAGATTCACCAGCTACTGCTGCAGCAGCTTCTTCTGGATCAATGCCTGTTTGTGGGGTAATCCGAAACATAGCAATCATATCTGTATCTTTAGGCTGATATGCTGGTTCCCAATAGCCCATGTTTTTATAAGGGATAACCCCAGATTTATAACGCTCTTTTCCTTCGGCCATAGTTGCCATAATGTCTATTCTCCGTTAATTAATTAACTAATTAAGGTCATGCTAAAGCTAATAAATTTCTAGCTTAAAACCTAGTCTTCATATTCCTATAATTCATCATAAAATAAAACTAAATTTTTTATATCATCACCATAAGTTTTTATTTATGATTAGGTGAAAAATTTTTAGTATTTTAATGAATACGAAATTAGAATCATTTTCAATTAAAATATAGAACTTATTGATTAAGTATAAGATATAATGTATTAAATTTAATTTTAAAAGTAGATATCCATATCCTATTTATTGATCATAAAAATATGCCCATATCTTAGTTATAATGGGGATTTTAAAATTTAGGATAGCATCCTATCTAACTGAGCTAGGTTTGTTTTGACTTAAGGAGACAAAAAGAATGTCCGAGAGAGGAAAATATCGTTCCATTTTTTCACCTACTTCTCCTGAAGAAATGGAAAAAAACTTTGAAAGCTATTGGGAATATACCCAAGAGCATACTGGGGGGCTTTTAGAGGAAGAAAAAGATTTAGTTAAGAAAAAAGAGAGATTACAATATTTTAAGGATCATCCTGTACGGGCTAAAAACCCTATTGATAAGGAAGCATTTTATCGTAATTATATGGAATTTAAGGATGATCCAAGTAAGGTAGATCGTAAAACTCTATGGCTTACTAATGTATATAAATTTGCTCGCCATGAATGGGCTGGTATTTCAGCTGCTTGGGATGCAGAACCTGTGATGGCAGATTCTAAAAAACTTACCCAGAAAATTAGCCGTCTACATATGGCAGAGGAATTTTGCCATGCTCGTCTTTTCTATGAGATGCTACAAGTATTTAATCTAGATAAAGCAGAATGGGCACTTTTTAGTCCGCTTACTCAAAAAACCTATTATTATTTTGTTCACTTACCTGGTCTCATTAAAGATATTCCAGCTTTTAATATGGAGCTAATGGGTCTTACTTTCTATAAGCATTTAGATGTTTTAATTGATGATGTCTTTGCTGATGAGCCTGAAGCAGCACAACGACTAAGAGAGCTTTTATATGAAATTACTATTGATGAGCTTGCTCATTTAGGTCAGCGGAGAAACTTCTTAAGCCCTATGCAAGTGAAAATTGCAAAAGCAACTACCCCAGCATGGTATCGTTATTTTTTTAGAAGCTGTGTTCCAGAAGGAAAGTACTTGTTTAATGTAGACAAAATGATCCAGGATGGGCTTGATTTTGACTACAGCCTCATGGACGATAAACTCATCGATCAAAGCTGGGTGCCTACTTATTGCCAAGCATAAGAAGTGAGTTTAAAAACTCACTTCTTAAAGTGGTTGGGGGAGCTTGTATAGTTAATCATTAGCCAATAGTTGATGATCGCAATTATAAGCTTTCCCATAAGCATAGGGAGATGAATAATCTCTAGGGATTCTAATCCACATAATATGTGTTGCATTCAGTTGAGCAGCTTTCTCTAAAGCAATATGTATTGCCTTATTATGTTTTTGCCTAGAAGTGGTTTTACCCCAGCCTGAAAACCCTTGGACACGGCCTAGAAATTCGCAATTTTTTACCTCTTTAGGCACTGCTTGCTGGATATCATCTATTCTTCTAGCATATGAGATTCGCATCGGTAAAATGTACATAGCTGATAGGAGTAAACTTAAAAAAAATAAATAATTCATTCAATTTCTTTCTTTATATAAATAAGTTTCATATCTATTATTTATAAGGATATAGATATATATTTTCTGTATTAGAACCTTAGTTTCAAATTAAATTTTATTATATACTTTTAATGGATTATTCACCTCTCACTGCCCTATCCCCTATTGATGGTCGTTATGCTAGTAAAGTAGATAAATTACGTCCAATTTTTAGCGAGTACGGGTTATTACGCTATCGAGTCATTGTAGAAATAAAATGGCTTATTTTATTGAGTAATTGTAATGAAATTTATGAAGTACCTAAATTGAGTAGAGATTCTGAGCAATTTCTCACTGCTATTATTGATAATTTTTCAGAGCAACAAGCACAACGGATTAAAGAAATAGAAAAAATCACAAACCATGATGTTAAAGCAGTAGAATATTGCTTAAAAGAGCAGTTTAAAAACTGTCCTGAATTACTCAATATTAGTGAATTTATCCATTTTGCTTGTACTTCCGAGGATATTAATAATCTTGCTTATGGGTTGATGCTTAAGGATGGTCTAGGGCAAGTTATCTTTCTTCAAATGGAGCTGCTTATTGAGCAGATTCAGGATCTCGCTCATCGCTATCAACAAATTTCTATGCTTGCACGTACCCATGGTCAGCCAGCATCACCTACTACTTTAGGTAAAGAAATGAGCAATTTTGCTTATCGCCTTATATTACAATATGAGAAGATCAAAGAAATTTCAATTTACGGAAAGATTAATGGAGCAACAGGTAATTACAATGCCCATCAAGTGGCTTACCCTGAAATCAACTGGCTTGAATTAAGCCATAATTTTATAACTCAGCTAGGGCTTTCTTGGAATCAGTACACTACTCAAATTGAACCCCATGATTACATGGGGGAAATTTTTCATGGTATCAGTCGATTTAATAGTATTTTACTTGATTTTTGTCGGGATATTTGGGGTTATATTGCATTAGGTTACTTTAAACAAAAAGTAATAGAAAATGAGGTAGGGTCCTCTACTATGCCCCATAAAGTCAATCCTATTGATTTTGAAAATGCAGAAGGCAATATTGGTATTGCTAATGCCATTTTTACTTACCTAGCTGAAAAATTACCCATCTCTCGTTGGCAGCGAGATCTCTCCGATTCTACCGTACTTAGGAACTTAGGGGTAGGATTTGCTCATTCTTTAGTAGCTTATCAAGCTACGCTTAGAGGAATACAAAAACTAGAAGCTCACCAAATACAAATGGATAATGATCTGGAGGCAAATTGGGAAGTTTTATCTGAAGCAATCCAAACTGTAATGCGTCGTTATGGAATTCCAGAACCCTATGAGAAGCTTAAGCAAGTCACTCGAGGAAAAAAAATAACCCTACCTCATCTACAGGAATTTATTTCTAGTTTAGATTTACCATTAGATACTAAAGAGCGATTGCTTAAACTCACCCCTCATAATTATATTGGTTATGCAGCACAGCTAGCAAAAGAAATTTAGCTCTCTATTTTAGGTGTTAAGATTGATACTTATTCATTGCCTCAATGCGTAGTCGCAGTGCATTAAGCTTAATAAAACCTTCAGCATCTTGTTGCTTATAAGCACCTGCATCTTCCTCAAAAGTTGCAATTTTCGGCATAAACAAGCTATGTTCTTTTGATTGCCGTCCTAACACAATCACATTGCCCTTATACAATTTTAGAGATACAAGCCCGCTTACAGTCATTTGAGAAGAATCAATAAGCTGCTGTAATAATTTTCGTTCAGGCGACCACCAATATCCATTGTAAATTAGGTTTGCATACCGTGGCATAAGCTCATCTTTAAGATGGGCTACTTCCCTATCTAGAGTTAAAGACTCAATTGCTCGATGGGCTTTTAGCATAATGCTACCCCCAGGAGTTTCATAGCAACCTCGGGATTTCATTCCTACATATCTATTTTCTACTAAATCTAACCGGCCAATTCCATGTTTATTTCCTAAGTAATTTAGGGTTTCTAATACTTTAGCAGGACTTAGAGATTCTCTATTAACCTTAATAATATCCCCTTGTCGATATTCCAGCTCTATTTCATCTGGCTGATTTGGTGCCTGTTCTGGAGAAGTAGTCCAGCGCCACATAGATTCTTCAGGGGCACACCAAGGATCTTCTAATAACCCGCCTTCATAGGAAATATGCAATAAATTTGCATCCATAGAATAAGGGGATTTTCCTTTCCGCTTTCCTTCAATAGATATTCCGTGCTGATCTGCATAGGCAAGTAATTTCTCTCTTGATGTTAAGTTCCATTCTCGCCAAGGGGCAATTACTTTAAGATTAGGAGATAGGGCATAAGCACCTAACTCAAAGCGTACTTGATCATTTCCTTTACCCGTAGCCCCGTGTGAAATTGCATCAGCGCCAGTTTCGTGAGCAATTTCTACTAGTCTTTTAGCAATTAAAGGTCGAGCAATAGAGGTGCCTAATAAATACTCCCCTTCGTATAAAGTATTCGCTCGAAACATGGGGAAAACATAATTCTTAACAAATTCCTCTCGTAAATCTTCAATATAGATTTTTTTTACTCCAAGATTTTCAGCCTTTGTTTGCGCAGGTGCTACTTCTTCACCTTGGCCAATGTCTGCAGTAAAAGTAATTACTTCGCATTGATAGGTTTCTTGTAACCATTTTAGAATAACAGAGGTGTCTAGTCCTCCTGAATAAGCTAATACAACTTTACGAATAGTGGACATGGATGATAACTTTATCTATATAAAATTATTTATAGAGAGTAATTTAATTTAAATTATTTTAACCTATTCTTTACCAGATATATCTAGAATATTCTAAACTTGTGCTAAAATCATCAATTCTTGTTCAGAAAACCCGGCTTTAAGTCTTGCATCATAATTGAGTACCCCCTTAGGGCTACTCTTAAGAAATTTCTTAATTAAGCTAAAAAAGGTATCCTCGGGGTTTAAATTACGTATTTTACAAAAATATCGAAACCAATAAGACCCAATAGCTACATGATTTATCTCGTCTCGAAAGATAATTTCTAAAATAGCAATTGCTCTTAAATCTTCTATTGCTCTTAAACGCTCTATCATGCTCGGGGTTACATCTAGCCCCCTTGCTTCCAATACTCTTGGGACAAGTGCCATCCTAACCATAGGATCATAAGCTGTTTTTTCTGCCATTTCCCAAAGGCCATTATGAGCTGAAAAATCTCCATACTGATAGCCTAGTGAATGTAAATGTATATTTAGTAAATAAAAATGATGAGCTTCTTCGGCTGCAACTTGTACCCAATGACTATAAAATGTTTCAGGTAATCCTTGAAAACGATATATGGCATCCCAAGCTAGATTGATTGCATTAAATTCAATATGTGCTATGGCATGGATAAAAGCGGCTCTCCCTTCAAGAGAGTGTAACCTACGTCGAGATAGATACTTTGGAGCAACTAAGCGTAGATTCTGAGGTAAGCCTGGGGTTAATTGAGTATTATAAGTGAATGAATAAGAAGTAGTTAATTTACCTTCTTTCCAGAGCTGTGCTACTTGCTGAGTAGCATTAATTTTTCTCTCAGGATCGCAAATGGTAAGACAGTGAAGTGCTGTATCAGTTAAGGATATTCCTTCCATGTTAAAATAAGTACAGTGTATTTAAATCTTAACTTAAAGGTAAATACTATTTAAGTATACAGTACCCTTGCAAGGTGTACATTTTCCTTACGAATAAAGTAAAAATTAAATAATATTTTAGGAGAAGTACTATGCTTGTTTTAGACGCAATTAGCCCAGCACCTAGATGCTTACGTATGTTTCTTCTAGAAAAAAGTCTTCAATTAGATAGTCAATTTATTGATGTTATGACCGGGGAAAATAGAGAAACTAACTATCTAGCTATTAATCCTGCAGGTCAAGTGCCTAGCTTACGTTTAGATGATGGTAGTTATATCACAGAATCAGTAGCAATCGCAGAATACTTAGAAGAGCTTTACCCTCAACCAGTATTAATTGGTAATAGCCCAAAGGAGCGGGCTATAACCCGTATGTGGTGGCGGCGAGTAGAGTTAAATATTACAGAGTTTATCCATAATGCATTTCATTATAGTGAAGGATTAAAGCGTTTTGAATCTCGTATTCCTATTTCCCCAGAAGCTGCCCCCGGTTTAAAAATGGTAGCTCAAGATAGAATTCAATGGTTAGATAGTATGATTCACGGTCCTTATTTATGTGGAGAGCGTTTTTCTGCAGCAGATATTTGGCTCTATGTTTGGTTAGATTTTGCAAATCAAGCCTCAGTAAATCAACCTATAGATTTTAATCGATTAGAAAATCTATCTGGCTGGTTTGAGAAGATAAGTAAAAGAGCAAGTGCCCAATTAAGCGAAAAACCTCTTCATGAAATTAAAACAAATTCATAAAGTAAATGATCTTACCCTTATATTAATCTAATTAAAGTTATTGATTATTTTAGTTTAGAGCTCAGTAGGGTTATTAATGTGTGTTTTCCAATTAAGTAAATATTGATGTAATGGAAAGGCCTAATAAGTTTAGCTATGAAGATTTACTCCAATGTGCCCAAGGCGATATGTTTGGTCCAGGTAATGCACAACTACCATCTCCGCCGATGCTTATGGTAGATCGCATTACTCATATCAGCGATAATAGTGGCAAATTTGAAAAAGGAAAAATTATTGCAGAAATGGAAATTAAACCTAGCTTATGGTTTTTTGATTGTCACTTTAATGGAGATCCGGTTATGCCTGGGTGTTTAGGATTAGATGCTATGTGGCAATTGTTAGGTTTTTATCTTGCTTGGCTAGGGGGATTAGGTCATGGTCGAGCATTAGGATCAGGAGAGGTAAAATTTACAGGACAAGTAACTCCTAAAAATAAATTAGTTACTTACCATATTGATTTAAAGCGGGTAGTAATGCGCAAACTAGTGATGGGAATAGCAGATGGTACTATGTTTGTAGATGATCGTGAAATTTATTCCGCTCAAGATCTCCGCGTTGGACTTTTTACATCAACTGAAAATTTTTAATTTTACTTAAGTTACAAAAAATCCCTTATAGGCATACCTATATCCTTATGCCTATAAGAGAGAGAAAATAGTTTATTCTTCTTTAATTGCTTTTATGCTTAGGCGAATTCTGCCCTGCTTATCCACTTCTAAAACTTTTACACGAACTATATCTCCTTCTGAGAGTTTATCACTCACATGATTTACCCTTTCATCTGAAATTTGAGAAATATGAAGTAAGCCATCTTTACCGGGGAGAATAGTAACAAAAGCGCCAAAATCCATTAACCTAGATACTTTTCCCTCATAGATCTTCCCAACTTCTATATCAGATACAATTTGTTCTACTCTACGCTTTGCTTCTAGCCCGTTTGCTTTATCAGTAGAAAATATTTTTACTGTGCCATCATCACTAATATCAATAGTAGCCCCTGTTTCCTCAGTTAGGGTACGTATTGTTGCGCCACCTTTACCGATAATATCCCGAATTTTATCAGGATTA
This sequence comes from Candidatus Nitrosacidococcus tergens, assembly GCF_902810445.1. NCBI lineage: Bacteria > Pseudomonadati > Pseudomonadota > Gammaproteobacteria > Chromatiales > Chromatiaceae > Candidatus Nitrosacidicoccus > Candidatus Nitrosacidicoccus tergens. Next base: position 580,480 of record NZ_LR778175.1, on the reverse strand, counting down.
ACTTTGAAAGTTACCATGCGTGGAGCGTACTCAGACATTTCCCCTCGAGGAGTAGAAATAGCTTTATTCATTTCATTTAAGATATGAAATCGTCCCTCCCTAGCTTGAGATAAAGCAGTACGCATTATCTCTTCGGTAATTCCATCAATTTTTATGTCCATTTGTAGGGCTGTCACTCCCTTTGTTGTACCTGCTACTTTAAAATCCATATCACCAAGATGGTCTTCGTCACCAAGAATATCACTCAGTACTGCAAACTGATCCTCTTCTTTAATTAATCCCATAGCAATTCCAGCTACAGGAGATTTAATTGGAATACCTGCGTCCATTAAGGAAAGACTTGTACCACATACAGTTGCCATTGAGCTAGAACCATTAGATTCCATAATTTCGGATACAACTCGAATTACATAGGGGAAATCTTCTTCGCTAGGTATAACTGCACTAATACTCCGTTTAGCAAGCCTACCATGGCCAATTTCTCGCCGTTTTGGTGCACCCACCATACCCACCTCGCCCACACAAAAAGGTGGAAAATTATAATGAAGCATAAACCGCTCTCGGTATTCTCCATCAATGGCATCAATTACCTGTGCATCCCGCTCGGTACCTAAAGTAGTAGTGACTAACGCTTGGGTTTCTCCTCGAGTAAAAAGTGCGGATCCATGGGTTCTAGGTAATAATCCAACCATAATATTAATAGGTCGAACTTCATTTCTATTGCGACCATCAATTCGTTGCTTTCCAGAAATAATTTGTCCTCTTACAAGGTTTTTTTCTAAACGATTAATGGCTACTGATACTTGATCAGCACTCCATTTTGAGCTCTCATCTGGTATCAATTGTTGTACTATAAGTTCTCGTGCTACTGCTACATGCTCTTGGCGATCTTGTTTCGACTGGATTTGGTAGGCATTTTCTAAATGCTTTTTTCCAATCTCCTCAACTGCTAACTGTAAATCAGTATCCTCTAAAGGAGGTTGCCAACTCCAAGGTGCTTTTCCAATTTCTGCAGCTAGCTCTCTAATTGTTTGAATGACTCCCTGCATTTCTTGATGACCAAACATCACCGCACCTAACATAATCTCTTCAGGCAACTCTTTAGCTTCTGATTCCACCATAAGAACTGCTTTTTCTGTACCAGCAACTACTAAATCTAGTGCTGATTTTTTAGCCTCGCTAGTAGTTGGGTTAAGTACATATTGTCCATTGATATACCCAACCCTTGCAGCTGCAATAGGGGCACTAAATGGAATACCAGAAATAGCAAGTGCGGTAGATGCTCCGATAATAGCAGGAATATCTGAGTCATTTTCTCCATCTGAAGAAAGGACAGTAGCAACTACTTGTACTTCATTAGTAAATCCTTTTGGAAATAAAGGACGTAGAGGACGGTCAATAAGACGAGAAACTAAAGTTTCTCTTTCTGTAGGTCTACCTTCTCGCTTAAAAAAACCACCTGGTATTTTACCTGCAGCATAGGATTTTTCTTGGAAATTTACAGTCAATGGAAAAAAATCCCGATTTTCACTAACTTCTTTCACGCCTACTGCAGTTACTAATACAGTAGTCTCACCATAATGGACAATTACAGCTCCAGTAGCTTGCCGTGCCATATAGCCGGTTTCAATAGTAAGCGTATGATCGCCATATTCAATTACTTTTTTAACTGGAGTCACATTAAGATCCTTATAAATAGTGAATAGATGTTCAATAAGAGAAAAATCTATATTTTTAAAAGTGAAAATTAGTATTAACGGCGTAGTCCAAGCGTGCTAATTAGATCACGATAGCCTTGTAAATTCTTCCTTTTTAAGAAATCAAGCAGTTTTCTTCTACGGCTTACTGCACGTAATAAACCTCGCCGTGAATGATGATCATGTTTGTGTATTTTAAAATGCTCAGAGAGCTGATTAATCCGTTCTGATAGTAGTGCAATTTGCACTTCTGAAGAACCTGTATCGTTTGTGTTATATTGATGTTCTTTGATAATCCGAGCTTTCTCTTCGTAACTTAAAGGCATATAATCTTCCTATTTCTTAATTCTTACTTTAACTAAATGCTAACCATTAGAAACAAATAATAGCCTATATGGGGCTACTTGGTTATGATTCACAATCTTACCTATTCCAAAAAAATCTTTATTATCTTCAACTAAACGTACCAATCCTTGAGAAAACAATTGAGAAATAGGTACGGTTTGTCCTTGACGAAGACAATGGGCCAAATGGGGAATAATACTAATTTCAGGAAAGTTTCTAAGAATATCTCTTGGAGGTAAAACCAATGCATTTAACTTATCTTTATTTGTTTCAGCAAGATTTTTCAATTGATCAAGAGATACTATGTCAGAATCATTAAAATTACCTACTTGGATACGTCGAAGCATCGTTGTATGTGCACCACATTCAAGAGCATGACCAATATCTTCTACTAAAGTACGAATATAAGTTCCTTTAGAGCAGGAAACTTCAAAACTTAAACAAGCTTCTGTCACTTCAGTAAGTTTTATATTATAAATGATAATTTTACGAGGAGATCTTTTAATTTCAAGCCCTTGGCGTGCTAACTTATATAGTGGTTGACCATGATACTTAATTGCTGAGTACATGGGAGGTATTTGTTCTTGAGCTCCAATAAACCTCTTTAAGATATTTTCAACAAACTTCCAATCAAAGGTTTGTACTGGAGTTGTTTTTATTATCTCGCCTTCAGAATCACCTGTAGTAGTTGTTACTCCTAAACGGCAACGGACTAAATAGTGCTTATCTGCATCTAAGATAAATTGAGAAAGTTTAGTTGCCTCTCCTAAACAAATAGGCAGTAATCCACTTGCCATCGGATCTAAACTCCCTGTATGTCCTGCTTTACGTACCTGATAAACTCGTTTTACCTGTTGTAAAGCAGCGTTAGAGCTAATCCCTATAGGTTTATCTAACAAAACCATACCATGGATAATATTTTGACTCTTTAACTGATTTTGTTTTTCCATGTATTTTATGGTAAATGGTGATTCTCTTTAACCACTTCATCAATTAAAGAGCGTAGATAATTACCACGCTCAATGGAGTTATCATATAAAAACTTTAAGTTTGGTACTACACGCAGATCAATTCTTTGGTACAAGTTCTTTTTGAAAAAATCCCCCGCTTTATTTAAAGCATTTAACTGGGAGTTAATTCTCGCTTTATCTTGTTCCATAGAGGTAATATATACTTTTGCTTGTTTTAAATCTGGAGAAATATCCACGTAAGAGATAGTAACTAGCTTTATTCTAGGATCTTGTATGTTTTTTTGAATAAGTAGTGCTAATTCCCGCTTTAGCAATTCATTGATGCGACGTGTACGTGGGAAATTCTGATTCATTTTTATAGCGTAGGATCTACTTTTATTTTTTCGTATACCTCTATTTGATCCCCTACTTTCACATCTCTATAATCTTTCACTCCGATACCGCATTCAGTACCAGCTCGTACTTCCTGTACGTCCTCTTTAAATCGACGTAAAGACTCCAATTGCCCCTCAAAAATAACGATATTATCTCTTAGTACTCTAATTGGGTTATTTCGGCGAATAACACCTTCAATCACTAGGGATCCTGCAATAGCCCCAAATTTAGGTGAGCGAAATACATCATCTACTCGAGCAAGACCGATGATACTTTCTTGGTACTCTGGCTCTAACATACCCGTGAGTGCTTTTTTGACCTCGTCAATAGCATTATAAATAATGCTATAGTAATGAAGATCTACTCCTTTCTCTGCGATAGCACGACGTGCTGATGTATCTGCACGGACATTAAAACCAATGATAATTGCATTGGCTGCAACTGCTAGATTTACATCTGTTTCGTTAATGCCACCTACCCCAGCAGTAATTACTTTAACTCTAGCTTTATCTGTAGATAATTGAGCTAGAGAATCAGAGAGCGCCTCTGCTGATCCCTGTACATCTGCTTTAATAATAAGGTGAAGCACTTGAGTTTCTCCAACATTAACCTCATTAAACATATTTTCAAGTTTCGCTGGATGTTGGCGAGCTAGTTTGTTTTCTCGCTCTTTGCTCTGGCGAAACTCAGCGATTTCTCTTGCCTTTCTTTCATCAGGGACAACAATAGCTTCATCTCCTGCATTTGGGGTACCTGATAAACCTATAATTTCCACAGGCGTAGAAGGGATAGCTTCCTCTATTTCAAGTCCAGATTCAGTTAACATAGCCCGAACTCTACCGGTTTCTATACCGGTTAAGAGTATGTCCCCTTTACGAAGAGTACCGCTTTGTACCAAAATAGTTGCTACAGGTCCTTTCCCCTTATCAAGACGAGATTCGATAATTACTCCCTTTGCAGTCCCTTCTGAAGAGGCCCTAAGCTCCATCATTTCAGCCTGAAGTAAAATGGATTCAATAAGATTATCTATCCCTATACCTGTTTTAGCAGAAACCGGTACAAATTGAATATCCCCTCCCCATTCTTCGCTGATTACATCATGATTTGCTAGCCCTTGTTTTACTCTATCAGGATCAGATTCTGGCTTATCAATTTTATTGATTGCAACTACAATAGGGGCTTCTGCTGCTCTTGCGTGTTGGATAGCTTCAATAGTTTGAGGCATTACTCCGTCATCTGCAGCAACAACTAGTACTACAATATCAGTAACTTTTGCTCCTCTAGCACGCATAGCAGTGAATGCAGCATGACCTGGAGTATCAATAAAGGTAATATCCCCTTTTTTCGAATGTACTTTATAGGCTCCGATATGTTGGGTAATACCTCCTGATTCGCCAGAAACTACTTTAGATCGACGGATGCAATCGAGTAATGATGTTTTTCCATGATCTACATGCCCCATTACCGTTACAACAGGGGCGCGTACTTTTTTAATGCCTTGTATGAACTGTTGCTCGTTAAGTGTGAGCTCCAATATATTCTCTTCTAAAAGTTTAGGTTTATGACCCATATCTTCCACTAGGATTACAGCTGTATCCCGATCTAGTGCTTGATTAATTGTTGCCATAATCCCTAAACGCATGAGATGTTTTACTACTTCAGCAGCTTTTACTGCCATTTTCTGTGCAAGCTCAGCAGCAGTAATTGTCTGCGGGATGACAACCTCTCGTATTATTGGAGTACTTGGTTTTTCAAAACCATGTTTTATGGTGAGTGCAGCTTTTTTAGGGCGGTTTTTCTTATTTTTTCCAATAAACTTATCAGAATTTAGAGATTGCTCTTTATAACTATGTTTTTCCTTCTTATTTTCTTTATCCGTATCATTAGATTCCCGAGGGCTATCTTTATCAGGTTTATTTTTTTTGCTTACCTTATTTTTTGAATTTGAAACAGAATCATCTAAAGCAGAAGTAGATAAAGATTTATTATCTTGAGAATCCGACTTTTCAATACCTAAATTTTCAGCCAATTCTTGCTCTTTAGGTTCATTGACTTGCTCTAATTCTTCAATAGATTTAGATGCCTCCACTTGATCTGCTCTAGCAGTTAGCTTAGTTTCTTCTTGAGGTGAATCTTGAACTACCTGAGTATCTATTGGCTTAATGCTATTCTCTTGGGGTTCTTGAGGATTGTTAACAACGGTACTATTCTCTTCACGATAACGCTCTTGACGCTCTGTTTTTGCCTCTGCAAGACGCTCTTGTTCTTGCTCAAGGATAACACTTCGTTTAATATAAGTACGCTTTTTACGTATCTCAATATTAACACGCTTAGAACGACCACCGCTGTTACTAACTTGGATTTCACTATAACTTCGACGTTTTAGTGTAATCTTCTTAGGAACTTTGAGTTCTGTGCCTACACTTCTTTCTTGTTTTAGATATAGTAATAACTGTGATTTTTGAGACTCAGTTATCGGGCTATTTCCTCCATCTACTTTAATACCAGCTTTATATAGCTGCTCTAATAAATGGTTGATAGGTGTACCCATAGCACTAGCTAATTGTTGTACCGTCGTTACATCACTCATGTTTCACCTTTTACTTCTTAAGCTTTTTGCTACTACTCATTAGCAAACCAAGCTTCTCTAGCTGCCATAATTAAACGAGCGGCTTGTTCCCTATCGACCCCTTCGATTTCAATAAGATCATCTACTGCTTGTTCAGCTAAATCATCCCTCGTGAAAATGCCTACCATTGCAAATTTATCAGCTAATACTTTATCAATACCCTCTAATGTTAAGAGATCTTGGTTTGGTTGTAAGGTTTGAGATTCCTCACCATTCATAGAATGACTAAGAAGCACATCTCTAGCACGCCCTCTTAGATCCTTAACAATTTCTTGATCAAATTCATCAATAGCTAGTAGCTCTTGCTCTGGTACATAAGCGATCTCTTCAATACTAGAAAATCCTTCATGTACTAAAATAGCTGCTATTTCTTTCTCTACATTAAGTTGATCAGTAAATAGTTTTTGTAGTGCCTCATTTTCTGCCTCTCCGATTTCACCTGCTTCCTGCTCTGTCATTACTTTTAATGACCAACCAGTAAGTTGAGTAGCTAAACGAATATTTTGCCCACTTCGACCAATCGCTTGAGATAAATTTTCCTCAGCTACAGCAATATCCATACTATGATTTTCTTCATCTACAACAATAGAGCTAATTTCTGCAGGTGCCATCACATTAATCACAAAACGGGTAGGATCTTCATCCCATAACACAATATCTATCCGCTCTCCTGCTAATTCATTTGAAATCGCCTGTACTCGAGATCCTCGCATTCCTACACATGCTCCTATCGGATCAATGCGAGATTCATTGGTTTTCACTGCAATTTTAGCTCGAACTCCGGGATCTCTTGCAGCACCTTTAATTTCTATTCTATTTTCGCTAATTTCTGGCACCTCTAACTTAAATAACTCTATCAAAAGTTCTGGAGCAACACGGCTTACTATTAATTGTGGACCTCTTCCTTCTCCACGTACATCTTTGAGATAGCATCGTAATCTATCTCCATGGCGCACGGTTTCACGAGGAATCATTTCTTCTCGTAGAATAATACCTTCAGTATTATCTCCAAAATCTAAAATAATATTGCCCTGAGTAGTACGTTTTACTACCCCTACTATCATTTTACCTATTTGGTTTCTATAGATTTCAAAAATTTGAGCCTGCTCTGCTTCTCTAATTTTTTGAACAATAACCTGTTTTGCAGTTTGAGCTGCAATACGACCAAATTCTATAGATCCTATAGGATCTTCTATAAATTCGCCTAACTTAGTATTGGGTGATTGATCTTGTGCCTTGCTGAAAGATACCTGCCGGTGTGGAAATTCTATACTCTCTTCATTTTCAACCACTTCCCATACTCTAAAAGATTCATACTCGCCTGTTATCCGATCAATAACAACGCGTACTGCAATATCTTCTGAATAGCGCTTTCGGGTTGCCATTACAAGAGCCGCTTCTAGGGCTTGAAAAATTACCTCTTTATCTACGCCTTTCTCATGAGAAACAGCGTCTACTACCATTAGTATTTCTTTGTTCATTATTAACCCTAAGCCAACTTAATTTATCTTTGGTACTAAACGCGCTTTTCTTATATTCGACAATGGAATTTGGAAATCTTTCCCAGTGACTACAATTACAATTTCATCTTCAAGAACAGCCTTTAGTAAGCCCTTTAATTTTTTTTGTCCATCTAAAGCCTCATAGAGCATAATTGAAATGTCATTTGCGATAAATCGAACATAGTGTGCTTTAGTGAAAAGAGGTCGATCAAGCCCAGGAGAAGATACCTCTAGAGTGTAAGATCCCATATTTGGCTTTTCTATCTCTAGTAAAGCACCCACTTGATGACTTACATTTTCACAGTCATCTACTGTAATTCCTAAATCTGAATCAATATATACACGTAAGAGGGAATTTCTATGATTGACATGGCATTCTATACCTACTAGCTCATAGCCTAAGGTAGTAATAGTTGGCATTATTACAGTATAAATACTTTCCCTATCCCACATACTTAATCATTTAAAACAAAAAAAGGGCCAGCGGCCCTATTCTAAATACTATATTATATAATTAACATACATAATGTGGTAGCGGGGGCAGGATTTGAACCTACGACCTTCGGGTTATGAGCCCGACGAGCTGCCAGACTGCTCCACCCCGCATCACAAGTTTAAATATAATACTTAATATAATGGTTACTTTCAAGTGGTAAATTGATTAAAGCCAGTTATTTGCCTATAGTAATTATTAATTTATTTACTGATTGTTTAATTATTTATAACTATAAACAGTAGTATCTATAAAATACCGATGTCTTTAACTACTCAACAACTAATTGATAGAGCATTAGATTTAATTAGCCGTATTGAATGTCGTTTTTTTCCCCAAGATAGAGTTCTTGATTGGGAATCATTCATTGCTTTTCGCTGGCGATCCACCCACTTAAGTCATTCAGGTTATTTGGAACCTATTTCAAATACCCATTCTATTCAGCTAAAACATTTGTGCGGAGTAGATTCCCAAAAGCAGCGGTTAATCCAAAATACTCGCCAGTTTATTTCAGGGTTACCAGCAAATAATGTACTTTTATGGGGTTCTCGAGGTACAGGAAAATCTTCCTTAGTTAAAGCTATTCTCAATAAGTTTGCTTATCAAGGTCTAAGGCTAATTGAAGTAGATAAACACGAATTAATTCATTTACCTGATATTATTGCTCAGGTGATACAACGTCCTGAGTATTTTATATTGTTCTGTGATGATCTCTCATTTGAAGCAGATGATCCTGGCTATAAATCTTTGAAAGTTGTTTTAGATGGTTCTATAAGTACTGCTCCAAAAAATGTATTAGTTTATGCCACTTCCAATCGTCGCCACTTACTCCCTGAATATGAATTAGAAAACCAACAAACACAACTAATAAATAATGAAATTCACCATGGAGAGGCAGTAGAGGAAAAAATTGCTCTCTCTGATCGATTTGGGCTATGGTTATCTTTTTATCCCATAAATCAGCAAGGCTATCTTGATATTATACATACTTGGCTTCAGTATCATGAAATAGGCCCAGAACTATGGGAAGAGGCAGATAAGGCGGCTTTGCAATGGGCATTGGCAAGAGGATCAAGAAGCGGACGTACTGCTTGGCAATTTGCTCAAGATTTTACAGGATCCCAAAAACTCAAGAATAAATTTAGATAAAAATTTAAAATATACTGGAATAATATAGACTTATGAGTAACATTCAAGCTGTTATTGAAGAGGCTTTTGAACACAGATCTGAAATTAATCCCCATAATGGAGAAGCTAAGATTAGAAGAGCAGTATCAGAAGCACTACAGCTCTTAAATACAGGCCAAGCCCGAGTAGCAGAAAAGAAAGAAGGAAGATGGCAAGTCAACAAATGGCTTAAAAAAGCAGTATTACTTTCTTTTAGGCTTTCTGATAACTCCCTTATTCAAGGGGGATTTACTCATTATTTTGACAAAGTACCTCCAAAATACGAACAATATACCTTGAATGATTTTCAAAAAGATAATATAAGGGTCGTTCCACCAGCTACAGTACGTAAAGGTGCGTTTATCGCTCCTAGTGTGGTACTAATGCCTTCCTATGTAAATATTGGTGCTTATGTGGATGAAGGTACTATGGTGGATACTTGGGCAACCGTAGGGTCTTGTGCTCAAATTGGAAAGAATGTTCATCTCTCTGGAGGGGTGGGCATCGGTGGCGTATTAGAACCTTTACAGGCTTACCCTACGATTATTGAAGATGATTGTTTTATTGGTGCCCGATCTGAAGTAGTAGAAGGAGTTATTGTAGAGAAAGGATCGGTTATTTCCATGGGTGTATTCATTGGTCAAAGTACAAAAATTCTAAATAGAGCAACTGGTGAAATAAGCTATGGACGAATTCCCGCAGGCTCTGTAGTAGTTTCTGGTAACCTTCCCTCTAAAGATAGTACCTATAGTCTTTACTGTGCTGTAATTGTAAAGCAAGTAGATGAAAAGACCCGCAGTAAAGTGGGGATTAATGAATTACTCCGTGATATTTAAATAACATCATTCAATTATGTCTGCTACTTTAGCACTTACTAAAGAACTAATTGCTTGTCCTTCAATTACCTCAGATGATGCAGGGTGCCAGAAGATATTGGTTGATCATCTCGAGAAAATAGGCTTTCATGCTGAATATATGCCTTTTGGGGAAGTACAAAATCTTTGGATTCGCCGAGGTAAAAGCTCTCCTCTATTTGTATTTGCAGGTCATACAGATGTAGTACCTACTGGACCTAAAGAAAAATGGACGAACGATCCTTTTACCCCAACCATTAAAGATGGAATTCTTTATGGACGTGGAGCAGCAGATATGAAAGGTGGTCTCGCTGCTATGGTAACTGCCTGTGAGCAATTTATTTCTATTCACCCTGATTATCAAGGCTCTATTGCTTTACTCATTACTAGCGATGAAGAAGGAATTGCAGTAGATGGTACTGCTAAGGTAATAGAAGTATTACAAAAGCGAGGAGAAAAAATAGATTTTTGTTTAGTGGGTGAACCCAGTAGTCTTGAGCAAGTGGGTGATCAAATCAAAAATGGTCGTAGAGGATCTCTCAACGGAACCTTACTTGTTCATGGTATTCAAGGGCATATTGCCTATCCTCAATTAGCTGATAATCCTATTCATAGCTTTGCAGAAGCATTATTAGAACTATGTAACACTCGATGGGATGAGGGAAATGAGGATTTTCCTCCTACCAGTTTTCAAATTTCAAATATTCGCAGTGGTACAGGGGCAACTAATGTAATTCCAGGGGATCTAGAAGTGCTATTTAACTTTCGTTATTCTACAGAGGTTACAGATAGTGAATTAAAATATCGAGTCGCTGATATTCTTTCCCGCCATCGCTTAAAATATACTATTAATTGGCATCTCTCTGGCCTACCATTCCGAACTCAAGAAAACGCAACTTTAGCAATAGCAGTCGTAAAAGCAATTAAGGAAATCACGGGTATTGAAACGAAACTCTCAACTAGTGGTGGTACCTCAGATGGGCGATTTATTGCTCCCACTGGTACACAGGTAATAGAGTTAGGACCAGTAAATAAAAGTATCCATCAAATTGATGAACATGTAGCCATTGCAGAGCTAGATCAACTGTCTCAAATCTACATTCGAACTTTAGAGCTTTTACTAGTAAGTTAATTCACTAATTTTTATCTGCTCTCGGTAAAATGCTTCAATTTCTACTAATAATTCTTCTCGGCAAATATCTCCTTGAAGAAAAATTGTAGGTACTGTATTTCTAAGAGTTTCTTTTAAATATTGAGCAATAGGACCTACCTCTATGCCTTGCCGAATATAAATTTTTAATAAGCTAAGCTCTTGTAGATTCTTAATCCGTAACTGATGAGACTGATTAGCATTTTTTATCAGTGCAGCCAAATTGTTTAAAGTTTCTTCTAATTGGGTCAGTGGCTTTCCAATATGCTTAGTTTCGTGACCAATGATACTAGCTGTACCCGAAATATAAAAGTGAATTTCAGAGTGCCATTTTTTTAATGTAGCCCGAGAAAAGGAAGGACTGCGGGGAGCATAATAAAATGGATATCGAAAAGCACTAACTTGGCGGGGATTTTCTACTCGTTCTCCAGGACTAGTCGTTGCAAGGAAATAAACAAGAATTTTTCCTGTGCTCGTACCCATTGCTGTAGCAGCGACTAAAAAACGCTCAAAGTTTGGAAGGGTTTCTAAAATTCGATGGCGACCCAAGCAAAAAGCCCGATACCGCTCTAAGCCTTCCTCCTCATTATGAATATGAGGTAAATAATTCCATGTTCTTAACAAATATGGATAATTTAAATTTTGTTGGCACTCAATGATAGAGCGATAGATACGATAAGTAATTTCATTTAAACTTGAGATATTATCCTCTTCAATTTGAAGATAACCGAATAATATAGAATCGGTTCGACTATACCAAATCCCCCTTTCTTTATCGTATCCCGTTTCAAATTTTTGAGTAGTGCGCCAAACCTCAACTGTAGATAATTGTGATACTTGTAGTTCAGGTAAATTAACAGTAATTACTCTAGGATCATCTATACTAGTTAAATAATCACCGAATCTTATAGCACATAGTATATTTTGCTCACTAAGGATATCTTTAATATCGGCAAGATTCTCATAGCTTATTTCAAATGGAGGAGAAGAAATAGAGGTGTTAGATATTTCCTTATTATGATTAATAACTTCCACCTCTAACCTCTGAGTAGCTTTTATTATGCTGCTGCTTTTAAAGAAGCTGCTTTAGTTGCTGCTCCCACTTCTATTTTGGCACCTAAGTCGCTTAGAATCTTTTCCAACGCGCCTAGGAAGATTAAGACGTTACGTAAATTAGCACTATGCCCCATTAAGCCAACACGCCATATTTTGCCTGCCATATCTCCTAGTCCAGCTCCTATTTCTATCCCATATTGTTGTAATAGCTGAGTACGTACTGTGGCATCTTCAATACCTTCAGGAATTTTAATTGCATTGAGCTGAGGAAGACGATAAGGTTGATCAACAATAAAGGATAATCCCATAGCTTCAAGACCTACTTTAAGTATTTGATGGTTGCGATCGTGCCTTGCCCAAGATTGCTCAATTCCTTCCTCTTGTAAAATCACTAGAGCTTCATGTAAACCATAAAGAGCGTTAATCGGTGCAGTATGATGATAGGCTCGCTTACCTATCCCACCCCAGTAACTGCTCACTAACCCTAAATCTAAAAACCAACTCTGAGCTTTTGTTTTTCGAGTTTTTATTTTTTCTACTGCCCGTGGACTAAAACTTACTGGAGAAAGCCCAGGAGTGCAGGAAAGACATTTTTGGCTACCTGAATAAATGGCATCAATTTTCCATTCGTCTACTTTTACTGGACTACCTCCTAAGGAAGTCACCGTATCTACAATAGTAAGACAACCATAGCGGTGAGCAATCTCTACTAAAGTTTTTACATCTGATTGAGCACCTGTAGAAGTTTCTGCATGGACAAAAGCAACCACTTTTGTATCTGGGTGTATCTTAAGGGTTTCTTCGAGCTTATTTGGATCTACAGGTTTTCCCCAAGAATCCTGTATCATAATTGGGGTAGCACCGCATCGTTCTACATTTTCTTTCATCCGACCACCAAACACCCCGTTTTGGCAAACAATGGCTTTATCTCCTGGTTCTAATAAGTTAACAAAGCAAGTTTCCATCCCTGCACTACCGGGAGCGGAAACCGAAAAAGTGAGATCGTTTTGGGTTTGAAAGGTATATTGTAGTAAAGATTTCATTTCATCCATCATGGCAACGAAAAATGGATCTAAATGACCAATGGTAGGACGAGACATAGCTTCTAAAATTCGAGGGCTTACATCAGATGGGCCTGGGCCCAATAAAATTCGAGTAGGTGGATGAAAAGAAGAAATAGGCATTAATAGGCTCCTAGATGTTTATAGTATAAGTGTTGCTAATTTTTAGCCTGTATTTTTAAAAATTCTCTCTGATCACTAATCTCTAATACCATATCAGCATAAGAAGGTACTTCTATTAACATATGCTCTGTTATTCTTTGAAAATGAGCGATAAATCGTTTTATCGCCACTTTGTCCATAATTCTTATTTCTGAAGTATGATTTCCTAAATACTCTTGCTGATTTAACCGAATGAGATTTTGTTCCTGTTCCAATCGTTGCTTATACACAGTCTGAAAAGAAGAAATTTTTATAAAAACTAGCTTGTCTAAAAGAGAAAATAACTGAGCATAGTCATAATATAATGCTTGATTAATATAATGTCGCCATACTCCATCCTTATCTTCTTCAGATTCTAATTGGTTTATAGGCTTTGTCAGTTGTTGTTCAAGCATTGGGAGAGTGCCTACACACCATCCTTCAAAAATTATAATATCAGGTTGCCCTTGAAAAATAATGCCCTCTGTATCAGGTAGCCTATCATCTAACTTTTTATCAAATTTAGGAAACTGAGTAATCGAATCTGCATTTGCTGATTTTAAGGATTGTAGTATCTTTATTGCGAGCATTGTATCATGGGTACCAGGCACACCCCGAGTCACAAATAAAGGATGAACTCTCTGAGCTAGCTGTTGTCTCTTAGCATGGGAGAAATAGAAATCATCCAATGATAAAGTAGCCACTTTTTGATGAAAATAGGTAGTCAAAATAAATTCCAATAACCTACTCAAGGTAGATTTTCCTGATCCTTGAGCACCACTTAGCCCTAATACTAAAGGTTTTTTCCCTAACTCTCCTTGTTGCTCTATGATCCATATGGCTATAGGTAAGTAGACCTGCCATAGGGTTTCTAGCGGTGGTATTTGTAGTTGGTCGTGCTTTGCTAAAATAGTACTGTTTAAACGTAGTAACCTACTTTTTTCTTGTATGTTATGGTAGATACGCTTATTTGATTTATCTAAATTCTTTCCCCACAAAGCGTAGGTATCTAACTCTAAATCTACTAGAATAGAATAAATTTCCTTAGAACAATAAGGTAAAGTATTCCTCCCTTCTGCTAGTTGCTGAAGCACATTTATTATATGTGTATTTCTGGATTCCTCTATCATAGAGTACATTATAGATACTATTTATTTTTATTTAGAGGTTAAAGATTGTTTACTTCAGAAATCCCTAACCATTCTCTTAATAAGAAAGAATTTATTAAAAAGCTTAGTGCTTTTTTGCCTAAAAATGGAATTCTCCATAAAGAAGAAGATATCTCTCCTTATGAATGTGATGGACTCTCTGCGTATCGAAATCTTCCTTGGCTAGTAGTAATACCAGAAACGATTGCTCAAATCCAAAAACTTCTTCAGATTTGCAACGCAAATAATATTCCTATTGTGCCTCGAGGAGCAGGAACAGGACTCTCTGGAGGATCTTTACCCCTAAGTAATGGGGTTCTTATTAGCCTTGCTAAGTTTAATCGTATTTTAGCCATTGACCCCCTTAATCGAACAGCTCGAGCACAACCTGGAGTACGTAACCTTGCTATTTCTGAGGCGGTAGCACCTCATGGGCTTTATTACGCACCCGATCCATCTTCTCAAATCGCTTGCACTATTGGAGGTAATGTTGCAGAAAATTCCGGTGGAGTACACTGCTTAAAATACGGATTAACTGTTCATAATGTTCTAGCATTAAAAATCCTTACCATGACTGGTGAACTTATTTCTTTAGGGGGCACTACCTTAGATTACCCTGGTTATGACTTAATATCATTGATGACAGGGTCAGAAGGATTGCTTGGAATAATTATTGAAGTCACCGTAAAATTACTCCCTATTCCTGAGCAAACCCAATTATTACTCGCTGCTTTTAGTAAAGTAGAAAAAGCAAGTAATGCAGTCAGTGCTATTCTAAGTGCGGGAATCATTCCTGCAGGATTAGAAATGATGGATAGATTAGCAATTCAGGCAGCAGAAGATTTTATTCAAGCAGGCTATCCTAGAGACGCTGCAGCAATTTTGCTATGTGAGCTAGATGGAAATGCTACAGAAGTCATCTATCAACTTGAGCAAGTTAAAACTTTATTATCTTCTGTGGGTGCTATAGAGATACGTACTGCAGAAAATAAACAAGAGCAGTTAAAGCTATGGAAGGGGCGTAAAGCAGCCTTTCCTGCAGTAGGTCGGATCTCTCCAGATTATTACTGTATGGATGGGACTATTCCACGAAAAAAACTTGCTGAAGTATTAATACAAATTAACAAGCTTTCAGAGAAATTTAAATTACTCATCGCTAATGTATTTCACGCTGGAGATGGTAATTTACACCCTTTGATTCTTTATGATGGAAGTAAACCCAGAGAGCTTGAGAGAGCAGAACAGCTAGGGGCTAAAATTTTAGAGCTTTGCGTTGCTGTTGGAGGCACAATTACCGGTGAGCATGGAGTAGGGATTGAGAAAATTAATCAAATGTGTATTCAATTTGGTACTGAAGAGCTTAAACAATTCCATGAAATAAAATCAGCTTTTGATCCTAATAATTTACTTAATCCTGGCAAAGGGATTCCAACCCTACATCGCTGTGCTGAATTTGGAGCAACTCATGTTCATCGCAATTCTCTCCTCTTTCCTGAATTAGAGCGGTTTTGACAAGGATTAAAGGTTAATTTTTTAAGATTACTTGATCAAAGTCATCAATTAAAATTTTTAATTGCACTTTCCAATACTCAGTAATAGGTAATACTGGAAGATGAGCAAGCCATAAATCGCCGACTTGATGTGCTTGGCGGCGTAAAGGCTCAATTTCAGGGGTGAATGGATTAGTAATAATAAGAGTAACTTCTTGGGCTGAAAAAATTTGCCCATTATGAGTAGCTATAGCAATTTCCCAAGTACCTAGAGAATCTCTCTGTTCTTTAATTTCGGCATGTATTTGGCTATTTTGTAAATGAAACACTATTGTTTTAGTAGCAGATGAAGTGTTTAGGCTACGAGGTGGCGGAGTAAATCGCCATAAAGATACTACACCTAATACTAATATTGCCAAGATTATTTCTAAGCTGATAGAGTATTTTAAATGTTTTTGTGCTTTAGTAGATCCAGAAAGTGCTGGTTCTGTATAACACCAACGGTTTAAAGAAGCTAAAATAAGTAAAAGAGCAACTAAAATCAGCTTAGCTATCAAGATTTCGCCATATTCTGTCCGCCATAAGCTGTCTAACCGATCTACCTGTAAATAACTTAGTCCTAAGCCGCTGATCACTAAGACAATAACAACTGGGGTAATCCATCGAGAAAAGCTGGCTAAAGGTGTTAACCCTATCAGGGTTGGGAATGGATTACGATAAGAGGGCAATAGTCGAACCAAAGGGATAAATAAACCTACCCAAAAGATAGCAGTGATGATATGCAGAGTTACTAAAGGACGAGCGAGCCATTGAGGTGGTGCGGTACTAGCATGACCACTTACGGAAAATGCTAGACCAGAGATCCCTCCCCCAATTATTGCTATGATCATAGAAAATTTATGAAAATTTAGTGTACTAAGACCCACCAAAAAAACAACTGCCATTAAGCCCAGCATCCAAGCATAATGACCTGTAGAAAATGCAGTAACCCAAGTAGTAGAATCAGCAAGGGTTGCCCAAGAAGAATCTTGTAAATCTAATCCTTGTAGTCCTAAATCAATAGGTAGCGTGATTATACCTAGCAGTGCAAAGGGAAAAACCCAAGACAACTTGGTTTTAGGAGCTAGCACACGAAATAAGATAGCACCACTCACTACAAATAAACATAAATAGCCTAGCCATTTACTTAACCAAATTGCTACATTTCTTATAGATATATTTGCTGAAGGATCTGTAACCATTACACTAGGGGTACCTATAGAATAATCTAATATACCTCCCACAGGATGCCCATCAGCAGAGACAATGCGCCAGCTTAATAAATAAGTACCTTTTAAATCCATATCCGGTATAGAGATATGGATCTGCTCATTTCTATTAGTATAAGAATCTAGGTTTATTTGCCTCTCTTTAGGATCGATCAATTGCATTTTGGTTATCCCTACAGGCTCATTAAAAATGAGAGTAACAGTTTTGGGAGAAGCATCTAGAATTGCTCCCGATTCAGGCAGTGTTGATACTAATGCAGCATGTCCCCAAACTGTCTGTCCCCAAAAAAACAGACAGCTTGTAAATATAAAAAGGAGATTTCTCATTTTGTATTGACAGGTGCAGTTAGCCTAAGACCAGGTGCGGGATAATCTCCACCTTCATTCTGTTCTACACCTAATTTACCTGATGTATCAATCCAACGGGATGCTCCTTTCACACATTCTTGAACTGAAAGAAAATATAAAGTTTGATCTGGCTTTAACGAAGATGAGAGATAACCTACAAAAGCAAATTCCTCATAATGTGCATCAGAGAGTTTCCCAGTCCAGTCAATTTCCTTTACCCCGCTATCTATTTGAGTACCAAATAAACTTTGTGGATGGTCATATTTTCCTTGGATAATATCTAACTGCCAGCCAGCTTTAGGCTGAGGCTTTACCGTAAGTACTCCTTCAGGAATACGTACTTTTAATTTTACGGTATCAGATCCTTCGCAACCATGGGGTACTCCTAAAACTGTTTTATAATAATTACCTACTGGAGCAGAAGGAGCAGACTGCAAAAAAACGTGAGCCTGGGCTACTGGAATTATATTGGTTAGCAAACTAGCTAAAATAATAATGAAGAACACTTATCAAAACCTCTCTATTTAAAAAATAAAAAATTTAGAGCATTACCTTATAAGTGAGGTTCAATAAAATTACTCATTTAGTTTTTAGGAAGAAATTAATTTTTACTAGACTCCATCTCGTGTACGGTAGGTATCAAATCGTTTTTAAACCAATTGTGGATTGGGGTATGCACATGGATATAATAAGAATCTCCATAAATAGGTACTGAGAAATTGCGTAACTCCCCAGTCTTAGCATCATAGATAAAAAATGCCAATTTAGCTATTCCTCGCATATTCTCTTTTTTAAAAAAGGCAATTTCTGGAGTTTTAAATGTGCCTGATAAAGGTACAGGAACAGAAAAGCTAGGGATACCTATAAGTCGCTCAATTTTATCGATGGAAAGTGCACCTACCCTTGCTTCCATGATCAAGTCAGCTTCTTTTTCATCTTTAGCCAATCGCCCACCTTGTTTAAGGAGCTGAGCTTTAATTGCACTGATAGCATATAAAATATCTTGATTCTTACCACTATCTTTATATATCGGTAAGGCATTGGTATCGAGCCAAATTTTGGCTCTTTCTGGAATATTGAAATTTAAATCTACTACGCTGTGATCTACTGCAGTAGAAATAAGTAATTCTTCTGTTGCTGTTCTGGAGGGTAGAGTTTCATTGACTGTAGTGGTACAACCACTAAACATTATTATCGGAACTAGAACTAGGAAAAAAAACACAATAATTATTTTAAAAAAGATGGATTTTTATTAAAATCCTATTAAATTATTATGAATTTACTTTTAAAATCTCCTTTAATAGTAGAATACTACTACCATTTTTATAATGGATTTATAAAGTATTTTCTATAAAATAGGCATAAAAATAAGTACTTCATTTATGATGCTTCATGTAGAATAAGCTGCAATTGTATACAAGATTATAATCTGCATTGTTTTTATTGTTTTAAATTTTAAAAGTTAGAGATTATGGATGCTGTTATTGAAGACAAAGTGTATCAAGATAAAATCCTTGTGGATGTTTCCCGCACCTTTGCACTTACAATTCCCCAGCTACCAGATAAACTAAGAGAAGTTGTTGCAAATGGTTATTTATTATGCCGAATTGCAGATACTATTGAAGATGAACCTACCTTAAGCTTAGAGCAAAAAAATACATTCTCTAAAGTATTTACTCAAGTAGTCAAAGGAGATAAATCTGCGCAATCTTTTGCCGAAGATCTCTATCCTCTTTTATCTGATCAAATGCTTCCCGCTGAACGAGAACTCATTCAGAATACCTCTCGAGTTATTCGAGTAACTCATAGTTTTACGCCACCTCAGCGTGCTGCTCTAGAGCGATGTGTTCGTATTATGTGCGATGGAATGCCTAGATTTCAAAGATCAGCTAGCTTAAAAGGATTAGAGGATATGACAGCAATGGATAAATACTGTTATTTCGTTGCTGGCGTAGTAGGTGAAATGCTCACAGAATTATTTTGCGACTATTCTCCAGAAGTTCATGAAAACTGTGATGGACTACGTAAACTTACGCTCTCTTTTGGGCAAGGATTGCAAATGACCAATATCTTAAAAGATATTTGGGACGACAGAGAACGGGGTGTATGTTGGTTGCCTCGTAGTGTATTTAAAAAAGCACATTTTAATTTAGAGGATTTAACGCCAAATCAGTATTCCCCTACTTTTGGAGAGGGATTTCAGTATTTGATTAGCATCGCCCATACCCATTTGCGAAATGCTTTAGATTATACTTTGCTTATTCCAGCTAAAGAAGTAGGTATTCGCCGTTTTTGTCTTTGGGCAATTGGATTTGCTATTTTAACTTTACGTAAGCTACATCACCATCAGGATTTTTCTAGCGGAAATCAGGTTAAAATTTCACGCCGTAGTGTAAAAATAACAATTTTTTTAACTAACCTTGCAGCAAATCATGATAGAGTGCTTAAATTTTTATTTAACCTTGCTGCTAAAGGTATACCTCTTTCCCCCTTAGAAACCTCTCATATTAGTTACGGTAAATAAACTATTAACATATAAATAAACTTAAGGAATTAAACGGATAAGGATTGAACTATCATGGCTC
This sequence comes from Candidatus Nitrosacidococcus tergens, assembly GCF_902810445.1. Classification (NCBI taxonomy): domain Bacteria; kingdom Pseudomonadati; phylum Pseudomonadota; class Gammaproteobacteria; order Chromatiales; family Chromatiaceae; genus Candidatus Nitrosacidicoccus; species Candidatus Nitrosacidicoccus tergens. The sequence continues at coordinate 560,200 of NZ_LR778175.1, read as the reverse complement.
ATGCGATTGAAAAGACTATTATAGAACCCACCGAAACACAACCAGATCACAAATTAGATAGTGCCATATCCCGTGCTAGAGATTATTTATTGAAGCAACAGCGTAAGGATGGTCACTGGTGTTTTGAGCTGGAGGCAGATTGTACCATTCCAGCTGAATATATTATTTGGACTCACTTTACTGGTGAGCTAGAACCAGAGTTAGAGCGTAAATTAGCAGTTTATTTGCGTGAGAAGCAAGCTGATCATGGTGGCTGGCCCTTATTTTATGATGGCGATCTAGATATTAGCTGTTCAGTAAAAGTGTACTACGCTCTAAAATTCGCAGGGGATGATATTAATGAACCCCATATGGTACGGGCTAGAGAAGCTATTTTAGTCCGTGGTGGAGCAGCTCGATCTAATGCGTTTACTCGCCTTACTTTAGCTATGTTTAAGCAAATTCCTTGGCGAGCGGTCCCCCTTGTACCTGTGGAAATCATGCTTTTCCCTCGCTGGTTTCCTTTCCATTTAACGAAAGTAGCCTATTGGTCAAGAACTGTAATGGTGCCTTTGGCTATTCTCTATAGCTTAAAAGCTGAGGCAAAAAATCTTAATAAGGTAGATATTCAAGAGCTTTTTACCGTACCTCCTGAAAAGGAACGCAATTATTTTCCAGTGCGATCTCAGGCAAATAAAATACTACTCTATGTAGAGCGTGTGGTTCGACTGATAGAACCGATTATTCCATCATTTATACGGAAAAAGGCTCTTAAAAAAGCAGAAAACTGGTTTGTTGAACGTATCAATGGTATTGACGGATTAGGGGCCATTTTCCCAGCAATGGTTAACGCCCATGAGTCTTTAATATTATTAGACTATCCTCCAGATCACCCTGTAAGAAATATGGCCAAAAAAGCCTTGCAAAATCTCATTGTAGATTATGGTAAATCAGCTTATTGTCAGCCTTGTGTGTCTCCTGTTTGGGATACAGGATTGGCTGCTTTAGCACTTCAAGAGGTGGAAAATGGAAAAACCACAAACCAAGTAATTCATGCTCTTGATTGGTTAAAAACAAAACAGATTTTAGAGCATCCAGCAGATTGGCAGGAAATACATCCAAACCTTAAGAGTGGTGGTTGGGCTTTTCAATATAACAATGCTTACTATCCAGACTTAGATGATACTTCCGTAGTTGCTTGGGCTATGGATCAAGCTGGTAATTCTGATCGATATGGGGAATCGATTACCCTTGCTTGCAATTGGCTGCGAGGAATGCAATCAAGCAATGGTGGATTTGCTTCATTTGAAACTAATAATATGCATTACTATTTAAATGAGATTCCCTTTGCAGATCATGGCGCCTTGCTTGATCCCCCTACAGTGGATGTAAGTGCTCGATGTGTTGCTTTAATGGGACGGCTGAAACGATCTGAAGATTCAGAATCACTAAAACGTGCCCTTTCTTATATACGTGATGAACAAGAAGCGAATGGATCCTGGTTTGGACGGTGGGGAACAAATTATATTTATGGGACTTGGTCGGTATTAACTGCCTTAGAACAAGTAGGGATTAATCCAAAAGAGGAATTTATTCGCAAAGCAGTTCATTGGCTTCAAGAAGTTCAACGTTCAGATGGAGGCTGGGGCGAGGATAATTATTCTTACTATGACTCATCTATTGCAGGAACATATAAAGAGAGTACCCCTATCCACACCGCATGGGCACTGCTTGGGTTAATTGCTGTAGGTGAAGGAGGTAGTACTACAGTAAAACGGGGTGTTGAATACTTGCTCGCTAACCAAAATAAAAACTCTTGGAATCACTTGGCATTTAATGCACCAGGATTTCCTCGGGTTTTTTACCTTAGATATCACGGCTATGATAAATTTTTCCCACTTTGGGCCTTAGCGAAATACCGAAATTATATTAATAATCTATGCTAGTTGCTTCTAGTTTAAATCATGATCCAATAGAAACTGAGATATTATCCACTGCTTCTATTAATACAGGAATCATTGCTGCCCTTCCTTCGGAAGGGCGTTGTCTTACTAGTAAAAATCTTTATCCTAAAGGAAGTATTCGTTTATCTGAATCTTTATATTTACAACTCTCTGGTATAGGATCTAAGCGTGCCCAATTAGCTGCCGAATCTCTGGTAGCAGCAGGAGCTAAAGCTCTAATTAGCTGGGGAGTAGCAGGTGGTTTGGCACCCCATATAAAATCTGGGACACTATTACTACCTAAACAAATACGAGTCACTGAAGATGAGATCTACCACTCGGATCATAAATGGCGGCAACGCATCATAGACCGCTTAGATCCTCTGCTAACCTTTTCTATTGATGCACTTTACCATACAGAGATTACTCTTGGTTGTCCTGAGACAAAAAATCTTATCTATCAGCAAACCCAGTGTGTTGCCACAGATATGGAAAGTGCTTCTATTGCTCGTGTTGCAACTAAGGCGAGTATTCCATTTTTAGTAATTCGATCGGTAGTTGATCCTGCGCATATGGCCCTTCCTAGCTCCATATTAAGTACGGTAAATATAGAGGGGAATATTCATAAGCTTGCTTTATTAGCAAATCTACTTAAGCGTCCTAAAGATATTCTAAAACTATGGCAGCTTGCAACCCATTTCCATGCAGCACGTACTACACTAAAAGCAGTAGTTGCTTGTATAGGTCCTACCCTTTTAGCAGTTTAACTAGTGCTGCTTTTTGAATAGTGCGTGCGATTATTTTGGCGGCTGGTCGGGGCAAACGGCTTGCAGGTTATATTGATCAACCCAAGTGTTTATTAAAAATCCACGAATCAGCTAGTTTACTTGTGCGGCACTTATCTATTCTTGAATACCTAGGTATTCAAAAGATTACTTTTGGTCTAGGGTATCAAGCCGATAAAATCAAGAAAGTATTAGGTAATTATTCTTCTCATATTCAATTTAATATTGAATATAATCCTAATTTCAATCAAGGTAGCGTAGTCACTCTATGGACATTACGAGAATATCTCCGCTTAAAAGAAGATATTCTTTTAATGGATGCAGATGTACTCTACGATTATCAAATTTGCCAACGATTATTGCAATCGCTTCATGATAATTGCCTTTTACTAGATCGCCAGGTTGATATTAATGATGGAGAGCCAGTAAAGGTATGCCTTCGTCATGGAGTTCCTATAGAGTTTAGAAAAAATATTTCAAAAAATATTCCCTATGATCTTGTCGGTGAATCTGTAGGTTTTTTTCGTTTTTCAGCAGAAATAGCTTCTCAACTAGCAGATCGCTGCCAATATTACATAGATCACAAATATTATGATACGCCTCATGAAGAGGCTATAAGAGATATATTGTTAGCTAATCCTCGATGTTTTGGGATTGAGGATATTACAGGCTTACCATGGATAGAGATTGATTTTCCAGCAGATATTACTCGTGCACAACAGATTATCTTTCCTCATATCCAACCCACACCTAAAGCTAGTTAAAAAATAGTGTAAAGATTTTATGGATACTTTACTACCTATTCCAACTCCTCAAGCTTCGAAATTTACCCGGTTAAGAACTTTATTAAATTCTCACCAAACAGAATTTTTACTAGAAGCCCACAATGGGTTAAGTGCACGTATTGTAGAGGAGGCTGGCTTCAAAGGAATTTGGGCAAGTGGGCTTGCCCTTTCTACCCAATTTGGGGTAAGGGACAATAATGAAGCAAGTTGGACTCAGGTAGTAGACATACTAGAATTTATGTCTGATGCCACTCAAATTCCTATTCTTTTGGATGGAGATACGGGTTATGGAAATTTTAATAATTTACGACGGCTAGTAAAAAAACTAGAACAAAGAGAAATTGCTGGCGTGTGTATTGAAGATAAGATTTTCCCTAAAACCAATAGTTTTATTGGCGGAGAGAGACAACCCTTAGCTAATATCGATGAATTTTGTGGAAAAATTAAAGCAGGCAAAGATTCCCAGTATCACCCAGATTTTTCTATTATTGCACGGGTAGAAGCCCTTATTGCTGGTTGGGGGCTAGATGAAGCACTGCACCGTGCAGAAGCCTATCATCGAGCAGGTGCCGATGGTATTTTAATCCATAGTAAGCTATCTCAAGCAGATGAAATTTTAGCATTTGTTAATGAATGGGCTAATCGTGCTCCCTTAATTATCATACCTACTAAGTACTATAGTACACCAACAGAAGTATTTCGCACTGCAAATATCAGTATTGTTATTTGGGCTAACCACCTTATTAGGGCAGCGGCTGCTTCTATGGCTAAAATAGCTAAGGAAATTCATAAAACTGAAACCTTAGTTAATATCGAGGATCAAGTTGCTTCAGTAAGTGAAATTTTCCGCTTACAAGGTGCTGATGAATTACTTACTGCAGAGAAACGCTATTGCAAATCGTCTAATGAAATCAATGCAATTGTACTAGCTGCTAGTCAAGGAGAGGGATTAGAAGCAGTCACAAGTGAATATCCAAAGGTTATGCTACCTATTGCAGGTATTTCTTTATTACGGCGCTTAGTAGATAAATTTAAGCACCAACAGATCAACAATATTACCGTAGTAACTGGTTACAAGCCAGAATCCATTACCGTAAAAGGAATTTCTTTAGTACATAATGACACCTATACCCATAGCAATGAGCTCTACTCTCTTCACTGTGCGCTTAAGTCGCTTTCTAATGACACTATAATTACTTATGGAGATTTACTCTTTCGTAGCTATATTCTACGGGATTTATGTCATATGTCCGGAAAAATTATCACTGTGGTAGATTCCATGTTTCCAAGCTCACAAAAATATCACATTAAAGATATTGCGTTTTGCTCAAAGTCAGATGATCGCTCTCTATTTAGCCAAGAAGTGTATTTAACTAGAATTGAAACTTATCAAAATAGTAGCAAAGCAAACATCAAACCTAATGGGTATTGGGTTGGAATGATGCGGGTAGTAGATGAAGGACGAAATTGGGTATTAAGTGCACTTGATGAATTAGTAAAACGGGAAGATTTTTTACAGCTTACTATTCCAGATTTATTAAATTATTTAATCGATAAAGGTTTCCCTATTCGAGTGTTATATATTAACGGGCATTGGCTAGATATCAATAATATTGAGGATTTAGCACGGGCTGGAGATTTTGCCCATGGTTATCAGTAATTAAAGGAAATATATTTCCATGATAGAAGCACATGAATTTATCGATCGGGCACAAAAGTTTGGTTACTATTCCTATGCAGGAGTACCCTGCTCGTTTTTAACTCCCTTTATTAATCATGTAATTGCTCGAGATGATATAAACTATATTTCTGCAACAAATGAAGGGGATGCCGTAGCAATAGCATCAGGAGCTTATCTAGCAGGACAACCTGCAGTAGCAATGATGCAAAACTCTGGCCTAGGCAATGCAATTAATCCGCTAACTTCTCTTAATCATACATTTTGTATTCCCATTTTATTAATTGTTACCCTAAGAGGAGACCCTGATCTTAAAGATGAGCCCCAGCATGAGTTAATGGGCAGAATTACTGGCTCTTTATTAGAGTCAATGAAGATTCCTTGGGAGTATTTTCCTCAAGAAATCCCACAAATTCAACCTACACTTGAGCGTGCTACTTATTATATAAAAGAACAAAGACGCCCCTATGCTTTAGTAGTATGCAAAGACTCTATTGCCCCCTATGGAGCAAGTGGTGGTGGTATTCCTCATCGAATATTAAATAAAGCAGCACCCATAAATTTTCCTTTAGCTGCTCCAGTTCATTCCCGAAATGAAATACTTAGCCATCTTCATACGCAAATGCCTAAAGAGAACAGTGTAGTGATTGCTACCACTGGTTATACTGGGCGTGAATTATTCGCCCTAGAAGACAGAGAGAATCAGCTATATATGGTAGGTTCCATGGGATGTGCTTCTTCTCTAGGGCTAGGTATTTCCCTTACTCGCCCAGATTTACAAGTTATTGTCATTGATGGAGATGGTGCTGCTCTAATGCGGATGGGAAACTTTGCTACTGTAGGTACATATGGACAACCAAATTTTACCCATATATTACTAGACAATGAAGTACATGACTCTACTGGATCTCAAGCAACCATATCAGGTAACTTCTCCTTTGCCAATATAGCAAGCAGTTGTGGTTATGAAATAGCTTTATCAGGAAATGAGGTTACCCTATTGGATCAACTATTTGCCCATAAGACAACTAAAGGTCCTAAGTTTGCTCAAATTAAAATACACTCTGGTACAGTGGATCACCTTCCCCGCCCTAAACTTAGTCCAGAGGAAACTACTAGGCGATTAATGACCTACATTTCAAAATGTAAATAAATATTTATGATTTTACTTAATCCAGGTCCTGTTAATTTAAGTCATCGAGTAAGAAAAGCTTTTTTAGGCCCTGATTTATGCCATCGAGAATCTGAATTTTTTGATCTTCAAGATGAAATCAAAAAACAGTTACTAGCAGCTTATAAGCTTAATCCTGAAAAGTGGGCAGCAGTATTGCTAAGTGGTTCAGGCACTGCTGCTGTAGAGGCAATGATCAGTAGTCTTGTTCCTACCCAAGGAAAATTATTGATTATTGAAAATGGAATTTATGGTGAGCGAATTACTAAAATTGCTAAAATTCATAAAATAAAACATATTACTTTATCCCATAGCTGGGGAGAAGAAATTAACTTTGATCAATTAGAACAAACTCTGAAAAAAGATCCTAAAATTACCCATGTAGCAGTTATTCATCATGAAACTACAACAGGACGGCTCAATTCTTTAGAAACAATTGGTAGAATTTGTCAGCAAATAGGAGTTCAGCTTTTAGTTGATGGAGTAAGCAGCTTTGGTGCAGAGTTGATCTCTTTTGATCATTGGGGAATCAGTGGGCTTGCTGCTACGGCGAATAAGTGTCTCCACGGTGCTCCGGGTGCTGCCTTTGTGATAGTACGACGAGATAGCTTTCCTGAAACTCCCCTGAAACGGAGCTTTTATTTAGATTTAGCCTCCTATTGTCAGGAACAAGATCAGCGAGGTACGCCTTTTACCCCTGCGGTTCAGTCTTTTTATGTTCTACACGAAGCTTTACAAGAGTTTACGGATTTAGGTGGTTGGCATGCTAGAAGAAGTCACTATCGGCAACTAGGTAATCTTGTAGAGCAAGAATTTAAGCAACTTGGCATTAAACCCCTGCTTTCTCGCAAAGATTCTTCCTGTGTACTGCATTCCTATCATCTTCCAGAAACCCTTGCGTACCAATCCTTACATGATCAATTAAAAAAACGTGGATTTATTATTTATGCAGGTCAAGGGAAGTTAAATACTAAGATTTTTCGAGTAGCTACCATGGGTGCAATTACTATTCAAGATATGCAACAGTTTATCATGGCAGTAAAAAAGATTAAATTTATTTAAATAGTAGCACTACTTATAACTTAAGTTAGCTATTTATGGTTGTTTTAATTTAAGAGAGGTTATCATGTCTGAGGGTAAAATAAATAAAACTGTTTATTTAAAAGATTATTGTCCCCCAGACTATCAAATTAAAACCGTTCATTTATCTTTTTATCTTGGTGAGGAGCACACTAGGGTTTATTCTAAGCTGAGTATTACTCGTTCTCTAGGAAAAAAAACTCCTCTTATTTTACATGGGGAAGCACTTAAATTACTCTCTATTCAGCTTAATGGACAGCTACTTACAGAGAGTGCTTATCAGATAAACTCTGAATCCCTTACCTTACATCAGGTACCTGATTATTTTATTCTAGAAATAGAAACTAAAATCTATCCTCAAAAGAATACTACCCTCTCTGGGCTTTATGTTTCAGAGGGAAATTTTTGTACCCAATGTGAAGCGGAAGGATTTCGAAGGATCACCTATTTCCTAGATTGCCCTGACGTAATGGCAACTTATACTACAACTATTATTGGAAATAAGGAAAAATACCCAGTATTACTTTCTAATGGAAATTTAATTGATCAAGGAGATAAAGAAAACGGAGAACATTTTGCTATATGGCAGGATCCTTTTCCAAAACCTTCCTATCTATTCGCTCTGGTTGCAGGTAAATTATCCAGTATTCAAGACAAGTTTATAACTTTATCCAGACGAGAAGTTAATTTATCTATTTACGTACAGCCCCATAATATTGAAAAATGTACCTATGCCATGGCCTCATTAAAACGATCTATGGCTTGGGATGAACAAGTCTATGGTCGAGAATATGATTTAGATAATTATATGATTGTGGCAGTGGATGATTTCAATATGGGTGCTATGGAAAATAAAGGATTAAATATCTTTAATTCCAAGTTTGTTCTAGCGAACCCTGAAACTGCAACTGATACAGATTATCAATATATTGAAGGCGTGATTGGTCATGAGTATTTTCATAACTGGTCTGGTAATCGAGTCACTTGCCGAGATTGGTTTCAATTAAGCCTTAAAGAGGGATTTACTGTTTTTCGAGATCAACAGTTTAGCGCTAGCCAGAGTGGCTCCGTAGTGAAACGCATTGAAGATGTTAATCGTCTCCGTACTTATCAGTTTCGAGAAGATGCAGGTCCTATGGCACATCCAGTTCGCCCTGAATCCTATGAAGAAATCAATAATTTCTATACCGTCACCATTTATGAAAAAGGAGCAGAAGTAGTACGAATGCTCCATACTTTACTTGGAGAAACTGGTTTTCGTAAGGGTACCGATCTTTATTTTGAACGCCATAATGGGCAGGCAGTTACCACCGATGATTTTGTCAAAGCTTTAGAAGACGCCAATCAAGTGGATTTCTCTCAATTTCGCCTTTGGTATAGTCAGGCAGGTACCCCAGAGCTTCATGTGCAAAGTAGTTACGATGCCGATCAGCAAACCTATAGCCTAAAAATAAAACAAGCTTGCCCACCTACCCCGGATCAGCCCTATAAAAAGCCGTTTCATTTGCCTCTAACCATAGGTTTATTAGATTCCCAAGGTAAGGATATTCCCTTACAGCTTGTAGGGGAAAACAATAGGATTAAAGGTACTCAAACTCTTGAGATAAAAAACCAAGAAGAAACCTTTACTTTTGAAAATATATCTATGAGTCCAACTCCTTCCCTACTACGTGGATTTTCCGCTCCTGTCAAACTTCATTTTGAATTAAGCGATAAGGAGCGTTGTTTTCTACTAGCCTATGACAATGATTCCTTTAATCGTTGGGAAGCTGGCCAACAACTTGCAGTAAAAATAATTCTAAGCCTTACTAAGGACTATCAGGAAGGTAACCTTCTTAAGGTATCTTCTATTTTTATAGAAGCCATAGCAAAGTTTTTAGAAAATTATAAAACAGATAATCAATCATTTATTGCCCAACTGCTTATTCTTCCTTCAGAGCATTATCTCTCTGAGTTTATGGAAGTAATTGACCCTGAAGCGCTTTATCAAGCGAGAACCTTTTTAAGAAAAACATTGGCGCACAGCTTAAAAGATTATTTTAATACTATTTATCATCAGCTTACTTCAGAAAAACCGTACTCTTTTAACCCACAAGAAGTAGCAAGACGTACTTTACGCAATATATGTCTTGGCTATCTGATGATGCTAGATGAAACGGAAATTCATCAACGCTGTTTTCATCAGTTTAAAACAGCAGATAATATGACCGATAGCATTGCTGCTTTAAGCTATCTAGCAGATACAAAAAGCACTGAAAGAGAATCAGCACTAAGTATATTTTATGAGCGGTGGAAACAAGATTCTTTAGTGATGGATAAGTGGCTCAGTATTCAGGCTAGTGCTAAACGTGATGATACTTTTGAGATTGTAGAACAGCTTAGCGGTCACTCTGCCTTTAAACTAACTAATCCTAATAAAGTACGTGCCTTAATTGGAACATTTTGCCAAAATAATCTTGTTAATTTTCATCATCCTAGTGGAAATGGCTATAAATTTCTCGGAGAATATATTTGTAAATTAGATCCGCTTAATCCACAAATTGCAGCACGCCTTGTAAGTATCTTTAGTTTTTGGAAACGCTATGATCCAAAACGGCAAACATTAATGAAAGATCAGTTGGAGCAAATCTCTCGCAGTCCAAATTTGTCTAAAGATGTACAAGAAATTACATTAAAAAGTTTGAAAATGAATTAAATATAATAATAATAATGAATACTAAATATATTCTTTTCTTCACAGGGCTAATTAGTTTATTAATTGCTGCCTGTGCTACCTCACCTACTGGGCGGCATCAACTCTCTTTCTTTTCAACAGATGAGATAGCAAAGATGGGAGATGCATCCTATGAACAAATTAAAAAGGATACCCCCATTTCTAGTGATCCAACTATTAATACCTATGTTCAATGCGTGGTTAATGCTCTCACTGCTATAGTCCCTAAACCACCTAATGGTGCTGATTGGAAAGTTACAGTATTTAAGGAAGATGAAACCATCAACGCTTTTGCTCTCCCGGGCGGCAATATTGGTGTTTACACAGGGATTCTGCAAACTGCTAAAAACGCCGATCAGCTTGCTGCTGTGATTGGTCATGAGTTAGGTCACGTGATTGCCGATCATGGTAATGCGCGTATATCTACTCAATACACTACTCAAGCAAGCCTCCAACTAATCCAAGTAATGCTTAGTGGATCTTCTTGGAATGGCGTGATTGGAGACCAGTTAATGGGTTTGCTTGGCGTAGGAACACAAGTAGGTATTGCTCTGCCCTTTAGTCGTGCAGAAGAGAGCGAAGCAGATGTATTAGGACTTGAATATATGGCTAAAGCAGGGTTCAATCCACAACAAAGCGTTCAGCTCTGGAAAAATATGATGGCTGCCGATAGTGGAAAAGGGCCTTCAGAACTACTCTCTACCCACCCTTCAAATCAAACTCGTATTGATAACTTAGAAAAGCATATGCCAAAAGCAACTGATCTCTATCAAAAAGCAGTTGCTGAAGGTAAGCACCCTAAATGCATTCTTTCTACTACTTCTAAGGGTTAGATTCCTAACCCTTAACCTTCTGTTCGGCGGTGAACTGATCGATCTGTCCGACCTCGAAGGAGAGGTTTTGCGCCTGGCCGAGAAGCTGCTGGGTGCGCTGGCGATCCGGGAAATTCAGGCCATAATGCGCGTCATGGGGTAATCTCCTCCTCTTCCAGGGTGAATTCGAACTCGATATCATCAAAGATGGTGTGGAACAGGTCCTCGCTTCGGCCTTCGTCGTTGGCGGTGAGATTGCTGAGGTCCGGGATGAAATCGGCCGCCCAATCGACGCCGCGGTCCTTGAGCTAGGCGGCAAGGAATCTATCGCGGCTGTGCTCGGCGAGGATCTCGCCAATCAGCGCCTGATCGGATTTGGATGAGGCGGTACAGAGTGCTCCACCGAGGAGAACGCAGCACTGAACGGGACCGGATACTGATTCCGTTGCTTGTTCCTGTCACGTAATTCTCCCCATACTCTTTTTCTCACCTGCCTATATCGCTCGTCGGGCCTCGAAGGTGAAAATCTCGTCCTCCGGCTGCGGTGCCCGTGCGTGCTGATAGTTGCCCAACACATGCACGTCCGAAAACCCGACAGCCTCCAGCGCCAGTCGGAACTTATTGACTCCCCACCAGCGCAATTTGAACAGATCGAGTTCAGTCGCAATCAGCGCCCCGTCCCGCCAGTGTTCATAGCGACTATGCGAAAGCGTCGTCTGCAAGAGGTAGTTGGTCTCCACTCGGTTGTCGGTCAAAGTCAGCAGGTCGCCGTTCTCGGTCGTCCAACTCCGAATGGGACCGGAGGGAGCAAGTATGCCGCCGATCGGATCGAGGTCGATGATCAACCGACCATTCGGGGCCAGATGATCATAAAAGCGTTTCAACACGGCAACTGCGGCAGCTTCATCGGTCACCAACTGAAATGACCCTGCCGGAATGACGATAGTGGCGAAGTTCTTGTCATAGGAGAATTCTTCGAACGTCTGCCGGGTCAGGTTCAATGGAAGATTGCGCTTGCAACACTCGTCCCGGCAGTGGCTCAACATCTCCTCAGACGCGCCGAAGCCTTAGATCTGAAATAACCTTCTTGTAGCAGCGGCACAGAAAATCCGACCATTGCCTACTGCGGGCTCCAGGATGGGCTCGTCGCACTGTTCGAGGCGTTGCCGATAATACTCCAGGTCTCCAAACGATCGGCCGATCGGTTTATCGATATTGTAAACCCAGGATGAGAGCATCCCGTATCGATTATATCGCATCCTATTCAAGCCTCGATTTTCCATCTCAAATTCTATTTTCCTAGCGATAACACTGTATAGGTTAACCTGCGACAACTCTTTCTAAACCGCCTGTTCGGCGGTGAACAATAAAAAATTGTTAAAGATCCTTCAAAAATGATGAAGTTAGATTAGATTACGCGATTTTTAATCTATTGTTTTTATTAAATAAAAATTTAAGACTAAAAAAGAAAGGTTTATAGGAAAGAAAAATAGTGAATCAGAATTAAATATTTTTTACAAGATGTATAGCTTAAAGGGCAATTTATAAATAATTGCCCTTTTATATTTTTTTATTTATGCAGTTTTGACTGCTTTTAGTTCTATATCTTTTTTATTAAAATCCTTTCCTTCTTTAACTTCTTCTACATACCCCATGCGCACAACAAAATTTCCAAAATATTCCCCTTTATTTCGATCTTGAGCATAATGTTTAAAAATTGGAGTGAGTGTTTCGATAATTTCATCTTCAGTTAAAGACTCCTTATAAAGTTTGTTAAGCCGTTGGCCTGCAAATTCAGCACCTAAATAAAGATTATAACGACCTAAAGATTTACCCACTAGGGCAATCTCGCTAATATAAGGTCTCCCGCAACCATTAGGGCAGCCTGTCACTCGAACTGTAATAGGATCATTTTGCAATCCTATCCGTGCTAAAATAGCTTCTAATTTATTGAGAAAATCAGGCAACATCCGTTCACTTTCTGCCATTGCTAACCCACAGGTAGGCAGTGCAACACAAGACATAGCATCTTGCCGTACTCGACTGATTTTTTCAGGCATAGGTAAGTGATACTTCTCTACCAATGCTTCTATATTTTTCTTCTCAGCAGGCGGAATGTTTGCAATGGTAAGGTTTTGATTGGTCGTAAGGCGAAAATCTCCTTGGTGAATTTTAGCAATCTCCCGCAAGCCAGTCATTAAAGGTTGCTCAGGGGTATCTTTAATTCGTCCACTTAGTAAGCATAGGCTTAAATGCCAATTTCCTTTAAAGTCTTGAACCCAACCAAAGGGATCATTATTACTTTCAAAATGATATGGCCGAGGGGATTCTAACTTCCAGCCTAATCTTTGATTAAGTTCTTCTTTAAACCAGTCTATGCCACGGCTATCAATGGTATATTTTAAGCGAGCTTGTTGGCGATCAGAACGATTGCCAAAATCTCTTTGAATCCTAATGATATGCTCAGCGACTTCAAATATTTGATCTAAGGTACAAAAACCAATCACGCTAGCAAGTCGAGGGTAGGTTTCCGGGACATTGTGAGTCATGCCCATCCCTCCTCCAACACTTACATTAAAGCCAATGAGATGATTTCCATCATTGATTGCAATTAACCCTAAATCTTGAGCAAATACGTCAATATCATTGCTTGGAGGTAGTGCAATTCCTATTTTGAATTTACGAGGGAGATAGGTTTCTCCATATAAAGGCTCTTCTTTTATAGAAGAATCCGCAGAAATTTTTTCTTTATCTAGCCAAATTTCTGGATAGGCACCTGTTTGGGGTAAAAAACGATTGCTCAATCGTTTTGCCCAATCGTAGACTTCTTCATGGCAAGTAGAAAGATAAGGATTATTGTGACAAACTACATTACGGTTTACATCACCACAGGCAGCAATGGTGCTTAATGCTGCTTTGTTAATCCCAGCAATAGTTGATTTTAAATAACGCTTAATCACACCATGATATTGAAAAGTTTGTCGAGTGGTAATTCGTAGTGAGTTATTGGCATACTTTTGGGCAATTTCATCCAATTGTAACCACTGATCAGCAGTACATATACCACCGGGCATTCGAATACGTACCATAAAAGAATAAGCAGGTTCGAGTTTTTGGCGCATCCGCTCTACCCGTAAATCACGATCGTCTTGTTGGTAGGTACCGTGAAATTTAAGAAGTTTTATATCATCACTGGTTGCCGATCCGGTAATGGAGTCGGCTAAACTCTCTAGAATAGTTCCTCGAAGATAACGACTTTTTCTTTTAAGGGCTTCATCTGGGCTCAAATTACTTTGTTGCTGTAAGTTCTGAGTCATTACTTTTACCTCCTTAATATACGTCTCGTTGATAACGCTTATTTTGTTGGAGATCTCGTACATATTCTGTAGCCCTTTCTCGGGAAACATCTCCTTCTTTTTCTACGATAGTTAATAGAGCTTCATGTACGTCAGGTGCCATGGATTCTGCATCACCACAGACATAAAAATAAGCACCCTCTTCTAACCAAGCATAAATTTCATTGCTATGTTCAAGCATACGATGCTGCACATAGGTTTTGCGACTATCGTCCCGAGAAAAGGCTACATCAATTTTAGTTAATAGACCGCTCTTACGATGTGCGATCCATTCTTGCTGATAGAGAAAATCGGTATGAAAATTACGATCCCCGAAAAATAGCCAATTTTTTCCTTGTGCTTCTAAAAATTCCCGTTCTTCTAAAAATGCCCTAAACGGTGCCACTCCTGTGCCAGGACCTACCATAATTATAGGAGCATCCGGATTTTCTGGCAGATGGAAGTTTTTATTACTATCGATATAAATAGGGACGGTACCATCTTCAGGTATTCGTTCTGCTAAAAAAGTAGTAGCCACTCCACAACGAGATCGACCATAACTTTTATAGCGCACAATCGCAACCGTAAGGTGAACTTCATCTGGATTAGCCTGATAACTTGAGGCAATAGAATAAAGTCTTGGCGGTAATTTCCGAAGCAACCCAATAAATTGATTAGCAGTGATTCCAGCGATTGGATAAGTCTGTATTATATCGATGAGTTCTCGTCCGTAAATGTATTTTCGAAGCCGCTCCCGGTTTTCTTCTTTTAGGAGTTCCTTAAGTTCTTGAGATTCGGCAAGAGTGGCATATTTTTCTAAAAATGGTCGAGTAATGGTAGTAATTTCATACTCATGAGATAAAGCTTTATCTAATGATATTTCTTCTTCTTTTGCATTAGCAATTTTCTCACCAGAGCTAAAACCTAAAGCTTCAATTAACTCAGCTACCAATTCAGGGTGATTAGTAGGCACCACACCTAACGCATCCCCCGGTTTGAAGGAAAGGCTTGAATCCTCTAAGGATAGGGCAATATGCCGTACTTCTTTACTCGATCCTCGCCCTGTAATCTGAATATTTTCAAGTAATGGTGCTAAGAAAGGATTCTTTTTAGAGTAGGTAGATGCTACGTTATTATTAGCTACGCCTATTGACAATGGATTAGATACTGATTGAGCTGTAGTAGTAAGTTTTTGTGAAAGAGTTTGTACGACGTTAGCAATCCAAGCATCTGCCTCTTCTTCATAATCTACATCACAACTGACACAGTCTAATATCCGCTTTCCACCTAACGTATGTAGTCTAGAGTCAAAATCATGTCCTGTTTTACAGAAAAATTCATAGCTACTATCCCCTAAAGCAAGCACAGAAAACTCTAGTTCTTCTAGCTTAGGTGCTTTGGTACTATGAAGAAATTCATGGAATATCTCTGCATTGTCAGGAGGATCCCCCTCACCATGGGTACTTGCGATAATAAAAAGGTAGGATTCCTTTTTTAACTGCCTAGGTTTATAATTACTCATACTACAGAGATTTGGCGTAAGCCCAGCTTCTGTAAGCCTAGTACATAATTTTTCAGCAAGCTTTTCCGCATTGCCTGTCTGAGAACCAAATAGTACAGTAATAGGATCTGATGTATTACTAACAGTAGTTGCAGCTACTTGTGAAGCTACACTATCTATAGTTGCAGCATTAAGACCAGCGAGATAGCCACTGATCCAAGTTCTCTGTTCTGGAGAAAGATCTCCAATAAGCTGATTTAAAAGTGCAGCTTGTTCCGCAGTGAGTGGGCTGTTTTGAGCGCTAAAAAAATTGTTTCCCATGAATAAATGTAAGCTACTATTTAGGTAATTCCTTATCTAAACTGGTATTTAGTGTACATCTTATAAAAGAGTAAGCTACAAAATAACAAATATCCCTTATAATGTAAAAGAATAAAAAATTAATAATTATAATATTTTTTTATATAGGTATCTCATAATACCTCTTGCTCATTTTATTAAATAGAATTATCTTTTTAGCAGATAAAAATATTTATATAATTAATATCTATATCAGGAATAGCAATCTATGCAAATTGATGTGTATGATACTTATGTAACTACTACAGAAAATAAACGTCTTCATTTTGATGTGTTTCTTCCTACAGGAAAACCTGAAGAAACAGCTCAACAACACGCAACGGAATGGCTTAAAAGTATAGGAATTGAAGCTAGCAATATTAAACAAGAATCTTGTAGGTATTGCCACAGTGAAAGTGCAAACCCCAAAATAAAAGATCATATCCAGCAATATGGATATTATATCTTCCAAATGGAAGGATGCCCTTCTCCAGCAAGATAATTTCTTGCATTAACTTATCGCTTATCAGAGATATATTATGAGTTAACTTTTTTTTAACTTAATAGTTATTTTAAAAAATGAAATAGCCCTACTTAGCTAGGGTTATTTTTTGTTAAGTACTTTTCTATTGTGAGTTTAAATCTAGAGCAACTCCATGCTTTAAAATCAAAAATCCCCTACTGTATGGGATATGATCAGCGTCGGCTAACTTACAGATTGCAGCAGCTTATAAAAAATAAGCCAAACTCTGAAGATTCTCAGCTCATTTCTATTATTCAAGCCGTTGAGCAATCCTATTTTAAAAGAGAACAACGTCAAAATAATCGCCCTACTCCTATATTCCCTCTAGGACTCCCTATTACTGATCGTAGAGCAGATATTAAAACTACTATCGAGCAGCATCAAGTCACAATCATATGTGGTGAGACAGGCTCTGGAAAAACAACACAACTCCCTAAAATTTGTCTAGAGCTTAACCGGGGGATCTCTAGGATTATTGGTCATACCCAACCTAGACGGATCGCTGCTCGAAGTGTAGCAGCACGCATAGCTGAGGAATTGGCTAGTCCTCTCGGAGATGTAGTAGGCTATAAAATACGCTTTCAGGATCGGCTTAGCCCTAAAACTTATATTAAGTTAATGACTGATGGGATTTTACTTGCTGAAACTCAAAAAGATCCTAATTTAGATCATTACGATACCCTGATTATTGATGAAGCCCATGAGCGAAGCCTAAATATTGATTTTTTATTAGGCTATTTAAAACAAATCTTACCTAAGCGACCTGATTTAAAGGTGATTATCACTTCAGCGACTATTGATACTAAAAAATTCTCTGATCATTTTAATCAAGCACCAGTCATTGAAGTATCAGGTCGAAGCTACCCAGTAGAAATTCGTTACCGTCCTCTATATGAAGAAACTGAAGATAAAGCGGATCAAGATATTCAACAAGGAATTTTAGCAGGGATTAAAGAATGTACCAAAATAGGATTAGGTGATATTTTAGTTTTTCTCCCCGGAGAGCGAGAGATTCATGAAACAACTACCTTTTTAAAAAAACATCCTACTCTTCATAGTGATGTGCTACCTCTCTATGGACGATTATCTAATACAGCACAAAATCAGATATTTAACCCTATTCAAAATAAGCGGCGAATCATTTTAGCCACTAATGTAGCTGAAACTTCTTTAACAGTACCTGGTATTCATTATGTAATTGATACAGGTCTTGCTCGAATTAGCCGCTATAGCACAAGGAATAAAGTACAACAACTTCCCATTGAGAAAATATCCCAATCTAGTGCTAATCAAAGGGCAGGTCGATGCGGGCGTATCACCGCAGGAGTATGTATTCGTCTTTATAGTGAAGTGGATTTCCAGAATCGCCCAAAGTTTACTGATCCTGAAATTTTACGCACTAATCTAGCGTCAGTGATTTTACAAATGAAAGGATTGAAATTAGGTGATCCAAAAGATTTTCCTTTTATCGATCCTCCTCCTACCAAAATGATTAACGATGGTCTCCGTTTATTATTAGAGATAGGAGCAGTTAATAAAAATCAAGACCTAACTAAAGTAGGTAAACAGCTTATTCGCTTACCTATAGATCCTAAAATTGGCCGTATCGTTATTGCGGGAGGTGCCCTTCACTGCCTTAAAGAAATACTGATTATTACTAGTGGCTTAAGTATTCAAGATCCTAGAGAACGTCCTTTAGATCAGCAACAAGCGGCGGATATAGCCCATACTCGCTTTGTTCACGAGCAATCAGATTTTCTCTCTTATTTAAATATTTGGGAAGAGTTTCAGAATCAAAAAAATCAGCTATCTCAAAACAAACTTCGTACTTATTGTCATGATCATTTTCTATCTTACCTGCGCTTAAAGGAATGGCAAGATACCCATCAGCAATTACAAGATCTAGCAGTACAGCTTGGTTTTTCTATTAATCAAATTCCTGCGGAATATAACGTGATTCATCAAGCATTATTAGCTGGATTGCTTACTAATATTGCTTTTAAAACAGAAAGAGCAGATTACCTAGGTACTCGAAATATTAAATTACATATTTTTCCGGGATCTGGACTATTTCAGAAAGCACCAAAATGGATTATGGCTGCAGATCTGATAGAAACCACTAAGCTCTATGCTCGCTGCGTTGCTAAAATTGATCCTCAATGGGTTGAACCCCTCGCCTCTCATCTATTAAAGCATAGTTATTTTAATCCCCATTGGGAAAAGAATCCTGCCCAAGTAATGGCTGATGAACAAGTAACTCTTTATGGCTTAATTATTATCCCTAAGCGGCGAGTGCATTATGGTCCTATTGATACTAAATATTCTCGAGAAATTTTTATTCGAGAAGCACTCATTAACGGTGAATATAAAACCTCTGCTTCTTTTTTTACTCATAATCAAGAGCTAATCAATAGTATTGAAGATCTAGAACATAAAAATAGAAGGCAAGACATATTAGTCGATGAGAGAGTGCTATACCAATTTTATGAGCAATATATTCCAGTAGATATTTATAGCGGTACTCGCTTTGAGCATTGGTATCAACAGGCTAGTAAAGATAATCCTAAATTGCTTTATTTAACTGAAGAAATGCTTATTCGCCGTAATGTGGATGATATTACTCAAGATAAGTTTCCTGACAAAATAACAATCCAAGGGATACCTCTCTCGCTGTCTTATCGCTTTGATCCTAGTCACTCTGAAGATGGCGTGATGGTAACCATACCTGTTGCAGTATTAAACCAACTCAACGAAGAGCCATTTCAGTGGCTTGTACCTGGATTATTAAAAGAAAAAATCATTTTTTTAATAAAATCACTCCCTAAAAATCTACGTCGTCATTTTGTGCCTGTTCCTGATTTTGCCGAATATTGCTGTCAAATACTTAATTTTAGGGAAGGGAATTTTTTAGAAATGCTTGCCAATCAATTGCGAAAAAAAGCGGGAGTAAGCATTACAGAAAAAATTTGGGAGGATATTCACTTCCCACCTCATTTATTGATAGGCTTTCAATTGGTAGATGAAAAAAACCGAACATTAGCGATTGATCAAAGTTTAGCTGCTTTACAGAAACAGTGGGGGCATAAAACTCAAACTCATTTTGAGAAAGCAAATATTTATCCTGTCCAAGAAAAAATTACCCAATGGAATTTTGGAGATCTGGCTGAACAGGTTGAACTTAAGGAACAGGGATTACCACTTATTGCTTATCCAGCACTTCGAGATCAAGGAAATTCAGTTTCTTTAATAGTTAGGGATTCAAGAGAAGAAGCAGAAGAAATAACCTTAGTAGGCTTAAGGCGACTCTTCATGCTTGCTTTAGATAGTCAAATAAAAACACTAAGAAAAAATTTACCAAAGATTCAGAAAATATGTTTGCACTATACCCATATTCCCTCTTCCCCATGGAAAGATGAATATCTATCTACTCAACATTCTTGTGAGAAGTTGAAAGATGAAATAATTAAAATAATCATTGACAGAACTTTTTTGATAAATCGTCCCCTAATTCGTAATGAAAAAGAGTTTACTCTACGGCAAAGTCAATATAAATCTGACTTATTTTTAACTGCGAATGAATTTTGTCATCTAGCTGCAGAAATCTTGAATCAATATCACCTTGTCATAAAAACTATAAGTAGTCCGTCCCCTATAGGTTGGCTAGTAAGTATCAATGATATAAAAGCTCAGCTTACTTATTTGATTTATCATGGGTTTATTTCTGAAACACCACTGAGTTATTTAACATATTTTCCTCGCTACTTAGAGGCGATAAAACTTCGCTATACTAAATTAAAGCAGGATCCTCAGAGAGACCAGCAGCGATGTAAAGAAATTCTTCCTTTATGGGAAGCTTATCTCAAAAAATGGAAAGCCCAGCATGAAGGGGGAAAAGTAAGGCCTGAATTGACTACCTATCGCTGGATGCTTGAGGAATATCGTGTTTCTCTTTTTGCTCAAGAGCTTGGTACAAGTTGCCCTATTTCTCCTAAGCGGCTAAAATCTCTGTGGGAAAAAACCTAATTACCCTAAACTAGACAGATCATGGTATTAGCATATCCTTACCTTAGTATTGCTGATTATCAAAATTCTTCAGACTTTAAAAAAGCAAAAGAACTACTTACCCATTGGATAGGTGTTGATACTTCTTTAACATCTCAAGGGTATACATTGGTAGAATTACTTGCTCACTTAAAAGTAGATATAGAAACACAAGTAGCTGGATTCTTACTTCCTGCCGCAGAAAAAGGAATCATTGATTATCGAGTAACTACCCGTAAATTAGGACTTGTTATTACTCGTTTACTTCAGGGAACAGAGCATTTTTTAGCTCTAAATCATTATTTATATAATAAAAAATCTCCAGATCAAGTGGAGAAATTTCGTAAAATGCTGCTGGCTATCGTAGAAGATCCTCGAGTAGTGCTCATCGGTTTAGCAAATCATCTATGTTTGCTACGTCAAGCTAAACATGACGTAGAATCAGTACACCAACGATTAGGTCAAGAAACTTTAGATATTTTTGCTCCCCTTGCAAATCGTTTAGGAATCTGGCAGCTTAAGTGGGAACTTGAAGATTTTGCCTTACGATATCTAAATCCTGAAGCTTATAAAGATCTTGCTAACAAACTAAAAGCACGTAGATCTGATCGTGAGCAATATATTGCTCACGTAATTGAGCAAATTGAACAAACTCTTGCTCAAGCAAATATCCAAGGAAAGGTCAGTGGTCGACCTAAGCACCTATATAGCATTTGGAAAAAAATGCAAGCAAAGAGCCTCGATTTCGAGCAATTATTCGATATCCATGCTTTTCGAATTATCGTCCAAGATACTAAATCGTGCTATGCAGCACTGAGTCAAGTCCATAATTTATGGACTCCTATTGCTGAAGAGTTCGATGATTATATTGCTCGCCCTAAGGCAAATGGTTATCGCTCTCTACACACAGCCGTAAGAGGTTATTTAGGAAAGTCCATGGAAATTCAGATTCGTTCTCTAGAAATGCATCAAGAATCTGAGCTTGGAGTAGCTTCTCATTGGCGATATAAAGAGGGATCTAAGTCAGATTCGAGTTTTGAACAACGAATTATTTGGCTACGGAATTTCTTGGAAAAAAAGGAAGAAAATTTAAACTACCATGTATTAGAGCAACTCAAAACTAAAGCCTTTGATCGCCGAGTATATGTATTTACTCCTAAAGGACAGGTCATTGATTTGTCTGAGGGATCAACTCCTTTGGATTTTGCCTATACTATCCATACAGAAGTAGGGCATCGATGCAGAGGGGCTAAAATCAACGATATTATTGTACCTCTTACCCAAAAACTGATCAGTGGACAACAAGTTGAAATACTTACTACTCGAGAAAGTACTCCAAGTAGAGATTGGCTTAATCCGAAGTTAGGATATTTACATACCGCTCAAGCTCGGGCTAAAGTTCAACGCTGGTTTAAGCTACAGGATCAAGCTATCTATATAGCCCAAGGGAAAACCTTACTCGAGCAAGCCCGCCATAGAAATAGATTAAATGAAGTAGATTTAAAGCCTTTATTAAAAAAATTCCATTACCAAAGTGAAGATAGTTTATTGGCTGCAATAGGTTATGGTGATATTAGTGTTAATCAAGTAAACACAGCAGTTAAGGAACAAATAATTAAAATAGAGAGCAGATTATCTACTGTTCGTTCAAGTACGCTCTATAAAGAAAGTTTAGATCAATACGGCATACAAGTGACTGGAATCAGTGACATACCAGCACGAAGAGCAGGTTGCTGCCAGCCTGTAGTTAAAGATTCAATTATTGGCTATATTACCAAAAATAGCGGAATCACTGTACACCGAACTAATTGTATTAACATTATAAAATTGTCCTTAGAACGCCAAAAACGCTTAATCGATGTCTCTTGGGTTAAAAAGAAAAAGTAAACTAAAATCCTTTTAATTTATAACCCTAAATTAAATTGTCTAGGGTACTGTAGTTTCTTAGCAGCGGTGCTTATCTATCTTACTTGCTACCTACCTGCTACACTTATCCCGCTACAATCTTGCCTTCTTATCAATTATAAAGTATCAATTTTAATATAAATATCCCTTAGATATTTATATTAAAAAAGTGCTCAATTAATATTGCCTCCCTCTATTTACCATCAGTGTCATTAATGAAGTATACGTTTAAATTTATAGCAATAAATGATAGTTATAATGATTAAATTGAAATATAATTAGTAGTAATCTATTAATTATATTAAATAATATAATTAATGGCATAGATGTTGCTTCATAATTCTAAGGGTAATTATTTGTCTATAAAACTTAGTTTATAAGTAGCTTTTAGATGCCTATTGGATAGAGCTATCTTATATTTTCTGTAAAAGCATTTTCTTTTATGCTAAATTTCTTACCTAGTGTACTAGAGTATAAGAAATGACCAGCAAAAATAGTAATTCTCAGCAACTTCCAATTAGTAAGAAGATACACGGCCAAAATCGCCTACTATCAGATTCTTGTGAACTTCTTGATTCCTATGTGAGGGTGATACTCACTCAAAAACCTTTTAATCTACATAGTATTGATCAGCCTTTACGGGAAATCAGAGATTGTTGTTTTGAGTGGAAAAACAATCTTAATCCTACCCTTACTTACGCTCGTAATGAATTAAATCATTTTTTAGAGCACTTTGATACGCTATACCCTTCTTTAGAAGTACTTGCTAACAAGTTAAATCAAAAAGATAATCGTGAAGATCTTATTAGCGATTTGCAGAATTTAAAAAGCGAGGTGGAAAGTAAGCAATCTAGCTGGTTAACCCTTTTTGAGAGTTTACAATCTTTTCAAGAAAATATTAAAGTAAAAGACGAGAATTTTAATCAAGCGGTCACCTCAGTAAGTACATTAAGTATTGAAGATCAAGAAGAGATAGACTATCTTCATGCTCATAACCAATCTTTACGTGAGCAAATTCATGGAGGAATTACAATAGATGCTGGTGTAGTAGCAATACTGATCATTGGGAGTATTATTTTTATTCTTGGCGGATTGATTGATCTCGATACTAACGGGATGTGGAAAAAATTTATTCTTGTTGGTGCAACTCTTATTACCATTGGGGGTCTTGAGATTCTCTTAAGTGGTATTAGTCATAAAAGAACTGTAGATCGACACTCTCGTAACTTGGAGAATATAGTTGCTTATAACCCTCATGAGTCTGCTTTTCAAAGAATAAACGATCAAGTAGCTAATTTAGTATATGTAAGTAAAGACATTGCAGATACTTTGAAAAATATCAATGAAAGCTGGCAGATTTTATATAATGAAATTATTGTTGCTATAGGGAAAATAAATAACGCTGAGCATTAAAATCAAAGAGCATACATTTAATTAATTTAGTTTTTTATATTAGAAATCTAACATTAGATGAGTATATTAAGATTTACTTTTGCCTTTACCTCCATTCTATTATTTACTTCAACTCTTGGGTATGCCAGCCTCCAAGACGGAGTTAGTGCATTTCGTAGCGGGAATTATGAGCTAGCACTGAAAAATTTTATACCCGAAGCTTCTCAAGGTAACCCACGAGCACAGTTTTATTTAGGTGTAATTCATAATTTTGGATTAGGTGTGTCTCAAGATTACAAAGAGGCAGTCAAATGGTATCAAATGGCAGCTGATCAAGGAGATCCAGAGGCTCAAAATAGCTTGGGGAGAATGTATTTAACTGGATTAGGTGTGACTTGGAGCTATAGAAAAGCTATGGAGTGGTATGAGAAATCTGCTCATCAAGGTTATGCAGACTCTCAAAATAGCTTAGGAAAAATGTACTTAGAAGGCAGAACTGTACCTAGGGATGATGAGGAGGCAGTGAAGTGGTTTCAATTAGCTGCCGAGCAAGGGGATGTGGAGGCAGAATCTGTCTTAGGTATGCTGTATCTTACAGGTCGTGGTGTACCAAAAGATGAAACAAAGGCTATGGAGCTATTTCAAAAAGCCGCTAGCCAAAGTAGTACCAATACTCAACTTATTTTAAGCAAAATGTTCTATCTTGGTATAGATGGATTTCAAGATGATGTACAAACGATAAAACAACTGCTTCGTGCAGCGGATCATGGGAATATGGATGCTCAACGCAGCTTAGGTGGTGTCTATTATCTAGGTTTAAAAGTACCTCAAGATTATCAGCAATCAGTGAAATGGTTTCAACTTGCTGCCAGCCAAGGAGATCCGGAAGCTCAATCTATATTAGGCTTACTTTATCTTACGGGGCAAGGGGTAACTAAAGATAGTAAGCTCGCAGCGAAATGGTTTCAATTGGCTGGTGCTCAAGAGGATATTGAAGCACAAAATAGCCTAGGAAGAATGTATTTGGCTGGAGAAGGTGTTGTACAAAATGATAAATTAGCAGCGAAATGGTTTCGACTAGCGGCAGAGCAAAATAGTAATGAGGCCCAATTTAACTTGGGATTGTTATACTTGGCTGGTCGAGGAGTACCTCAAGATAAGCAAGAATCAGCCAAATGGTTCCGTCTCGCAGCTGATCAAGGTTATGCAGGGGTACAAAACAGTTCTGATGAAATGTATGCTTTTGGAAATACTGCTATCCCTGAAGGAAAAGCAGCTGCTGCCTATAGTCTTGCTCAATTATTATCGACAGATGTCGATGCACCTCCTGAGATAAAGCCTAGTAAATTTAATGAAACTTTAGATGCTTATATTAATTAGTGCCATATACTTCTTGCTTAACTAGAATAGCCAAACTATTATTTGATAAGCACCCTAATTTGTTTTTTTAAGATGAGGAGGAAGGATGAAAATGCAAGGAGAATCTATAATATCAGGTATTACGCCATCAGCTCATATCTCTAGAGCTTGGGGGCTTATTCCTGTATTCGTTGCAGCTATTTATCCGCTTTTCCTGCAAGGATTTCATAGTGTAATAAGCACTAGAAAAGATGAAATTTCCTTTACTACAACTGCAATAATTCTTCTAGGAGCTGCATTTATTGTACCTATTCTAGGATTAATATTTGCAATGAAAGGTCCTGATTTCGCTAATATACGTAGATTAGCCTATATGGTAGTTACTACACCTGCCCTATATACCTTACTTGGTACCTTACAAGGAATGACTCGAAGTCCAATTCCAGAGGATTTGGTCTGGTATGTTTTATGGTTTAGTTTTGGAATTTTAACTATCCTTAGTACTAAAGAAACAAAAGATAAACCCTCAAACCCAGAATTTACTGTCTATTGGAAAGTCATTCATGGGCTAAGTGCTACTCTTGTGAGTATTTTTATTGTATTTCACATCACCAATCATTTTTTCTCTCTGAAAGGTGCTGATACTTATAATGCAGTAATGAAATTGGGTGAAAAAGTATACCGTAATCCTTTTGTTGAGCCAATACTTATTATTTTCTTCTTTTTTCAAATCCTTACTGGAATCCAACTTATGTGGCGTTGGAGTACCCGATCCGTACCCTTTTACCAAAGTTTCCAAGTAGCCTCAGGAATTTACCTTGCCGTTTTCTTATTAAGCCACTTAAATGCAGTACTTATCTATGCACGAATCTATTTAAACATTCCAAGTGATTTTGCATTTGGAAGTGCTGCACCTGCAGGAATTATCCAAGATCCCTGGAATATTAGATTATTTCCTTATTATACCTTAGGTGTATTTTTTGCGCTCTGTCATCTTATGACCGGAATAAGAACAGTTGCATTGGTAAAATATAAATCTCATAGAACTACTATAAGCCGTATATGGGTAGCAATGATACTGGTAAGCGGGATCGCCTCTGGAATTATTATTGCGGGAATGTCTGGTGTAAGAATATAAGGAAATTAGTAAATATCTAGGATCTATTTGTCTCTGTCCTATTAGCAAATAAAGATCCTAGATAACTAGACTATTTTTTAATTGGTCGATAAACGTGAGTGCTTTGACCAAAGAAGACTTCAGCTGATTCCATCACTGTTTCAGAAAGAGTAGGATGAGGATGAATACTCAGCTTAATATCAGAAGCAACAGCTGCCATTTCTACTGCTAATACAAGCTCTGAAATCAATTCTCCTGCTCCTGGTCCTACGATTCCTGCTCCAAGCACACGCTCTGTTTCAGGATCAATGATTAATTTAGTAAGACCATCGGTGCGATTTAAAGTAATTGCCCTTCCTGAAGCTGCCCAAGGAAAACGGGTTACTTGAATCTTTTGTCCTTTTCTGTTTGCCTCTGCTTCTGTTAATCCGCACCAAGCTACTTCTGGATCAGTAAATACGACTGCAGGAATTGCTCTAGGCTCGAACACTGCCTTAAATCCAGCAATAACCTCAGCAGCTACTCGCCCTTCATGGCTAGCTTTATGAGCCAGCATAGGCTCACCTACTACATCACCAATAGCAAAAATATCTGGATCATTTGTACGACACTGGGAATCTACTTGAATAAACCCTTGCTGGTTTATTTTAACTTGAGTGTATTCAAGACCTGAAATTGCTGAATTAGGTTTACGCCCAATGGCAACCAACACTTTTTCAAAAACTTCTTCTCCAGCAGTTGATCCTTCAAAACGAACCCGAATTACTTGAGATTCCTCTTGCATTTGAGCAACTTTTGTTTTTGTTAAAACTCTATGTACTCTTTTTTCAATTTGTTTTGACAATATTGCGACTAGATCGCTATCTGCACCAGGAAGTAAGGTCTCTCCCATCTCAACTACAGTCACTTGAGATCCTAAGCTAGCATAAACCGTTGCCATTTCTAGACCGATATAACCACCACCTACTACAAGTAGGTTTTTAGGAATATTTTGAAGCTCTAACGCAGAAGTAGAATCTAATAATTTCGGGCTTTCAATACTTCCGGGTAACCTAACTGGATAAGATCCTGTGGCAAGAATAGCATTTTTAAAATTTAGTTGCTGATCACCATTTTTTCCATGTATTTGTAAAGTTTTTTGGGTAACAAATTTTGCCTGACCTTGAATATAGTTAATTTTTCGCTGCTTAGAGAGTTGCCCTACTCCTCCAGTGAGCCTATTTACGACTTGTTCTTTCCATGATCTAATTTTATCCAAGTCTATTTTAGGATCAGAGAAGGTAACCCCCCAGGTATGAGCCTCTTTTGCTTCATTAATCACTTTAGCCACATGAAGAAGAGCCTTAGATGGAATGCATCCTCGATAAAGACATACCCCACCGGGGTTTGGTTCTAAATCAATAAGAGTAACTTCTAAACCTAAATCTGCTGCCAAAAAAGCAGCTGCATACCCACCTGGGCCTCCGCCAATAATAGCCAATTGAGTAGTTTCTGAAGCACTAGCCATAATCATATCCCCTTATCTAGTTTATACTTAAACACATATATTTATGGATTTATCTTAGTTGTATTAACCTGACAAGGACAAAAGCATAGGTTCTTCTAAAAGATCGATAATCCAGCGTAGAAAACGCACTGCATCTGCACCATCAATAACTCGATGATCATAGGAAAGAGAAAGAGGCATGAGTAAGCGAGGCTGAAATTCCCCATCGATATAAACAGGCATCATTTTCGCTCGAGAAATACCAAGAATTGCTACTGCAGGCCAATTAATGATTGGAGTAAAATGACTCCCTCCTAGCCCACCTAAATTAGTAATTGTAAAGGTACTTCCTTCCATCTCTTCAGGGGCAAGCTTCCTATTTTTTGCCTTTTCAGCTAAAATGGTCAACTCAATAGCAATTTCTGTAATATTTTTTAAATTCACATCTCGAATGACTGGAACTAAAAGTCCATGTTCCGTATCTACTGCTACCCCAATATGGTAATACTCTTTATAAATAAGCTCTTTAGTAACTAAATCTAAGGAGGTATTAAAATGAGGGAACATTTTCAATGCTGAAGCAACAATCTTTAGTGCAATTGCTGTTAGGGTAAGCTTACCTCCAGATTTTTCTACTCGCTCTGCAAGCCGTTTTCTTTCTTGCTCAAACTGGGTAATATCTGCATAGTCGTGCTGGGTAACATGAGGTGCTGTCCAAGCATGAGTCATATGCTCCGCAGTTTTACTTCGTATTTTACTAATAGATTCTCGTCTGATTGAACCCCACCGCTCAAATTGAGGAAGTGGGGAAAGGACAATAGGTGATATGCTAGAAGATTGTATTTGATCGGATAGCTGATCATGTACGTATTGTTTTATATCTTCTGCAGAAATTCTTCCGCCTGATCCAGAACCAAAGACTTGATGAATATCAACACCAAGTTCTCGGGCTAAACGACGTACAGAAGGTGTAGCAGGTACAGGGATAATATCGCTGCTCGCAGCTGTTTCCTGTTTTACAGCTGAAGAAGACTCAGGCTTAGTAGGTGATACTATTGGCTCAGGTATCGATAATAGTTGTTCCTGCTTAATACTTTGATGAGGTGTAGTTTCCTGTGTTTCTTTAGGGCTAGTATCAGTAGATGCTGATGTAGGTTCTGGATCTGCTTTTGATTCTTCAATATTATCCTCTACTGTTAATATGGATTGACCTATACTAACTTGATCCCCAGCTTTGATATGTATCTCTTTGACTTTACCACGGATTGAAGAAGGAATTTCGACAACGGCTTTATCTGTCTCAAGCTCTAATACAGGCTGATCTATCTCTAAAAAATCTCCTACAGATACCAAAATTTTAGCTACATCACCAGATTCAATGTTTTCACCTAATTCTGGAATTTTAAATTCACTTGCCATATTGTCTATCCTTCATTAAGAGATCATAGGGTTAGCTTTGTTTGGATCAATTTCTAAATCCTGAATTGCCTGTTGTACTAGGGTAGGCTTAATTTTCCCTTCTTTAGCTAGTGCTGATAAAGTAGCTAAGGTAATAAATCTTGCATCTACTTCAAAGAAATTCCGTAATGACCGACGACCATCGCTACGTCCAAATCCATCTGTACCTAAAGAAGTGACTGGTCTAGGGAACCAGCGGTAAATGGAATCTGGAAGGACTTTTAAATAATCTGAAGCAGCCACAAATACACCAGGTGCATTCTCTAAACATTGCTCTATATAGGATTGTTTAGGCTTTTCTAAGGGGTGAAGCATATTCCATCGAGTAACTTCATGACCATCCATATAGAGCTCTTTATAACTTGTAATACTCCAAACATCAGCATTGACTTCGTATTTTTCTAAAAGAGTTTGGGCATGAAGCACCTCGTTTAAGATAGAACCACTGCCGAAAAGTTGAGCTTGTAATTTTGCTTTAGAGTTAATACCCGATTTTAGCCGGTACATTCCTTTCAAAATGCCTTCTCTAGAACCTTCCGGCATTTCTGGCATAGCGTAAAGCTCATTTTCTACTGTGAGATAGTAGAAGATATCTTCTTGCTGCTCATACATACGATAAATACCATCTTGAATAATCACAGAAATTTCATAAGCATAAGCAGGATCATAGGCTTTTAAATTAGGAACAGAATAGGCAAGCATTTGACTTTGCCCATCTTGATGCTGAAGCCCCTCTCCTGAAAGTGTAGTACGTCCTGCAGTTGCACCCACAAAAAAGCCTCGACAACGCATATCCCCTGCAGCCCAAATCAGATCGCCAATTCTTTGAAATCCAAACATGGAATAGTAGGTGAAGAAAGGAATCATATTGATTCCATGGGTAGTATAGGCTGTACCTGCCGCAATAAATGAGGACATAGCACCGGCTTCCGTAATACCTTCTTCTAAAATCTGTCCATCTTTAGCTTCTTTATAATAAAGTAGGGTAGATATATCTACAGGCTCATAAAGTTGACCTGCATGGGCATAAATTCCTACTTGACGAAATAGGGATTCCATACCAAAGGTACGGGCTTCATCAGGAATAATGGGGACAATCAGCTTACCCAATTTTGGATCCCTAAGAAGCTTGGTAAGTACACGAACGTAAGCCATAGTTGTTGCCATGGTTCGATTACCTGTACCTTTATAAAATTCACTATAGAACTCTTCGGTAGGTGCTTTTATCGGCTCGCTATGTATTCTACGTTGAGGTAAATAACCGCCAAGAGCTTTTCTCCGTTCATGGAGATATTGCAATTCAGGACTATCTTCTGAAGGTTTATAAAATGGAGCTTGAGCAATTTGCTCATCAGAAATAGGAATCCCAAATCGGGATCGAAAGTCACGGAGTTCTTGTTCGTTTAATTTTTTCTGCTGATGAGTAATATTTTTACCCTCGCCTGCCTCGCCTAAGCCATAGCCTTTAATGGTCCTTGCTAAAATTACAGTAGGTGATCCTCTATGATCCACTGCCGCTTTGTAAGCAGCGTACACTTTCTCAGGATCGTGACCTCCAGTACGAAGACGACAGATCTGCTCATCAGAGAGATGTTGGACTAATTCTAGTAGATCTGGATCAGTGCCAAAGAAATGTTTGCGGATATAATCTCCAGATTCAACCGTATATCTTTGATATTCTCCATCAACTGTCTCTTCCATCCGTTTAACAAGTTTACCTTTAGTGTCTCTGGCAAAAAGAGGATCCCAATCACTACCCCAAATGACTTTAATAACATTCCAACCAGCTCCACGGAAAATAGCTTCTAGTTCTTGGATAACACTACTATTTCCACGCACTGGCCCATCCAATCGCTGTAAGTTGCAGTTAATCACAAAAATAAGATTATCGAGCTTTTCTCTAGAGGCAAGGTTAATCGCACCTAAAGTTTCTGGTTCATCGGTTTCACCATCACCAATAAAAGCCCATACTTTATCTTGTGAAGAGGTTTTAAGCCCACGATCTTCGAGATAGCGATTAAATCGGGCTTGATAAATGGACATAATAGGTCCTAAACCCATAGAAACAGTGGGGAATTGCCAAAAATTAGGTAAAAGCCAAGGATGGGGATAGGAAGGTAATCCTCCTTCAGGCTTTAATTCTCTTCTGAAATTTTCTAACTGTTGCTCTGAAAGTCGGCCTTCAAGAAAGGCTCTGGAATAATTTCCGGGAGAGGCATGGCCTTGGAAATAAACAACATCACCACTATGATTTTCTGTTTTACCATGAAAGAAATGATTAAAACCAATCTCATATAGAGTGGCGATAGAGGCAAAGGTGGAAATATGCCCTCCGATACCATCTTCTTCCTTATTCGCCCTGACTACCATTGCCATGGCATTCCAGCGAACTAAGCTACGAATACGTCGCTCAATTTCATGACTCCCCGGGAAAGGAGGTTGCTTATTAGCAGGAATAGTATTTATATAGGGGGTATTTGCTAAATACGGAAGCTGAACTCCTGATTTCAAGGCATGGAGCTGTAGACTACCCAATAAGCGTTGAGTCCGTTTCAAATCTCCTTGTTGGAGTATATATTCTAAGGACTCCAGCCATTCTTGAGTCTCTTGCGTTTCAATATCCTGAGTTATTTTTACTTTATCCACTGACATGCCTTTGGCCCCAATTTTAAGTTAAGGTCATCCTATATAAACTGCTATTTGCTCACTAATTATTTATAAAATATAGAGTTTCCAGTATTATACCAGAACTATTCTAGACACTCTTTAGATTTAGAGATGATGAGCACACTATCAATTTATCTCTAAATGAAACATTTATTAATATAGAGGGTTAGAATATACATGCAACACAAAGAAATTATAGGGTAAATAAAAATGCATAAAACCATCTTAGAAAAACTGTTAAAAACATCTATTTTCCAACTTAGTATTTGCCTAATTGGCTTAGGAATCATCAATCCATCAAGTGCAGATCCTATCACTGGCACTTGGACATGTTCTGGCACTATGGCTACTGGGAATCAATTTCGTAGCGATCAATGTGGCACCTTTAGTGGTGGCTCATTTAGTGATAGTAATGGTACTTACTCTAGTGGAGATGTGTCCATACCTACAGGGGCAAGTTCTTATCAATGGTTAGTGACTACTAACCAAACATCCTCTGGACAAATAGATACAAATAATACCGGAGCCTTGCCTGCCTCTCTTACTGGCATGGATTATTGTACAGATAATTCAATAAGCACAAGCCAATGCCCTTCGACTGGTACTACCCTGACTTCATCTACATTTAGTGTAGGTAGCCAAGGTGGAGAGTTAAGCTTTGATTTTGATTATATCACTAGTGATAGTAGCCCATATAATGATTATGGTTGGGGTGGCTTATTTAATACTAATGGTGATTTAGTTGCATTATTATTTACTGCAAGAACACCGACAGATGCGGATACAAATATGGTTCCAGGCCATGATCTTCCTGAAGTGAGTTCGGGTGTAACACTCACTCCACAAACTACTATAATTACTCCAGGTACTGCTAAAGTAGCAAACCCATTCTTTCAAGGCACTAGTATAAATGGTGCTCCAAATTGGGCACCAATTTCTGGTGATGGGTTTATTGCTAATGATAACTCAATTTATCGTTGCAATTCAGATAGCTCTAACAATACGTGTGGCTCAACTGGCTGGATTACCGCTAGTTTAGAAAATCTTGCTCCGGGTGATTATTATCTTGAATTTGGGGTAGTGAACTGGACCAATCCAAGTTTTCAAAGTGGTCTTGCAATTGCTAATGTTGACATCAGTATGGGTACAAACGAAGGTTCATCAATTCCAGAGCCTATAACATTAAGTTTAATTGTTTTAGGTTTATTTGGGATTGGTTATTTCTCTAATAGAGAGAATAGAAAAATACAACCTGCATACTCATAGTAAAAAGAAAGCTCTTAGGGTATTAAACCCTAAGAGCTTTTTCTATATGATTCTAATTAAATAATACCAAAAGCAAGCATGGCTTCTGCTACTCGACGAAACCCTAGGATATTGGCTCCCACTACATAATTATTAGAATAGCCATATTCTGCAGCGGTTTCGAAACATTCCTGATGGATATTTCTCATAATACTATGCAGTCGCTGTTCAACCGTATCAAAAGACCAGGAATCCCTACTGGCATTTTGCTGCATTTCTAATGCTGAAGTGGCAACTCCCCCTGCATTAGCGGCTTTTCCTGGCCCATAGGCAATTTCTGCCTCGTGAAATACTTTTACGCCACCGGGGGTAGTAGGCATATTCGCTCCTTCGCTTACTGCAATACAACCGTTTGCAACTAACTTACGTGCAGAGTTTTCATCCAGCTCATTTTGAGTGGCACAAGGTAGAGCAATATCACAGGGAATATCCCAAATATTTCCCCCTTCAATATATTGAGCTTCCTTATATTCATGGGTATAGAGATGAATTCGTTGCCGTTTAACCTCTTTAATTTCTTTAACTGTATCTAATTGGATTCCTTGAGGA
Source organism: Candidatus Nitrosacidococcus tergens (assembly GCF_902810445.1). NCBI lineage: Bacteria > Pseudomonadati > Pseudomonadota > Gammaproteobacteria > Chromatiales > Chromatiaceae > Candidatus Nitrosacidicoccus > Candidatus Nitrosacidicoccus tergens. The sequence continues at coordinate 526,277 of NZ_LR778175.1, read as the reverse complement.
TGGTAAATTACCCCATTAGAATCAGAGCAGGCGATTACCCTAGCTCCTAGAGCCGTTAGCTTCTCCATAGCATAAATCGCTACATTTCCAGAACCTGAAACAAGGCAATTTTTTCCTTCAAGGGCTTTGCCACGTACTTTGAGCATTTCATCGGCAAAGAATACACAGCCATAGCCAGTTGCCTCTTTCCGGGCAAGGGATCCGCCCCATTTTGGATTTTTACCTGTGAGCACCCCAGATTCATAGCTATGGGTTATTCTTTTATACTGACCAAATAAATAACCAATTTCTCTTGCTCCTACCCCAATATCCCCTGCAGGTACATCAATATTTCCACCTATATAGGGATAGAGCTCAGTTATAAAACTCTGACAAAAACGCATAATCTCATTTTCCGATCTTCCTTTAGGATCAAAATCTGAGCCACCTTTTCCTCCGCCTATAGGCATGCCAGTTATGGCATTTTTAAATACTTGCTCAAAAGCAAGGAATTTAATTGTGCCTAAATATACTGAAGGGTGAAAGCGTAACCCTCCTTTGTAGGGACCAAGTAAACTGTTAAATCCCACTCGAAAGCCCCGATTAACATGAATTTTTCCTTGATCGTCCTGCCAGGGTACTCGAAAAATAACTTGTCGTTCTGGCTCGCAAATTCGCTCTATAATTTTATAATCCACATATTCAGGATGCTTTTTAAGTACTGGATCTAAAGTTTCAAGAACTTCTTTTACTGCTTGATGAAAATCGGATTCACCTGGATTTCGGTGAATAACGTCTTCAAAAATCTTGGAGGTTATAGTTTCTGCTTCCAACAGTGCTACTCTCTAAATGGGTGTGGCGCGCCTGGCAGGATTCGAACCTGCTACCCTCGGCTTAGAAGGCCGATGCTCTATCCGAGTGAGCTACAGGCGCTGGTTAATAGATAGATAAATTATACAACGAAATAGAATTTTCAAGCGAAAAAATTGGTCGGGGTAGAGGGATTTGAACCCCCGACCCTCTGCTCCCAAAGCAGATGCGCTACCAGACTGCGCTATACCCCGAAATACAGATGATAAGAAGATGTAACTGTCAATATAAAGCGGTAATAATTCGAATAATTTTGATTACAGTTATATTTATTTCTTTTAATTATAATACATTATACATTGACTATATAGTATATAATTAAATAATTTTTATGAACGCTAAAATCCTTGATGGTAAAGCAGTTGCTACTGCACTGCGAAAAGAGATAAAACAACAAGTTCAAAAAAGAATAAATCTTGGACTACGCCCACCAGGGTTATCAGTCATCCTCTTAGGTACTGATCCAGCATCTCAAACCTACGTACGAAGTAAGCGAAAAGCTTGTGAAGAAGTAGGATTTAAATCCTTATCTTACGATTTACCAGCAGATACTACTCAAAATGAGTTGATTAATCTAATCCATCAGCTTAATGAAAATTCAGAAATTGATGGTATCTTAGTCCAACTCCCTTTTGGAAAGCATATTCGCTCTGAAGAAATTATAGAGCAAATTTATCCTAGCAAAGATGTGGATGGGTTTCACCCTTACAACATAGGACGATTAGCGTTGCGAGTACCTACTCTAAGACCCTGTACTTCCTATGGGATTATGACTTTATTAGCCCATACTGGGCAAGATCTAAAAGGATTAGAAGCGGTTATTATTGGCACTTCTAATATTGTTGGACGACCTATGACTTTAGAATTACTCTTGGCTGGTTGTACAGTCACTAACTGTCATCGTTGGACCAATGATCTAGCACAGCATGTTTCTAAAGCAGATATTGTGGTTTCTGCGGTGGGTAAGTCCAATTTAATTAAAGGGGAGTGGATTAAATCAGGTGCGATTGTGATTGATGTGGGGTTTAGTCGCCAAACAAACGGTGCTTTATCTGGGGATGTGGAATTTGAGGTAGCAAAAGAACAGGCCGCTTGGATCACTCCAGTACCTGGAGGGGTAGGTCCAATGACGATTGCTACCCTATTACAAAACACCCTTTATGCAGCAGAGCAACGGGATAAAAATATTAGCTAAATAGAGTTACCTAGATAGCCTAGCCACGTCGCCATAAAGTCTTTGTTGCAGTATCTTCAATGGTGATATTTTGTTCTTTTAAAATATCTCTGATTCGATCGGCTTCTTGCCAATTTTTGTTTTTACGTTCCTCTACTCTTTGTTGAATAAGCTGCTCTATTTCTTGATTTGTAAGAAGTTGAACAGCATGAGCTGGCATTTTTTCTATTTTTGCAAGAACTGGTTCTACAAAAACGTATTGGTTTCCATGGGCTTGTATTGGGCTTTGAAGAAATTCCTCTGGATCGGAATTTAGCAATCCTAGAGTACTGCCCATCAGGTATAATAATTTTGCTAATTCATCTTGCTGTACATTATCCTTGTATTTAGCGTTGTTTAATTCTCGCTTTGCTTCATTAAGCACGGCAAGAGCTTCTGGGGTATTAAAATCATCATCCATAGCTGCACGAAAACGAGTTATTAGTGGATGATCTAAAGAGCTTAATGGCTTATTTTCTATTTTTTTCGTAGGAACACCTCTTAATGTACTATATATGCCGGTTAGAGCTTGCTTTGCCATTGAAAGCTGAGATTCAGCGTAATTAAGGGGGCTACGATAGTGGCTAGAAAGGATAAAATACCGTAATACTTCCGGATGGTAATAGGATAATACCTCTTCAATAGTAAAAAAATTCCCTAAAGATTTAGACATTTTTTCATCATTAATACGGACAAAGCCATTGTGCATCCAGTAGTTTACAAATTTATGTCCAGTAGCTGCTTCACTTTGAGCAATTTCATTTTCGTGGTGAGGGAACTGTAAATCTTGCCCTCCTCCATGAATGTCAAAAGGAGATCCTAGTTCATGAAGAGACATGGCAGAGCATTCAATATGCCACCCTGGTCGACCTAATCCCCAAGGAGAATCCCAAGCAGGTTCATTAGGTTTTGTCATTTTCCAAAGCACAAAATCTAAGGGATTTTTTTTATCTGCGCTTATCTCAACACGCTCTCCAGCTCGTAAATCCTCAAGTTGTTTGCCAGAAAGCAACCCATAGGATTTAAACTGGTGCACATCAAAATATATGTCCCCATTTTTTCCTTGGTAGGCATAATTTTTTGCTAATAATTGCCCAATCAGGGTAATAATCTCTGCTATAAATTCAGTGGCCTTAGGTTCTTTATTAGGAGGAATAATATGAAGCTCATTTGAATCTTTATAAAGTGCTTGAATATATCTAGCAGTTAAATTTTGAATACTTTCGCTATTTTCATTAGCTCGTTGAATAATTTTATCGTCAATATCTGTAATATTTCGTACATAATTGACTTCAAATCCACTGGCTCGGAGATAGCGAGCCACTATGTCAAAAACAATCATTACCCGAGCGTGACCTATATGTGCTTTATCGTATACAGTCATACCACATACATATATCCGCACTTTACCCGGTTCAATAGGGATAAATTTTTCTTTTTTCTTAGTTAAGCTATTGTAAATATGCAACATTTATTAGTCCTTATTTTCCAGATATATTCAGGCATTGGGTTAATCTCTGGTGAATTTTTTCAACTCCTATCAATGGAAATAACAAAGCGAGCTCTGGGCCATCTAATTCTCCGGTTAAGGCAGCCCGTAAGGGTTGAAAAAGGACTTTACCTTTAGTTTCTGTAGTATTTTTTAGTTCAGTAATGAATTTTTTAAAATCTAAACCACAGGAATCTATAGCTTTAAGTGCTTGGGTAAAAAAAGAGGAATCAGTTTGAGTAATAATTTTTAAAGACTCATCCTTATAGTTTAGTTTTTCATCGAAAATAGCAGTAATCCATCGCAAGGTATCTTTAGGGAAGAGAATATTAGGTCTTATTGCTTCGATAAACTGTTCATATTGATTCTCTGGAATTTGTGCCAAAATATCATTTCCCAGCCAATCTTTTAAGGCTTCAGCATTACTATGAATTAATCCTTCCCGTTGCCAATGGATAAGTTGAGATTCATCAAACCGAGCAGGTGCTTTTCCTAAATTTTCTAGCTTAAATTGACTGGCTAGAGTAGCTAAAGATAAAAAACTAGTATCTTCGAAGTGATGCCCTAGTCGAGCTAAATAATTACATAGAGCAAGGGGTAGATATCCTTCCTCTCTAAGCTCAGCGATACTGCGGCTACCATGACGTTTTGATAAAGGAGCTCCATCATGGCCAATAATTAAACCAATATGAGCATATTGAGGAATAGACAATTGGAGAGCTTGAAGTAATAAAATTTGCCGAGGGGTATTGGTTAAATGATCTTCACCTCGTAACACATGGGTAACTTCCATTAAAGAATCATCAATGGCATTACTGAAAAAAAATGCAGGTGAGCTGTCTGCTCTACGAATAATAAAATCCCCAATATCATGAGCGGTAAAACGCTGCTCTCCCCTTACTAAATCAGTAAATTCTATAATGCTAGAATCAGGCACTCGAAACCGCAAAGTAGGTTTAATTCCCTTGGTTTGCCTATTGTTTATTTCATCTGAATTTAACCTAGCACAGGTACCTGGGTAACGTGGGGGTTGGCCTGAGGCAAGTTGGCGTTTACGTACTTGTTTTAATTCCTGAGGTGAGCAAAAACAAGGATAAGCTAATTTTTTATTTTCCAGCTGATCAAAGTATGACTGGTAAATTTGAGTTCGTTCAGATTGTCGATAAGGGCTATAGCTCCCTCCTACTTCTACACCCTCTTGCCATGCCAGATCTAACCATTTTAAATCTTTTATTAAAGTAGTAATATACCCTTCACCACTTCGCTCTTGATCAGTATCTTCTATTCGCAGTAAAAAAATACTTTGATGAGCACTAGCAAAAAGCACATTAAATAAGGCAGTGCGTACATTTCCTAAATGTAATAAGCCACTCGGGCTAGGTGCAAAGCGGGTTTTAATCATAAAAAAAGTGCCATATTAGAAATATATCTCATTAAGTTTTGCTCACTCTACAATATTATTCGTATAATGGAGAGCACAATTTATCGTGAAATTAAATACTATAGGTATTCTATGCATATACTTCAAAGAACATTTATTTTTTTATTATTGGGAATATTTGGATTGACTGCTGAAGCTGCTGGTGGTAGTTCAAGTCTTAAATCTTCTCCTCATGTTAAATTAGAGACTAATCTAGGGGATATTATCATTGAGCTTAATCCAGAAAAAGCACCTATTTCGGTTAAAAATTTTCTAAATTATGTAAATGAAGGCTTTTATAATGGCACAATTTTTCACCGAGTAATTAAAAATTTCATGATTCAAGGGGGTGGATTTGATGAAACATTCAATCAAAAATCTACTAACCCATCTATCCAAAATGAAGCAGACAACGGTTTAGCAAATGAAATAGGTACTATTGCTATGGCCCGTACTCCTGATCCAAACTCAGCAACTGCTCAATTTTTTATTAATACTGCGGATAATAAGTTTTTAAACTTTCAAAGTAAAACAGCTCAAGGATGGGGATATGCAGTTTTTGGGAAAGTTACTGAAGGTATGGACATAGTAAGAGCGATTGAAAATACACCTACAGGTCGCCAAAATGGATATGCAGATGTGCCACTTAAACAAATCGTAATTCAGCAAGCATCCGTAATAAATTAATTCATTAAAAGTTTTTGTGACTACCTTTTTTATCTCAGATTTACATCTGAGCTCAACAAACCCAAATGCCCAAGAACAAGTTCTAGAATTTCTAGCTAAAGATACGTTTTCTGGAGAAGCACTGTATATTTTAGGAGATTTATTTAACTCTTGGATAGGCGATGATGCACCCACAGATGAGGGCTTGGCTATAGCTTCAGCCCTCCATCGCTTATCTAAAAATAAAGTGCAAATATACTTCCTTCCGGGAAATCGAGACTTCTTAGTTGGGCAGGAATTTGCAAAAATGAGTGGCTGTCAAATTCTACCTGATCCTATAGTGATTGACCTTTATGGCACCCCTACCTTACTTACCCATGGAGATATACTCTGTACAGACGATAAGGTATATCAAAGATCTAAAGCTCGCTTTAGGCGCCCCATTATAATTAATACCTTTCTTTCTTTACCAAAATCCCAGCGTCAAGCAATTGCTCAAAGAATACAGCAAAAAAGTAGAGAGTATACCCAGAGTCAGCCATTAGAAATTATGGATGCTAACCAAAATAAGGTGGAAGAAGTCATCCAAAATTACCAAGTGACCCAGATTATCCATGGCCATACCCATCACCAAGGAATACATGAATTTTCAATCAACAATAACCCAAAACGAAGAATTGTTTTAGGGGATTGGTTTAATAGAAAAAGTATCCTTGCCTATAGTAGAGATAATTTTTCTTTAATGAATTAACCTGCTGAATTAGCATTTTGTTCCAGTAATTTTATTAAAGAGCTTGGGCGAATAAACCCTGGAATCATAGTACCATCCTTTAAAATAAAGGTAGGAGTGGCGTTCACACCAATTTTCTCACCCAAAAGGAATTGATCGGCAACAGGATTAGTGCACTGAGCAGTATTTTTTATAGGTTTATCTGCTTTTGCTAAAGTGATTGCTTTTTGTTTATCTTGAGCACACCATACATTAGCTGCTTTATCATAGGATGATGAACCGATTCCTGCACGAGGAAAAGCAAGATAACGTACTTTAATCCCAAGTTTATTGTATTCATCGATGTGCTGGTGCATTTGGCGACAATAGGGACAATCAATATCAGTAAAGATATTTACAGTATATTTAGGATCCTTAGGCGTAAAGACAATCATATCCTTTTCATCTAGTTCACTAATAGCAGCTGCTCGAATCGCTTTTACTCGCTTTTCTGTTAAATTAGTACGAGTGGCTAAATCAATTATCTGTCCTTGAATAGCATAGCGTCCATCCTGAGTTAGATAAAATATTTGCCCATCTAGTATGACTTCATAGAGATTAGGTACAGAAATGGATTTAATGCTCTGAGGTTTTGCATCAGGTGCCCATCTTTTTAGGGATTCTTTAATAGAATTTTCTTGCTGTTCATCTGCAATTCCTAGACTAGAAAAAGTAATTAATATACTTAGAAAAATAGAATTAAATATTAAGTACATAGAATAAATTTTGTGCTTTTTATTAATCACGAAAATTAATATATTGCAGAGGTAAGCTAACTTTAGATTCTCTTAGAATTGCAATGACCTGCTGTAAATCATCTCGTTTACCGCCAGATACTCTCACCTGATCCCCTTGGATAGCTGATTGTACCTTAAGCTTACTCTCTTTAATTAATTTAGTAATTTCTTTTGCGATATCCTTATCAATTCCTTGACGGATTTGAATAGTCTGTCGTGCGCTTTTGCCGGAAACTTCTGGCTCTTTAGCTTCTAAACAGTTAACATCGATATTTCGTTTAGCTAGTTTAGTATCTAAGATATTGCTCATTTGCTGGAGTTGAAATTCATTTTCAGCCTCAAGAATAAGCTCTCCGTCTGATTCCTTAATCACGGCATCAGCCCCACGAAAATCAAAGCGTGTGCTAATTTCACGATTAGCTTGATCAACTGCATTTTTTAATTCATGCTTGTCTACTTCGGAGACAATATCAAAAGAAGGCATGTTATATCCTCTCTCTAATTAAACCATTTGAAATTAAACTTGTCCTAATGTCACCCTCGGGGATGATATCGTTGATGAAGTTGTTGTAATCTAGCTTTTGCCACATGAGTATAAATTTGAGTTGTCGATAAATCAGTATGTCCTAACAGCATTTGCACTACTCTTAAATCTGCACCATGGTTTAATAAATGAGTTGCAAACGCATGGCGTAGCGTATGGGGAGAAAGCGACTTATTAATACCTATCTGTTGTGCATAACGCTTAATCAAATACCAAAATCCTTGCCTTGTCATCTCTGCTTTTCTTTGCGTAAGAAATAAAAATTCACTTGCTTGCCCTTTAAGAATCTCTGGGCGAATTTCATCTCTATAACGAGCTAACCAACTTAATGCAACTTCCCCTAAAGGTACTAATCGCTCCCGATTACCTTTACCCATTATTCGCACAGCACCTTGGCGAAAATTAATCTGCGTTAAAGTAAGATTAACCAATTCTGATACCCTTAGTCCTGTAGCATACAAGGTTTCCAGCATAGCACGATCCCGCATTCCTAATGAGCAAGATATATTAGGTGCAGTAATCAAAGATTCCACTTCTGCTTCAGTAAGCGAATTTGGTAAAGATCTCCCTAATTTAGGTGTTTGGATAAAGGAGCTAGGATCCTTATTACAAATTTCTTCTAGAACTAGGTAGCGATAAAAGCGCCGTAAACTCGCTACGGTACGAGCAATACTCCGTGGTTTATAATGGCTATCTATTTGATGAAACAGATAATTGCGTAGATCTTCTTGTTGTGCATCAAGTATTGTTTTTTTTTGCAGAAATAGCCAATTGAAAAACTGATTTAAATCATAATAATAAGCATATTGGGTATTTTCTGATAGCCCTGATTCCCAACGTAGAGAATCTAAAAAATGGGTAAGATATTTTTGATCATAGCCACAATCAGCCATACTCAATAGAATGCCCTTCATGGGTCAATAGCCAGGATTTAATATCTAAGTTAGGACCCTCTACAGAACCACTGTATCCCCCCAGCCCCTGTTGAGACACTATTCGGTGACAAGGAATAAAAATAGGTAGTGGATTAGAACGGCAAGCCCCTCCAATAGCACGAGGGCTTGTTTTAAGCTGTTGTGCTAATGCTCCATAGGTTAATGTGGTACCACTTGGTATAGTACATAAAGCTTGCCATACTTTTTTTTGAAAGAAAGTGCCTTCGGGTAGCATGGGTAACTCAAAATTCATCTGAGGATTTATGAAATATGCTTGAAGTTGTGAGAAAACTTTTTTTACTAGAGACGTAGCTGCCATAAAGTCTGGAGTTTCCGGTGGTAAAAACGATAAACCAGTTACTCCAGTCTCGCAAGTAGATATACCTAATTTACCCAATGGTGTAGTAAAAACTGCTACATATCCATCGTGGATCATGCTCGTAATTAAGTTTTAACAGTGATTTTTTCTTTAATTCGAGCCGCTTTACCTCTTAAATTACGTAAATAATAAAGCTTTGCTCGACGAACATCTCCTCGTCGCTTTACCTCAATATTAGCAATTGTAGGACTATGAGTTTGAAAGACTCGCTCTACGCCCTCTCCATAGGAAATTTTACGTACGGTAAATGCTGATCCAAGGCCACGATTTCGTTTCGCAATAACAACACCTTCAAATGCTTGAATTCGCTCCCGATCCCCTTCAATGACACGCACGTTCACTTGTACAGTATCGCCAGGGTTAAAGTCTGGTATATCCTGCCTAAGCTGTTCTGCCTCAATTGCTTCAATAATACTATTTTTATTACCCATTTTTATACTCTCTATTTTCCTGATATTCCTGAATAAATTCCCTAAGTAAGTATTCCTGCTCTTGGGTGAGCGTATATGTATTAAGTAAGTCTGGGCGCTTTACCCACGTTCTTCCTAAAGATTGTTTTAGGCGCCAGCGATAAATAGCTAGGTGATTACCACTAAGTAGCACCGCAGGTACTTGATAGTCCCCTATAATCTTAGGACGGGTATAGTGAGGATAGTCTAATAATCCATTTGTAAAGGAATCTTGATAGGCTGATTCCTCACTGCCTAAAACTCCTGGAAGGAGCCGAGTTAAACCATCGATAAGTACCATTGCAGCAAACTCTCCACCGCTTAATACATAATCCCCAATTGACCACTCCTCATCAACTTCCATCTCTATAAGTCGTTCATCTATACCTTCATAACGACCTGCTATTAGAATAAGTTTGTTATATTTTGATAATGTATTTAGTCCTGTTTGATCTAGCCTTTTTCCCTGCGGTGAGAGATAAATTACTCTACACGAATTCCCAAGTTTTAGTCGAGCCGCACAAATAGCGTCGTGGAGGGGTTGAACACTCATTACCATACCACACCCACCCCCATAGGGGCGATCATCAACCGTATTATGAGGATTAGGAGAAAAGTCTCTTGGATTCCAAAAATCTAGAGTAGAAATCCCTCGCTTTATTGCTCTTCCTACTACACCGTACTGTGTTAGTGCACAAAACATTCCTGGAAATAGGCTGATGACACCAAAGTTCATATATTCCATTTTTAAGTGAAATCAAATTTACTTAAAAATCTAAATCCCACTCTACAATGATTACCTTTTTAGTAAGATCAACTTGCTTTATTGTGGATTCAAGCAAAAAAGGAATATACCGCTCTCGCTCACCCTTTACGATTAGTACGTCATTTGCTCCCGTTTCTAGCAATTGAACTACTTGGCCTAAGATATATCCAGTAAGTGTGACAACTTCTAGTCCAATTAAATCTGTCCAGTAATACTTTCCATATTCTAGAGGAGCTAATTGATCGTGCTTTACTTCAATTGAACAATTTATCCATTGTGCTGCAAAATCCCTATCAGTTATTCCTTCTAAGCAAGCTGCAACTTTTTTTCCATGGATATGCCCATCTACTAAAGTAAATGTCTGCCAGTCATTATTTTTCTTTAAGTACCAAGGATTATAACTTAGGATATTACTTGGGGGATCGGTATAAGAATAGACTTTTACCCAACCTCGAACCCCATATAGTCCTAAGATTTTCCCAACTAGAGTATATAGACAAAAATCATCTTTCACTCTACTTGTTAAAGTAATCAGATTTAGTACTTAATTATGATTTTCCTTACTATAGAATTTTACTAATTGAGCTACTCGTTCAGAAGGTTGTGCACCTTGAGACAACCAATAATTTACACGCTCTACATCTATTTTTAATGGAATTTCTCCACCTGCAGCAATAGGATTAAAAAAACCTAATCGTTCAATGTATCGTCCATCTCGCCTGTTACGTTTATCAGTAGCCACAATAGTATAAAAAGGGCGTTTTTTTGCACCACCCCGAGCTAAGCGAATAACTACCATAGATTCATATTCCTAGTAATCTTTAAATAAATTTGTAGATTTTACGCTAACCCAACTTTTTTGAAAAGTATCTATTTAAAATGGTAGCCTAGGCATTGCCTTGCTACTCATGCCACCCATCAATTTTGCAAGTTTTCCTCCTTTAGACATTTTTTTCATCATCTTTTGCATTTGAGTAAACTGCTTTAGTAAGCGATTTACATCTTGTACCTGAGTGCCTGATCCTGTAGAAATACGCTTTTTTCGTGATCCTTTAATAATCTCTGGCTGACGACGCTCTTGGAATGTCATAGAGTTAATAATCGCCTCTAATCGGACAAACTCCTTATCATTAATTTTATTTACCGCATTGGCGGGTAGGTTCATTGTTGGAAGCTTATCCAAGAGACTAGCTATACCTCCCATTTTATTCATCTGTTGTAATTGCAAGCGAAAATCCTCTAAATCAAAGCCTTTACCTTTTTTAAGTTTCTTTGCTAATTTTTCTGCTTGCTCTTTATCAACTTGACGCTCCACCTCTTCAACAAGGCTTAGTACATCCCCCATACCAAGAATACGAGATGCAATCCGATCTGGGTGAAATAATTCAAGTGCTGTAGTTTTTTCTCCAAGACCAATAAACTTAATGGGTTTACCAGTAATATGACGGATTGAAAGTGCTGCTCCCCCTCGAGCATCTCCATCTACCTTAGTCAGTACCACGCCTGTTAAATCTAAAGCCTCATTAAAAGCACGAGCAGTGTTTGCAGCATCCTGTCCAGTCATACTATCTACAACAAATAAGGTTTCAACTGGAGAAATTGCCTGATGAAGCTCTTTAATCTCTGTCATCATCTCGTCATCAACATGGAGTCGCCCTGCTGTATCTACTATAAGTACATCCAACATTTGGATTTGTGCCTGTCTAATCGCTCCTCTAGCTATGGTAATTGGGCTTTGATTAGTTTGGCTAGGGTAGAAATGAACGCCAATCTCGTTGGCTAAAGTTTCTAATTGTTGAATTGCAGCAGGTCGGTAAATATCAGCACTGGTAATAAGTACTGATTTTTTCTTTTGTTCAGTAAGCCAACGAGCAAGTTTAGCTACTGTAGTGGTTTTTCCTGAACCTTGTAGACCAGCAACTAAAATAATTGCAGGAGGACGAGTATCTAATTTTAACCCTTGAGTAGATTCCCCCATGGTATCTACTAATTCATCATATACTACCTTAATAAAAGCTTGTCCTGGGGTAAGACTACCTACAACCTCTTGACCAACTGCTCGATCTTGCACTTTAGTAATAAAATCTCGAACAACGGGTAAAGCAACGTCTGCTTCTAATAAGGCAACACGAACTTCCCGCAGGGTATTCTTGATATTTTCATCACTAAGACGTGCTTGTCCTCGCAACTGCTTTAATGTTTGACCAAGACGGTCTGTTAAATTATCAAACATAATATATCCTCTTTAGGGTAAGTTTATGAATATTTTCAGATAATACTTAATTTTGTAGGGAAATAGAGCAATACGAAAATCCGCTAGAGTAAGTAACCACTTATTTTTAATATAAAGTTAAAAGTAATGTAGTGGTAGAATTTATATCTAGATGACTTAATACTTATTTATATTATGTATTGTTATGCAATTTATATTTTTTGAGACCATCTCAGGGGTGATATGCTATTGTACTGCGAGTATGTTGCTAGTACGTTATTTACTTAGTACGAATACAAAAAATCCAAAAAATAGCCATAAACAATTAGTCAGTATTTGTGGATTTATAGGTATTGTTTTTCATACCTTAATACTAAGAGATTTTCTTTTTACCCCAGCTGGTATAAATCTAAGCCTAACTAATGCTTTATCTACTGTAGCTTGGTTAATGGCAGTACTGCTAATTATTGCTAGCTTAAGACAGCCGGTAGAAAACATGGGGATAGGTATTTACCCTTTTGCAGCAGTTGCTTTAGGATTGCAAAATTTATTTCCAGAAAATCATATTATTATCCCCTATAGTGCTGAATTAAGCATCACAGAAAAACCGCTTGAAATCCATATTTTACTTTCTTTTTTTGCTTATAGTCTATGTGCTTTAGCAACGATGCAGGCTATTTTGCTTGCAGTTCAAGATAACTACCTTCGTAACAAACGCTTAAGAGGATTTATTCGTGTTCTCCCCCCCCTACAAACTATGGAAAGTATTTTATTTCAGCTCCTTACTTTAGGATTTATCTTACTTTCCTTAAGTTTATTTAGTGGCATTATTCCTTTAGAGAATATGTTTGCTCAGCACCTTGCTCATAAAACTGTATTTTCAATTATTGCTTGGCTTATATTTGGCAATTTGTTATGGGGTCGCTGGCGTTTTGGTTGGAGAGGACAAATTGCAATACGTTGGACTTTAAGTGGTTTCTTCTTTCTTATGCTTGCCTATTTCGGGAGCAAATTAGTTCTAGAACTCATATTTCATCGGGTATAATAGAATAATTTTACTTAATTTTAGAGCTAAGAGTAGCACCTACCTAGATAATTATGACCATTTGCACTATAGGTTATAATCGAAAAATTTATTTTAGAGAACAACATAATTGTTGTTGCAGTTACTTAGTACTATTAACTTGGTAAGTTTTTTAAAATTTTCTACAGTGATTAATCATGTAATCCAAAAAGGATAAAAAGATGAAACTGCTAAAGATACTATTTACTACAGTAGGAATACTTCTACTGCTGATTATTATAGCGGCAATCGCAGCCCCATTTATTATCAACCCCAATAACTACAAGCCTCAAATTGCCGAACAAGTCAAAAAAGCCACTGGCAGAGACCTTAGCCTTGGAGGAGATATTAACCTCAGCTTCTTTCCTTGGTTAGGGGCAAAAATAGAAGACGTTAGTCTTAGCAATCCACCAAGTTTTGGCCAAAGCTCCTTTGCAAAACTAGATGACATTCAAGTTAAGGTAAAAATCCTTCCTTTATTAAAGAAGGAAATAGAAATAGGCACTATTATTCTTGATGGATTAGATGTTAATCTCATTAAAAATGCTCAAGGCAAAACCAACTGGGAAGATTTATCTCAGCCTAAGAAAGAAGAGCAATCCTCCAAAGCACCTACAGAAGATGAAGATCAGAGTAAAGATAAAAAGTCCTCTATGGCCATTGCGGGGATAACGATTGGTGGGATTAGTATTAAAGATGCCCATATTAGCTACCGAGATGATCAAGAAAAGAAGAGCTACGATATTAATCATTTTAATATCACCAGTGATACTTTGGAGATGGGTAAGCCTGCCAATATTGCGTTAAATACAGACTTTAATGCCAATGATCCTAGCATGAGTGGGCATTTAGATTTCGGCGGTACCGTGAACGCTGATTTAGATAATCAATATTATCAAGTTCAAAATACTAACGTAAAACTTACTGCCTCTGGTAGTGACTTACCAGTACAACAAATTGCACTACAATTAGGGGCTAACATCGATGCTTTCTTAGCTAAAGAACAAATCACAATCAATAGTCTAAAATTAACTGGAGATGTGCAAGGAGATCAAGCAGTACGGTTTTCTTTAGATTCACCTAAAGCTGCTCTACTCAAAAATCGACTCCTTAAAATAGATGACTTAAAACTTGTAGGTAAAACAAAACAGCCTCAAGAAGTTTTATTTGCGTTAAAGAGTTCTATAATTGGAGACTTAGAAACTAAACGCTATGGAATTAAAAATTTAATCCTCCGAGCTCAAGCCAAAAATGAACAATCCTCTAAACCGATTAATGTTGGTGTGGGTACTGGTGGAATTAGTGTGGATCTAAATAAAGAAACCTTAGCTTTGCAAAATTTATTAGTGGATGCTTTTGGAGTAAAGCTTAAGGGGCAAGTGACTGGTACCCAAATACTAGGGGATAAAGCAATCTTTAGCGGTAATCTAGCAAGTAACCAGTTTAACCCAAAGCAAATTGCTGATTCCCTAGGGATTACATTATCACCTACCGCAGATAAAACTGCATTAACTACAGCACAGTTAGGGTTAGGATTTATTGCTTCCAAAACTAGCTTGAATGCTAATAAAGTGGTTGTAAAGCTAGATAGCAGCACTTTGCAAGGAGTTACTTCAGTAAAGGATTTTAATCAACCTGCTATTCATTATGATTTTACTTTAGATAAAATAGATACAGATCGTTATTTCCCTCCTAAAACCACAACTACTAAGGAAAAATCCCTTGTCGGGGTGCTACGTACTCTTAAAATTAAGGGAGATATCAATGCAGGTGCAGTTCCACTTACTATCGGAAAAACTACACCTGTGAAATTAGGTAGTGCTTTTAGTGCTGTTGAGCCTAAGCTTAATGGGCGATTAGATTTTAGTGGAAGTATTACCCCTACCCAGCAGAATGGCTATCAAATTCAAAACACTTATCTTAAATTAACTAGTAATAGTGCAAAATTGCCTATTAAAATGCTGGATTTACAGCTTGGAGCAAACATTACTGCTAATACGGATAAAAAATACTATCAACTTAAAAATACGGATTTAAAGCTTACTACATCAGGATCGGCACTCCCTGTAGATCAAGTAACACTCCAGCTTGGAGCAAATATCGAAGCATTTTTAGCTCAAGAGCAATACACAATTAATAATTTAAAACTCACTAGCCAAGTCAAAGGGGATAAGGAAGCAAATATTAGCTTAGATTCTCCCACTATTTCTTTAGTGAAAAATCAACTCAAAGCTGATACTTTAAAACTTGCCAGCCAAGTAAAGAAACCTCAGAATACCCAAATTAATTTAACTACTGCGTTAGAGGGAGACCTTGACAAAAAACAATATCATTTTAAAGGATTAAAATTAGATACAAAAGCACAGGATGCTAAATTTCCTAACCCTGTAAATGCAGGACTAAGTACTGGTATTGATATTGACTTAAATAAAGAAACTCTTGCTGTACAAAATTTAAATTTAGTTGCGTTAGGGATAAATCTTGCTGGGCAAATCAACGGTACTCAAATTTTAAGTGCGCCCCATATTACCGGGCAGATATCAAGTAATCAGTTTAATTTACGCCAGGTGGCACAAACACTTGCCATTGATTTACCATCAACTGCAGATAAATCAGCATTAACTTCTGCTCAAGTAAATTTAGGGTTTTTGGCTTCACCCACCAGTCTTGATGCACAACAGCTGACTTTTAAACTGGATGAAAGTACCTTACAAGGATCAGCGTCAATCTATGATTTTGTAAGTCCTAGAATTCAATCGGATCTGAGCCTAGATAAAATTAATGTTGATCGCTATTTACCTCCAGTAAATAAACAGCTAGGAGGATCTCCATCAAAAACAGCAAGTGTGAGTACATCCTCAGCTTCAAGTGAACTACCTGTTGATACCCTTCGGGCTTTAAATATAAATAGCTCATTTAAAATAGGAGAGCTTATTTTTAAAGGGCTACGCACACAAAATGTTCAAGTGGATTTAGTGGGTAAAGATGGCTTAGTCAGTATTGATCCGATGGCTGCTGATCTTTATCAAGGTTCTTTTAATGGTAATGTACATTTAGATGTAAGAGGATCAGTACCTCAACTTGCAACTCAAGAAAAACTTACTAATGTTCAAGTAGGCCCTCTACTTAAGGATTATTCTGGGAGCACAGCTATTCGAGGTACTACCCATTTTGCATCTAATTTTACTGCTGCTGGTGTGTCCTCAGATGCTATGAAACAGCATCTTAATGGCTCTGCTGAATTTTCATTCACCGATGGAGCAATTAGAGGGGTGAATATTGTTAAAATGATCCAATCTGGTATCGGTGCTATTGCGGGATTAGCATCAGGAGATTCTCTTAGTCAGTCTCTACAATCATTAGCCGCTGCCCCTACTGATAATGGAGAAGAAACTAAGTTTAGCTCATTAAAAGGCACACTTTCTGCTGTAGATGGTGTATTGAAAAACTCTGATTTAGATATTCGATCGCCTGCACTAAAAGCAACAGGATTGGGAACAGCAAATCTTGCTAATGAAAAAGTAGATTATCTACTGAAGGTAAATCTGCCTAGCTTAAAAGATACTACTGTACCGGTAAAAGTAAGTGGTACTTTAAGTCAATTAAAATATGATGTGGATATGGGTACGGTAATGCAGGGACGAGCAGGACAAGCAATCAAGGGTAAAATTGGTAATCTTTTGGGTATCCAGAAGGGAGAAGATTCAGGAGCATCAGATGGTAGCGCAAAAAACTTAGGAAAAAACCTATTAGGAGATATTTTAGGTCAGCCAAATGGTAATCAAGGAACTGCAACACCTGCAGATGCTGGAAATAATTCCAACGGAAAACAAGGCTTAGGCCAAAGTATTCTAGAAGGGATTTTAGGGCAACCTGATAATAATGAAAACTCTAATCCATCTGATTCGGGTGGTAACTCTAATTCAGGAAAAGCACTAGATAATGCGATCCAAAAGGGAATAAAAGGATTATTTAAATAGCTAGCTTACCCAAAATTTACTTTTTTCGCCCATCTTAATTATTAAGGTGGGCATTATTTTTTAAATTATTGAAACAAGAAAATCTAGCTAATTTTAGCCAATTGCTCCTCGAGTGGTTTGATTTCTATGGACGTAAACATCTTCCTTGGAAAATAAATCCTACCCCTTATCGAGTATGGGTTTCGGAGATTATGCTGCAGCAAACCCAAGTTACTACTGCAATTCCTTACTATGAGCGTTTTATAGAACGTTTCCCTGATTTGTCTTATCTTGCTCAAGCATCCGTAGATGAAGTTTTAGGGCTTTGGGCGGGATTAGGCTATTATGCAAGAGGACGTAATTTGCATCGAGCAGCTCAAATAGCTTGGCATATTTATGGAGAAATCCCTTCCCATTTTGAGGATTTAATAAAACTACCAGGTATTGGCCGTTCTACCGCAGGAGCTATTTTAGCCCTGGCATTAGATCAGTCCTACCCCATTTTAGATGGTAATGTAAAACGGATTCTCACCCGGCAATATGCTGTTAATGATTGGACTAGCCATTCTCGAGTTGAAAAACTACTATGGCAATATGCTGAAGAGCTGCTACCTACTCATCGAGTTGCTGACTATACTCAAGCATTAATGGATCTAGGTGCTACAGTTTGTACTCGACAACAACCCAAGTGTTTTATTTGCCCCATCAAAGATTCTTGTAAAGCCTATTTTTTAGGAACTCAAGGTAGTTACCCTGCACCTCGACCTCAAAAAAAATCCCTATCCTTACGAACTACTCAAATGGTGATTTTATGTAATCATCAACAAGAAATATTTCTTGAACATCGTCCTCCTGCAGGTATTTGGGGAGGATTATGGAGTTTTCCAGAATGTTCTTTGGAAGCTAATCTGGAGACTTGGTGCGATGATCAGTTTAATTATCAGATAGAGAGTATTAAAAAATTACCTTCTTTACGTCATCGCTTTACTCATTTTATTTTAGATATTTATCCTGTTTTAGTACAAGTTAGCAGTGAGCATAATAATATTGCCGAATCTAATCAGAAAATTTGGATTTCAACTAAAGAAGCGTACCAGTTAGGATTGCCAGCACCTACTTTAAAATTACTCAAGAAACTAAATTAAGCTAGCGATCTAAAGCATATGGTGTAGGATCTAAAATAGGATCTCGTTGCAAAATGATATCGGTAAGTAACCGAGCAGAAGCAGGTGCAGTTACAATACCATTACGAAAATGTCCTGCGTTAAGATAAAGTCCTTTAATACTAGGAATAGCACCAATATAGGGAATACCATGGGATGATCCAGGACGTAACCCTGCCCAATGGTATGCTATAGGTAAAGACTTTAAATAGGGCATTAAAGAATAGGCAAATTTTTGAAGCCCTTTTCGTGCTTCTTGAGTCGTTAGTTTATTAAATCCTTGATGTTCTATGGTACTGCCTACCAGAATATGCCCGTCTATCCTAGGAATTAAGTAGTGACCGTGAGCAACAACAATTTGAGAGAGTAATTGAGTGTTGCTTTTAAAGGCAATCATTTGACCTCGTACAGGAGTTATAGGAATATGCACACCTATTGATTCTAAGAGCTGACCACTCCAAGCACCTGCAGTAATAATGATCTGATGGGTGATAAATTTCTGGGTTTTTGTAACTACTTCAGCAACAGATCCATTGCGAATTACTAATTTAGTAATTTCACAATTTTCTTTGATGGTTATCCCCAATTTTCTTAAATAAAGGCGTAATCCTTGCATTAATCTTGGATTACGCACTTGGGCGATTTTTGGTAAATGGAATCCAGATTCTCCAATTAACCCTTGGGGCCATTGTTCATGGTTAAGCTGAATTAATGTAGTAGATATATTCCAGTGATTTGCCCAAGATTGAATTTGAGTTTGTTCAACTACATCTAGAGTCAGCAACCCACATTGTGCCCATTCTGAATCTACTCCGCTTTCCTCTCTAACAATTTGACAGAGGGTTTGATAGTGCTGTTGGCTCCAAGCAACAAGTTGATTAACAGAATTAGGCTCATGCCATGGATAGATAGGAGATAAAATACCGCCACCTGCCCATGAGGATTCATAGCCTAATTGTCCTTTTTCTAATAGAGTGACTTTAAAGCCATTAAAGTGGAGTTCTCGGGCGGTAAGCATACCGATGATGCCACCACCAATAATAATAATCTCTTGATCCACCCTAAAATACCCTAAAAAATTATTATAGAGTGTTTATTATATAGGATTAGGGTTAGTGAATGGATTTAAGATCTATTTAATTATTGTTATTGAAGAGAATAGGAATAACCTCAGATTCACCTGAAAAATTAGGAGCACTAATGCTATCTGCAAGTACTATAGATTGATTATCTCCCCAAGTTATAGTCACAGTCACTTGTTTAAAATCTGGATATGATCTACCTGAACAGGAGGAAGCAATTGTGGGATATGGGCAGTAATAATTATCTTCAACAACCCAGCTACGTGCATAAGATATATTATCAATAGTAATATCTGCATCTGCACCACTTTGGATATCAACAAACGAATTACTTGATCCAGTAAGTTGATTAAAAGATCCTTGTAGATCCTCTAGTTTTCCTTGGACTAGATTCAAAGCAGTAGCTCGCTCATTAGTTTCACTACTACTCTGCAACAGTATCCCTTGTAGCTTTGCGGTAGCTACCATCGTAACACTTAAAATGACAATGGTAATCATCAACTCTACTATCCCTAGCCCCTTTTCTTTAGGAAAAATCTTGTCTAATCTTAAGCGATTCACTTAATAATCTGCCCAGCTATAAGGGATAGATACTAATTTGCTAAGGCCAATATTATGATAAAGATTTTTTAAAACTTCTTCATTATAATTAGCATCACCAGATATTCCGATATTGCCATTAGCTGCGAGTGATCCTTGTATGTTAAAATTATTTCCAGATAGCTGCATATTAGAAAGGCTATACATCAATCCGTATACACTAATATTGGATCCAGAAAGGATTATATCTCCTTCAGTAACAACAAGTACTGGGTTTTTAGCACTGCCTATCGTGTTAGTTCCGGAAATAATGCATTGCCCTGTTATCCAATATAATCCAGATGAGTTTGAGCCTAAACTACTACAATTAGCTAATTGGGTAGCTTGATTCTGAATAGATTGAGATTGCGTTTGAGGTACATTAAATACATATTGAAATAAATCAGTAGGGATAGAGGGATTACCACTGTTTGGATCTGGAGTATACTCAAACCCCCCCCATCCAACAGAGCCAGGAGTTGAAACTCCGGATATATCTTGACCATTAGATATAATGGTACCACTAGCTATTAGAGTACCTCCAACAGTACCGCTGCCATTTAATTGTATAGAATCGCTAGCCCAAATAGAGACTTCTGAACCACCAACATCAATAAAACCGTTAACTGCTACATTTCCCCCTGATACCATGGGTGCATGAACTGGTCCCGGAATGGCAGAAGACAAATAAAGTCCACGCTGAACAATTGTCTGACCTCCAGTGGGAGAAAATCCCATGGTTACCGCAATTATCACTGAAGGATTAATAGTGTTTTGTAGTAAATAGGAAAGCTGATTGTTTATTCCAACATTATTATTTTGCTGATATTTCCATGAATTATAGTCTTGTGTCCTCACGCTACAAGGGAAACTTAAAGTGCAGGCACGCCATAAAGGACTGGATGGATTAGCCATATCCGAATTATTGATAATACTATCAATATCTTGATTAGCTGCTGCATTTGCTATCGAAAAATTTTTATTTGTATCTAAACTATTAGATGATATTTTTTGCCTTGTAATACCCATATTGGCAGTATGTAGCGTAGTTATTGCCGTCAATAAAGACATACCTATCGCTGCAGTTAAAGTAACTAGCCCTTTTTGCGAAAAAACAGGGATTTTTTTTCTTTTTTTCATACCTATCCTTTCAATTTTAACTATCAAAAATATTGATTATTTTTGACTTTCACAATCGTTTCTAATTTTTTAGAAATTTGAGAATCACTGTTAAGTTGCCCCTCTAAAGTAATGCGATATTTTCGTATCTGAACGGTAATACCGCTTCCTGTATTCAACGCAGGGGGACTTAGATCATCAAATTGCAAATTAGTGATATTAAGAGCACTTTCATCGGTTAAATTTTGCCATCCAGAATCACTACAACCTGCTCCTGCTTGACGTACTTCAACAGCGTTATCGCTTGTGTCTAATCGATAGCCAAATTGATTAGCGTTCGTAAGGGTTCCGCTCTTATCCGCATCATAACTAAATACAATACAAGTGCTATCTGTGCTTACCGTAATTTGAGCAAATGGGTTGGCAGGTACTGTGGTATTGTTAATTAGATTACTAATTGCACCACTCCAATAACCTGCTCGTCTTAGATCCCGGGTAATCATCGTCATTACTACATTTAACTCACTGTTTAGATAATTAATCTGAGAGGTAGTATTATTTGCCTTTAAGATAGAACTCATCATTGCCAGTGCTCCACCCATCACGATCATTCCTAAAGTTGAAGAAACCATTAGCTCAACTAAGCTAGATCCTTTCTGAGATCCCATTGCTCTAAATCTTGTTAGCATGTGGCATACCCTTTAACATTGCCTGATCCACTCGGTGAACATATACGTATTCGACCTCCAGAGGCTACTCTAGCCTGTAATATTTCATTGTATTTTGATTGAAATTGAACCCTTACTGTCCCTGCGGTGCCCCGTTGTGGCGTAAATGAAAACGATTGAGGGGAAGCATTTGTGATAGAAATTCCTTTAAAATCAGTGCTGTTTATAATGTATGGATTATCTCCATCTAGGGTACAAAAATTTGTTCCAGCACTAATAATAGTGCAATCACAAGTAGTAGTTGATATTAGTTTTTGAGCTAAACCGTAGCACCAATTAGTACTCCCATCCGATTGAACGAAAATACCAACAGATGTATTTTGATTGAAGGCAGTAGTACGAGCATACTGCATATCTGCATAAAGTTTTTCCGCTGCAGATTCTAGTCTTTTTAAGTCAGATAGCTGATTAAAAGCTGGAGCAGCTGTGCCTACAAGCACTGCTGTAACTATCATTACTGTGAGTATTTCTGGAAATGTAAACCCAGAATCTTTAATATAGTAGCTATATTGATATGTCATAAATTATTATTTATTAAAAATTTTTTATATAACTATATAATTTATATATTATTATTTTTTATATATATGTGACAATTTTTTTTTAAAAAATTTATTTTTATCAGTAAAATACAATACTTTTTAAAAGATAATTAGAATGAGAAAAAATACTGGATTTACCCTTGTTGAAATACTTATTTCAGCTATTATTTTGATGGTTCTTTCCTCAATTGGGATTTCTTCTTATCAACAAATTACTCATCAAGGCAGGCGTGCAACTGCGATTGCAGTTTTGGCTGAAAACCAGCTTAAATTAGAGATGTATAAGGCAAAAAATGGATCTTATAGCAGTGATCTTTCCCAAGTTGGTGGTATCACTAAGGATGATTACTATAATTATAGTATTGGTGTTGCAGCTAATAACTACACATTGACGGCAACTGCAATATCAGGAACATCGCAACAAAATGATAGTGAAGGTAGTGTTGCATGTACCACACTTACCCTAAATGGACCAGGTTCAGGGCCTGGAATGAAAACACCTAGTGTGTGCTGGAATTAAAAATTAGAGAATAGGAATAGAGCTTAGAAATAAAATTGAGGTTAGATTTTCTACCTATTCACGCTGTGCTAAACTGTTTATAACAAGAAATGTCACCCCTACTGTAATTGCAGAATCAGCAATATTAAAGGCAGGCCAATGCCAATTCTTATAATATAAATCTATAAAGTCAATAACATATCCGTGAATAAATCGATCAATAATATTACCTATAGCACCACCTAGAATTAGAGAAATAGGTAAGGATTCTTTTAGATTATTATTTTTTGTCTTATACAACCAAATAAACAAAATACAGCTTACCATTAGAGCAATAGCTAAGAAAAACCACCTTTGCCATCCTCCTGCATCGGCAAGAAAACTAAAGGCTGCTCCTGGATTATGGGCAAGAGTTAAATTAAAGAAAGGAAATATAGCAACCGGCTGATATAAAGATAGATTAGCTTCTGCTAAATATTTTGCAATTTGATCAGCTACTATAATAAGTAAAGATAAATTTAACCACTTAAACATTATCTAGCCTATATTCCTAAGCATAATATCTTTGCTCACCATCACCATCTATATTTTCAATGCAGCGATTACACAATTCTGGGTGAGTAAGTGAAGCACCTACATCTGCTCGATGATGCCAACAACGGATACATTTAGAATAACTTGAAGCTTTGATTATAATCCATAACTCAGGAATTTCTGTAGCAGAGGCTTGCTTAGGTTTTTCTATAAGAGGATAAATGTGAGCATAAGAAGTAATCAGGACAAATCGAAGTTCATCGCCAAGTAACGTAAGTGTTTGATATAAATTTTCATCTACATAAAGACTAACTTCTGCATCTAAGGAAGAACCAATTTTCCCTGCTACTCGAACTTGTTCTAATTGCTTCGTAATTGCTTCTCGTACTTTTAAAATTATTGCCCAAAATTCCAGATTTTGAGGACTACTTCCTTCGATAGGTGTTAATTCTTTGTACCAAGTAGCAAGAAAAACAGAAGGATTTTTTCTGCTTGGTAGATACTGCCAAATTTCATCGCTAGTAAAGCTTAAAATAGGTGCAAGCCAGCGAACAAAGGCTTCTAGTATATGATACATAGCCGTTTGTGCTGATCTACGTGCTTTATTTTCAGTGCTTATAGTATATTGGCGATCTTTAATAATATCTAAGTAAATTCCTCCCATATCCACCGTACAGAAGTTATGGATACGCTGATAAATAAGGTGAAAGTTATATTCTTCATAAGCTTGAATAATTTCTTGTTGTAATGAGTATGCCCGCTCCATTGCCCACTGATCTAAAGCAAGCATTTCTGCTGCAGGGATTTGATGAATACTAGGATCAAAACCATCTAAATTAGCTAATAGATAACGAGCCGTATTTCTAATTCGTCGATAAGAATCGGCAATCCGCTTTAAAATTTCATCCGAAACGCTCATTTCAGCTCGATAATCAGTAGCAGCCACCCAAAGTCTAAGAATGTCAGCTCCTAAACTTCCTACTACTTGCTGAGGAGCTACTACATTACCTTTAGATTTAGACATCTTCTTTCCTGCTGCGTCCACAGTAAATCCATGGGTAAGTACGGATTTATAGGGAGCTTTGCTATGGATAGCTGCTGAAGTAAGCAAGGAAGATTGAAACCAGCCCCGATGCTGATCTGAACCTTCTAAATAGAGATCAGCAGGTATACTCAGGTTCTCTCTTGTTTCTAATACACAGGAATGAGTGACTCCAGAGTCAAACCACACGTCCAAAGTGTCATTTACTTTTTCATAATCACTAGCATCATCACCTAGTAAAGTTTTAGAATTTAAGCTAAACCAAGCATCAATACCTGATTTTTCTACTAATTTGGCTACTTTCTCTATGAGTTGAGGTGTATCAGGATGTAATTTACCTGTTTGGCTATGAACAAACAAAGGAATAGGAGTTCCCCAAGTTCGTTGGCGAGAAATGCACCAATCTGGACGATTTTCTACCATTCCCTCAATACGTTGTTGTCCCCAGCCGGGTAACCAAGCTACTCCTTTAATTTGATCTAGCGCTACCCTTCGTAGGTTTTGTTGATTCATACTAATAAACCACTGAGGGGTTGCTCGAAAAATAATGGGGGTTTTATGGCGCCAACAGTGGGGATAGCTATGTTCAATAGATTGTTTGCAAATAAGCGTTTGATTTTCCTCAAGTACCTGAATAATAGCTTCATTGACTTTAAATACGGACTGCCCAGCAAAAAGAGGAATATTTGGTAAAAAACAGCCATTACTTCCCACTGGATTATCAATAGGTAACTGGTAGGATTGAGATACTACATAATCATCTTGCCCATGGGCAGGTGCAGTATGAACTGCTCCTGTCCCTGCCTCTAAATTCACATGATCGCCTAAAATAACAGGGACAATACGAGGATAAAATGGATGTTGTAACTTTATCCCTTCTAGGGTTTTACCTGAACAAAAGGCAATGATTTTTCCGCTCTCAACGCCATAGCGGGTAAGCGCTTGCTTATAGAGTTCTGCTGCGAGAATTAAATAAATTTTATTTTGCTTTGAATCAACATATTCTATTAATGCATAGTTCAAATTTGGATTTAAAGCGACTGCTTGGTTTGCAGGTAAAGTCCAAGGAGTAGTCGTCCAAATAACAACGCTAATGGGAGTTTTATTTTTAGCTCCTATTTGAAAACAACTCAGTACTGCTTCAGTATCAATAACTGGAAAACATACATCAATAGCAAGAGAAGTTTTGTCTTGATATTCTACTTCTGCTTCTGCTAAAGCAGATCCGCAATCAATACACCAATGAACTGGCTTTACCCCTTTATATAGGTGCCCATTTTTAATAATTTTACCTAAAGCTCGAATAGTATTTGCTTCAAAATCATAGGACATGGTAAGATAAGAGGAGTTCCAGTCTCCTAATACCCCTAAGCGCTTAAAATCTTCCCGTTGTGTGTTAACTTGTTCTTGAGCATAATTCCGACATCTCTGGCGAAAATCTTCTGGTGAAATTTTAATTCCAGGCTTACCTGATTTTTTCTCTACATTAAGTTCAATAGGTAATCCATGGCAATCCCAGCCAGGAACATAGGGTGCATCAAATTCGTTTAAAACTTTTGATTTGATGATAATATCTTTAATAATCTTATTAACAGCATGCCCAATGTGAATAGCACCATTAGCATAGGGAGGGCCATCATGGAGAATAAATTTTTTCTCCCGATTATGACCTATTTGCCGTAATTGGTGATAAAGATCCATATCTTGCCAGCGTTTTAGCATTTCTGGTTCTCTTTGAGCTAGACTAGCTTTCATTGGAAAATCAGTTTTAGGAAGATTTAAAGTTTCTTTATATTTCGTCACAATTGGTCTCTAATCTATTATTTTTTATTCTATCTATTATACTGGCGTTATTACTTATCGCCTATGTAAAGTATTTATATAATAAGTAAAGGAATATTTTATGCACCAAAAGCCCTTAGTTTGGCTCCTACTATTTTTTATATTAGGTATTGCACTTGAGAAAGTAAATGCAGAAGAAGCACTCACCTCTCAGGATATTGATACAGTAGTAGTAAAAGTCACTGGGATAAAGCATGATTACGAGCGGTTTGGCTTAAGAGAAGAGGCACTTATTAAAGAAATTTCACAGAATTTGGAAGATGCTGGGTTTTCCGTAGTAGACAACTATGATGATGAAGAGCTCACTGCTACTATATTAATTAATCTTAGGTTAATTTCATCTTATTTAGGGTATTCCTATGCTCTATCTGTAAAAATGTTTCTTCCTCACTATCAAGGTAGGCAAGAACCTTTAGTACTTTGGTCTGGTGGTAGCTCTGGATTTTTAAGAGATCCAGAACTTTCCCGTTTACATGACTATATTATGGAAGAAATTGACAAATTTCTTACTTCTGCTTAATTAAATATTTTTTTTCTTGGATTTCCAACAATCACTACTTTCTGGCACCCTTCATCGTCGCTACCAACGATTTCTTGCTGAAATCGAATTAACCTCTGGTGAGCTAATTACTGCCCATTGTCCTAATACAGGTTCAATGAAAGGTTTAGTTGCTGCGGGCACAAAAGTATACATTTCTAAATCTAATAATCCAAAACGAAAATTGTCCTACACTTTAGAGTTAATAGATATAGGCACCAGTTTAGTCGGTATCCATACAGGGCGAGCTAATGGGATAGTGAAAGAAGCTATTGCAAAGGAAAAAGTATCAGAACTTTTAGGCTATGAAATTATAAGGCAAGAAGTACCTTATGGGAAAAACTCACGCATTGACTTACTTTTAGAAAATCCCGCCGCTCAACAACATTGTTATGTGGAAGTAAAAAATGTAACTCTTAGAGAGGAGAATAATGCACTATTCCCAGATGCAGTAACTGTGCGAGGTGCAAAACACTTAGATGAGTTAGCTAAAATGTGTACTAAAAATTGTCGTAGCGTTATGTTTTATCTAGTACAAAGAGAGGATTGTGATTACTTCTCTCCAGCAAATCATATTGATCCAGTCTATGGAGAAAAACTACAGTTTGCCATAGTCCAAGGAGTAGAAGTGATAGCCTATAGTTGCCAGCTTACCCCTCAAGCTATTTATATCAATAAACCTTTGCCTATCAGATTATAATCTAAGAAGGGCGTAATCTCTGATAGAGATGGGCATAAGATCTCGCCATATGCTGCCCAGTGAACAGTTGCCAATAACGAGCTTCTGCTCTTTCTCCCATTTTTTTAGCAATGTCGGAATGGTTCCAAAGAAATTCCATTGCTTTTCTAAAAGCAATCGAATCACTAGGCGGTACTATTAGCCCTGTTTCATTATGGATATTAATATAACTGGTACCTGTACCAATTTCACTAGAAATCATAGGCTTTCCGTACATAGCTCCTTCAAGTAGAGAAATCCCAAAAGCTTCAGATCGAAGATGGGAAGGAAATACTATAGCTAAACTAAGCTGGATTAATGCGACTTTATCTTCATCAGAAAGGGTACCAAGAAAATAAATATTTCTTAATTTTAGAGATTTTGCATAGTGCTTTAAAGAGTGTTCAATAGGACCTGATCCTACAATCACTACAGAAAAATTAGTATCTTTAATGGCATCTAAAAGAATATGTAGTCCTTTATAATAACGGAGCATACCTACAAATAAAAAAAAACCTTCTCCTACCCAATTTCGCCAATAATTTAATTTTGATGAAGTAATTTGAGGATAAGTATTTTTATCAATACCAATTGGAATAACCTCTGTCTTGTCTCGATATCTATTAAGTACTTGACTCGTGGCTAAATAATTAGGTGAGGTAGTAACGATAACATCAACGTGGTTTAAAAAAAATTCCATTAAGGGTCGATAGATAGTAAGTAAAAATCTCTGGCGAATAATATCGGAATGATAAGTAAGCACCGTAGGTTTTTTTACTGATGAGAGAAAATGAACTATATCCATAAAGGGCCAAGGGAAATGATAATGGATAATATCTACGCGCTCTACCAATTCTATAAAATGAAATAGTGCTGCTCGGGAAAAACCAGTAGATGCCATTTGAAAGTCACGTTTAGTTTGATAGATTAAGTGATTTTCGAGAACTAAAGGTTTTTTACTAGGTTCTTGAGCTAAAGTGAGTACTTTAGTATCAATACCATAGGTTGAAACACCCCGAGCAATTTGATAGATAACTTGCTCAACCCCTCCAATGGTTTCTGGGAAATAAGTCTTATAAAAATGTAATACTTTCATTTTCAATAAAGACAAAATATTTAAACGCTTAACTATTCATTATGCTTTTAAGCCATACTCTATATGGTTGAAAAAACCACCATTTTAAAGGAACTTCTCCATAGTGTTGACGTACGATTTTTATCGCTTCTTGGTAATGTAATCTAGGCTGAGTGTTAGTTTTCGTTTCAGTGTGTACTCGATTTACTGCAATAAATTGATCTATGAAATGAGGGGATCCAAATCTTCTAAATAATCGCCACCATAGATCGTAATCCATCGCAAGTTGAAATTGCTCGCTGACACCCCTTACCTCTTCCCAAGCAAATCGTCTAATTAAAGTCGCAGGCTGGGAGATAATACAACGCAGAGCTAGTCTATTTTCATAAAAAGGCTCTACCCATACTGGACGAAAAGTATGATTTTTTTCATAAAAATTCCAAGACTGCCCATAGGCAAAAGGAGTATTTTTAAATTGAGAACTTTGCAGTGCCCTTAATAAAGTAGATAATCCTTTAGGTAAGAGCCAATCATCACTATTAAGCCAGCCAACGAAAGGTGCATTACCTTGAGCGATGCCTTCATTAATAGCTGCAGTTTGTCCCTGATCTGGATAACTACGCCATCCTGCTAAGTAGGGTTCCCATTTTTTTATAATAGAAATAGACTGATCTTGGGAGCCACCGTCTAATACAAATACTTCAATAGGTAATGACTGACTAAAAATAGATCTTAAAGCTTGTTCAAGGTAGTTCCCTTGATTATAGGAAGGAACAGCTAAAGTAATGAGTGGTTTTTGTTTTACCACTCCTGTTTAGTTAGAACAATGAGCTAAAAAATCTTGATAAGCAAGAAAAATTCCTTCTTTTAAGCCAATTTTAGCCGACCAGCCAAGAGTTTTTACTCGACTTATATCTAGTAACTTACGAGGAGTACCATCCGGTTTTGTAGTATCAAATACGATCTTTCCCTGAAAGCCAACCACTTCCATTACAACGTGCACAAGCTCTTTAATGGTTATGTCTTTACCGGTGCCAATATTAAATAATCCATCGGAAGTTTCTTGCTCCATTAAAAATACACAAGCTTCTGCCATATCATCTACATAAAGAAACTCTCGCATAGGGGTGCCTGTGCCCCATACCATAAGTTCTTTAGATCCATTTAGTTTTGCTTCGTGGGTTTTACGAATAAGTGCAGGGAGTACGTGGCTATTGTGTAAATCGTAATTATCGCTAGGACCATATAGGTTCGTAGGCATGGCTGATACATAATGAGTGCCATACTGGCTATTATAGGCCTCACACATTTTTATTCCTGCAATTTTTGCGATGGCATAAGGTTCATTAGTTATTTCTAATGGTCCAGTGAGCAAATAATCTTCTCGAATAGGTTGGAGACAATCTCTTGGATAAATACAACTAGATCCTAAAAAACATAAGTGCTGTACTCCAGCTAAGTAGGCACCATGGATTAAATTAGATTGAATAGCTATATTTTCATAAATAAATTGGGCACGATAAGTATTATTTGCATGGATTCCTCCTACTTTTGCTGCAGCAAGAAAGAGATAATCAGGTTTGGTTTCTTGAAGAAAAGTAAATACTTTATCTTGATCTTGTAGGTCTAATTCTTGGTGAGTACGAGTAATAATATTTTCATAGCTTTTATTTTTTAAATTTCTTATAATTGCTGATCCCACCATGCCTCGATGACCTGCGACATAAATTTTTTTAGTTTTATCTATCATTATTTTCTTTTCCCCATAATATGGTTATATCAAATTCTGATCCGGGAGGAAGGCCCGGAAAAGATTCTTTTAAGCGGAGAAAAACAGCAGATCGTAATTGAACCCAAAGCGGAAAAAAACGACTGGCAATGGGGGTAATTATAGGAGGAAAATAAATCTGGTGCATTTTATGTACTCGAGCTACTTCCTCTTTGCCAATGGTATCTAGCTGAGTTGCCGTTTTACTCTGTTTGTGCATCCGAAAAGCGGCTAAAAATCGATTGACTCGTTTAAACTTTCCTTTCATCATGTAACGCACAAACAATTCATAGTCCATCGCAAAATGATAGCTTGGATCAATATTGCCCTGCTTTTCAAATAAACTACGACGCCAAAAACAAGATTCTTGAGGAATTAAATCCCAGCGGCTCATTAGCCAATTACTATGAGATGGTAAGATCCAGTGACCAATCACTTGGTTTGTTTCATCAATAATACAGCGATGACCATAAATAAAATCAATTTCTGGATGTGCTAAAAAATAATCAGCAACAAAACTAAGGGTTCCAGGAAGTAGCACATCATCGCTATTTAAGTAAGCCATGATTTCCCCAGTAGCATACTCAAATCCTTTAGCTATAGCTGCACTTTGTCCCTCATCAGGTTGAGATTCAAAATGAAAAAATTGTTTTTGATAAGGAGTAATTTGTTTCAAAGTTTCATCAGTAGATCCCCCATCCATAAAAATATACTCTAATTTCGGATAGCGTTGATTGATTACTGAAGTAACTGTATCAGCGACAAACCTTCCTTGATTAAAGGAAGGGGTTACAATAGAAATAGTTGGTAACTTCATATTACCCCTCTCCTTCTTGCATAGCAAAGAAACTATAATCTCCTTTGCCTAGCTTATTCCAAAATAGCTGCTGCCAAAAATATACTCGGGCTGCTCTTTGATGTACTAAAGGATCAAACTCTATGCCATGGGAAACACTTCCTCCTAACCCTAAGCTATTCTGAATAATAGATAAAGCACTCCAGTAAGGGTGAGAAAAAGTTTTAAAACAAACAGATTTTAGTCCAACTTGTTTGGCAAGTGCGTATAATCCTTTTTTAGAGAAAATATAGCGATGATAGGGTGCATGCCAATGAGCCCAAGTAGGGCCAAACCAATTAATTTGGCGAGAATCCAAATTAGGTGTACTTAGAATTAAAACCCCACTTGGAGCAAGCAATAAACGGAGCTGCCGTAGTACTTGTACAGGATTGTTCATATGCTCTATCGCCTGTCCCATAAAGATTACGTCAAACTGATGGGATTTTGGGATAATTTCAGTGGCTTGCGAACCATGTCCTTGCCAAACTAAATGTCCTTTTTTACTTACTGCTTCTACCGCTTTAGGATTAGCTTCTAAACCAAAACCTTGCCAAGGTGTTTTTATTTTAATTTCATCTAAAAGCTGGCCTTCAAAACAGCCTACATCTAGCAGCTTAAGTGGTACTTTAATATCTACCTTAATACCTTGAAGTACCTGAGTTAGTTCAATTAAGGTCTGATCTTGCCAAGTATGAGGATGGATTTTTTCTGTAGGGAGGCGTAATAATATTTTTTCCCACCAATACTTTCCATTAAATTGGCGATAAGGGGAAGTACTTTTAGGTTCTTGAATTCCTATTGGAGGGTTTGAATAGTGCTGTTGATATAGATCATCCAACTCAGTTTCTGAAACAAGCGGATAGGTAATGGCAATATTATAACGGGTGTCTAAATAAATGTGATGAATTTTATTACCTCCAAAACGAGTATCTGGCGTACTAAATAAAAGCCTATTTGCTGGTTTATAATCAATAGGACTAATCGCTTGCCCATATTCGGTACCAATTAGGGTAACTATAGGTGGAGGTTGGTTTTGAAAATCAATCGGAAAAAATAATCTATTTTTATGAATTACTCTCTTAGTAATCCATCGAAGTAAGCGATAAAATTTTATTTGGAATTTCCAGCTTGATTTTTGTAATGAAGAGACTTGATTAAGAAAATCATTGCGAGCTTGCTCCATTTCTTGGCGATAGGATTCCATATCCTGGCTTAGTTGCCCTTGATGAACTCGAAAGGTACTCGCATGGTTAGGTTGGCGGATAAATTTAAACTTAGCAGATAATCTAAGCCAAAAATCATAATCTCCTGCATATTTTAGATCCTTCCTAATCCCTCCTACTTTTTTATAGGCGCTTCTCCTGAAAAAAATTCCATCTTGGAAAAGAATATGACGATTGAGTAGCTGAGCAGTATTTATACCTTTAGGTTGATAAGTATTTGGATATTTCCAACCATTTACTAATACACTGTCTTCATGGTAAATCACTGCTGCTTTAGGGTGGCCTGCAAAGTAACTACCTACTGCTGTAAGTGCTCCTCCTTCTAATAAATCATCTCCATTAAGATAAGCGAGTATTTCTCCAGTTGCATAAGAGAATCCTTTTGCAATGGCATCATACATTCCTTGATCAGGTTCAGAAATCACTTTGCTAATTTCATTAGGAAAATTTTTATTTTGCTGAAAATCTTCAATAATAGATAAAGTGCTATCTGTAGAACCTCCATCTACAATAATAAATTCTAAGTAAGGATAATTTTGAGTAAGCACAGAATTTAAGGTGGCTGTAAGATATTGTTGCCCATTAAGGATTGGGGTCACAATAGAAATTTTAGGTAAAGGAGGTGGTGGCGAACCTTGAACAATTCGGAAAAGCTTTCTTTTAATTAAATCTTTGATTCTTATTTTTATATAAGTAAGGTCTTCCCGTAGTCGAGTTCTTAATCCTCTATATTCGATAAGCTTAAGTTGATGATTAAGTTTTTCTTGCTCTTTTTGGAGGTGTATAACTTGAGATTTCAGAGAATCTAGCTCTCTATCTTTATCTTGTAGCTGCTGGCTAATTTGGGTATTTCGTGTTTCTACTGTTTCAATATGGATATCTAATGCTTCAAGTTGTTGGGTTAAGCCTTCAATTTGAGCACCAAAAACTCCTCTATGATCGGGATCTGACCAAGCACTACGGCGTTTTTGAACATAGCTTTCTGCCACTTCAAATAGTTTTGAAGGCTGTTGCGGATCGAGGGCAATATTGAGTTTTTTACATATTTGATCGCATTGCTCTCCATAACCCAGTTGTGCATAGATATCCTTACCTAATCCATTAATAAGAGTTCCTATTTCTTCAGGGGTAAAAACATCTTGATATGTCCCTATAGATTGAGTATGAATATAAGGTGTATCTAAAATATTTCTATCTCCAAAGAGACTCTCTTTATAAATGGATGAATCTAAATTTTGATTTATTTTTTGTTTAGGCAAAGACAGGTAATGAAATATCCGATCCATCTCTGAATCTGGGCTAGTCACTAAGTTTTCGTAAGCTATACCAAGTACTGGGTAGTTTTTAGAAAATGCTAATAAATGACTAACCCCTAAAATATAATCAAATAAAAAGGGTGTATCGTCTTGTTGGCTAATAATTTTGGGTAGATTAACTCCCCAAGATGTTTTAAAAGATGCGGCAATATCTAGTGGATTGCGTACCAGTAAGATAAATTTACTTTCGGGTAAAAAACTACTTAAAAATTCTGGAATATGATAATAGCGGGGAGTTTTATCAATAAAAACTTGCTTCCCTACATCTACTCGTTTTTTTTCATAGATAGCCAGAGCTGCTTGTTTTAAATATTGAAATCGTTGGGATTCTAAAAACTCCGTAGTTGCACCTGTAAGAAGTGGAGAATCTGCTGGGTGATCAATAGGTACTTTACCTAGTGCTTCTAACCCTAAAAGTAACCAAGGCTCTGGTGGGCAATAAATATCTGGATGTTGGTTAAGTAAACAGGAGAGTAAGGTAGTTCCCGAGCGAGGAACACCAAGCAGGAATACTATAGGTGAGGGATGATTAGCCATGGGCAAGTAATTTTAACTTTTGCTGCATAAAAATATCCATAGCTTGGTAATACAAAGCATAGTCCTGCTGATTTTGTTGCTTAAATTGCTTTGTTAATTTAGGGGAAATAGCGTAACTATTGCCTACCCTATGTGTAGGGTTAGCATTTTCCTCTTTTATTGATAAATTTTTAAATAGAGGAAAAGTGATCCTAAGCATTTTTATGCTGTCATTAAAGTGTTCTGTAAGCCCAATAAAATCAAATTGCACTAAAGGAAAACGCCAAAAGAACTTAGTCTGAAAATTTCTATGTTCTTTGGAAAGTAGAAATCGCTCTAAGTCCCAATTCTCTTGAGTAAATTGCTCCCAAACTCTATGCCCCGTCACATCTGTTCGTTTCCAGAAAAAAAAATGGGAAATAGCTCGCTGAAGTGGATCACGCAGAAAAGTAATATAGACCGTATTAGGGCGGTTTTTAAAATAAATTCCATTAAATGTAGCGTATTTTCCTACAAGAAAATGACCAAAAATTATTAGCTCAGATCTAGGCTTATTTTTGATACTCGTAAATAAACAATCCATATTTCTTCGTAAATTTCCTTTTGCTAAAGGGCGATGATAGTCAAAGTAAATATTATTGGATTCAATTTCTTCTGTAATGGCATTTTTTAATGAAGTACCAGCCACTTTAGGAATATGAACGATGACTGCCTGCATCACTTGTTAAACTCATAACTGAAAAGAGTAATATCTTCTTGAAACCGATCGGCGACTAAATCAATTAATTCTGAATCATAATATTTTATATAACTTTGATGGATTCCTTGATTGATTTTAGGTAGTTTTTCTGCAGAAAATCCAAGAAATTGACACAGATTAGAAAAATCTAGGTCAATTTGTTCGTAGCGAATAATAAAATCAAAATTAGCTTTTAGATCAGTCGTATGAGGTAATTTCATAAAATAGCTTATGGGTTGAATATTATCTAAAGTATGGATAAATTCATTTCGATCCCAGTGGTTACACTCCCGATGGGGAGAAAAATAAAAAGAAATTGCCCGATCCCAAGGATTACGAATACAAGTAATTTTTTGCTTTTCTTTAAATTTTTCAGCACTTAGTACTGTAAAATAGTTAGTAAGAGTAGCGTGCTTCTCCGTCCCATAGGAACTTACAACCCCAAATCTATGAATTCCATCTTTATCATGGCTATTTTTAACTACCCTATCTTCAGAATACTTCCTTAGTACACTTTGAATCGCATTACCTGCTGTTTTAGGAATATGCACAAAAATGAAATTATAAGTGTTGCTAATCACAATTTCTGTCTTGAACCATCAAAACAGTAACCATGAAGACTAATTTCAGTAGCAAAAATATCTTGAATTTTATGGGCCTGCTCTTCTGTTAAAATATCTTGGTAA
This sequence comes from Candidatus Nitrosacidococcus tergens, assembly GCF_902810445.1. Classification (NCBI taxonomy): domain Bacteria; kingdom Pseudomonadati; phylum Pseudomonadota; class Gammaproteobacteria; order Chromatiales; family Chromatiaceae; genus Candidatus Nitrosacidicoccus; species Candidatus Nitrosacidicoccus tergens. The sequence continues at coordinate 490,280 of NZ_LR778175.1, read as the reverse complement.
AATCTATAATCGGTACGATATTCAGATTTTGCCCCTACACCTAGAGATCCATAAAAAGGGATATCCAATTTTTTAAATACTTCTCCTAATCCTGCAATTAAATCTTCATAATAAATAATTTGATCCACAATAATTTGTGTAGGATCTTTCGGCTCTGTATACCGAGGAAAATTAACAGGAAACACACCAGTGGCTAAAAACTCATCGAGGGTTAGATTACCATTGACCCTAAATTTAGCCATATGATAATAAGAAATCATTTTATCCCAAGGATTTCGCTCTACACAAAATTTAAAATAATTTTTCCAAGTTTGCTCCCCTATTTGATCACGAATTTCTGCACTGGTCATACGATTATAGAAACCTTCATGGTTTCGAGGAACATGAGGTGTTACAGGTGGATAAATAGGGGTGAAAATATCAGAATCAGCACAAATTTGAGAGAGAAAAACTTCAATGCTGGTGCTTGCTGTTTTTCCATTTTTTATAAAAATAAATTTATATTTATGGGAAATGACCATAAGTCATTGTATGCAAGTTAACTGTAAATTATGGAATCCAAGTAGAGTATTGTCCTTTGGAGAAAAAACATCAAAACTTAATGCACCTGGGATTTTATGCAAAATAAATGTATTTTTTTCATCTCGACGATCTTCTAATCTTAATGTAATAAAGTATTTTCCCTCATTAAAATAAGCTGGTAGCTTGATAGTTAAAGTAATAGGTTGTCGCTCTTTTATAAAAGTACTCAATGAAAACCATTGTCCACCAATACCTACTAGGTTTCCAGCTTGAATTACTACAGAGAGGGTTGGGGATTTTACAGGAGCATTTAATTGGCAAATTACTGTAAAGACAATCTCATCTCCATAGTTAAAAAAAGCCTGATTATTCCCTGTAGTGTTAAAGTGATCTGAAATAATTTCTCCTTCTTGAGTACCGTAACCTCCTTGGCTTTTTTCCTGAATTGCAGTGATCTTATTTTTTGTTGAAGTATTTTTAATCTGTTTTGCACGAACATCCATAAAATAGGATTCTGCAATTTGTTCGGCTTCTCCTTCTGTCTTTTTTTTCCCTTGTTCTAAATAGATGGCACGGCAACAAAAAGACTTAACTGCACTCATATCATGGGAAACAAATAGTAGGGTAACCCCTTTAGTAATTAATTCCTGTAAACGATTACGGCATTTAAATTGAAACACTGCATCCCCTACTGCTAGGGCTTCATCAATAATAAGAATTTCCGGTTCAAGACAAGTAGATACCGCAAAAGCAAGACGCATCGCCATACCTGATGAATAGGTTTTTACAGGTCTATCAATGAAGTCACCTATATCTGCAAAATCAGCAATTTCAGTAAATCTCTTAGAAATTTCGCTGCGGCTAAATCCTAAAATTGCACCATTCAAAAATATATTCTCTCGACCAGTAAACTCAGGATTAAAGCCACTGCCTAACTGCAATAGAGCAGCAATTCTACCACGAATAGTAATCTTCCCAGAGCTAGGAGTTAGGGTGCCTGCAATCAGTTGAAGTAAAGTACTTTTTCCTGCTCCATTTTGCCCTACAATTGCAACGGATTCCCCAGAGTATATTTCAAAAGAAATATCTTGCAATGCCCAAAATTCTTGGTAAAGCTGCTTACGATTTTTAAACCAAAGCTGTAGCAATCTATCTTGAGGTCGATGATATAAGTGATAACATTTACTTACACTATCTACCTTAATAAGTGGCATCATAGATGCAGCCCTTATAAAATATCTGCAAACCCTGGGCGAACTCTTTGAAACCAAAAGTAACCCAGCACAGCTACTAAAGAAGCAATTAGCAAATAAATTAGGTAATCCTTAAGCAAAAGCGGATCTTTACCTAAAAGGCAACTACGTATTTGCTCAATTACATAAGTAAGTGGGTTGATACTTAAAATAGTTTGAAAGGGCTGAGGAACTGCACTGGCTGGGTAAAAAATAGGAGAGAAAAATAAAAGCCCACTGCTCATAAAACTTACCAGTTGATTTATATCTCTAAAGTAGACAGCAATCGCAGCAATCAACCATCCTAACCCTAGTGCAATAAGGCTTAAAGGAAAAATGAAACAAGGAATATAAACAGCAGAGATTCCAACACCACCATGAGTCAGCACCCAAGCAGCAATGAGCAATAGAAAACTAATGCTGGTATGGAAAAGGCTAGATCCTAGAGTAACTAGAGGCAAAATTTCAAGGGGGAAAACTACCTGCTTTACATAACTTGGGTTCCCAGTAATTAGAAAAGGAGCTCTAGTAATACATTCGGTAAGTAATCCATGGAGGATAAGTCCTACAAAGAGCATTAAAGAAAAATCAAAGGTGGTTTCTGCCGCTAGTCCTTGGCGAGCTTTAAATACTATCCCAAAGACAAAAGTATACATTATGAGTGAAAACAATGGATTTAATAAAGACCATAAAAATCCAGCAAAAGAACCACGGTAACGCCCTGCAGTTTCACTCCAAATTAGCTGAATAATAAGCTCTCTATTTCTTATAAACTGCTTAAATGGAGTAATAAAAAACATAAGGCTAACTATCTTATTAAAAGATTAGTACCTAACCAGCCAATTAAGGTAGATCGATAATAATTCGCTTTCTTAGTTTGTAGGTATGCTAAGGGATGAAAATTATCTGTTAATATGATTCCCTTTGCTTTGTCTATCGTAAATAACCGTTGTTTCAACCATGCTTTTTGAATAGAATGAAGAGATTTTTTATTGAGGTTAATAAAATTATTAATTGTGGCTAAAAAAATAAAATCATTAAAATCTTTACTGGGCTCAGAAATAAAAACGGTTTGATAAGGGAAAACCTGATCTATAGTCTTTGCAACAGAAGCAAGGGCAGAGTTTTTACCCCCTTCTGCAAAGGCTACAAAATTAAGTACAAACATTCCTTGCTCTGAAAGTAAAGATCGTAATTGATTAAGAGCCTCTACAGTAAGTAAATACTCAGGCTCTGCTCCTCCAGTGAAGCAATCATGAATAATTAAGTCATAAGCACCTTTCAAATGACGGATTTTGTAGCGGGCATCACCTATTATTGTTTTTCCAGTAGGCATAAAATCAAAATAATCGGTTGCAGCTTGAGCAACGGCAGGATTAATTTCTAAGGTATCTACCATAATTCCATATTGGCTTTTCAGTACTGTTGCCATATGACCTGCTCCTTGTCCTATAAGCAAAGCATGTTTGATAGCGTGCTTAGCTAACAGAGGAAGTAAAGGGACAATATTCTGATACGCTAGCCTATTTTGGCCATTATGGATACTAGCTGCTCCAATTATAGAAGAGTCAGTAGCAAGCAAGCGAAGATCCTTTTCTGGTTCATCAATAACTCTTACCCAGCCATATAGGCTTTCTTGCGTAGATAAAATTTTAAATGAATGTCCTCCAGAGTGTATAGAGCTGTTACGATGAACATTTGTTAGCCCTAATATTCCAATAGCTACTGCGGTAATAAATATTATGGATAGGAAAAAAATATAGGTCTTTGATTTTTCCCTTTCATAAAAGATCGTAATCCCTGAAAGGATAAGTAACACTACCCCAAGTCCGATTAAGATCTGATAAGATCCAACTCTAGGAAATAAATAAAACCCTAAAAATAAAGTACCTATAACGCTCCCCAAGGTACTTATACCATAAACTGTGCCAGCACTGGTACCCACTTCCTCCAATACAAGGGAGGATAAACGAATGGCCATGGGACTGACCATACCTAAAAAAACTAAGCAAGGGGAAAACAATATCAATGCACTTAAAAAAGCACCCAGCTGTAACTCAAAAGAATCAGTAACAAGTAATACGGGACGAGTAATCCAAGGAATTAAAAAAATACATAATGCAACACATGCAATAACTAAAGATAAATGAGATTTTTTGGCTTGATCAGCCCAATAACCCCCAATAAAATATCCTCCAGCAAGTGCCAGCATAGTCACTGAAATTAAAGCAGACCAAACATAGAGACTGGCCCCATAAAAAGGGGCAATAATTCGGGTACCTAATAATTCTACAATCATCACTGCAATCCCTACCAAAAACACGGTGAGATACAATCTTATTTTTTCAGATCTAAGCATGAAAGGGATTTTTATAACCTTATTATTTAATTAAGAAACTATAGCAACAGCGGATATATTATTATTTTCAATAAGCGATAAGTTATTTAAAGTACCTCCAGTACTGTTTTTAGAATCTACCCAAAAATAAGACAGTCCTAAGTTTTTAAGCCATTGCTTCCCTTCTTCTTCTTTTAGCATAGCAATGGTTGAAGCACTACCAGCTACTACGCATAAATCATTGACTACTGTCACAGCAATTAAATTTTGTACTGGCCAGCCTGTTTTAGGATTGAGAATATGACCATAACGAACCTCGTTGAATAAAAGATAACGCTCATAGTCTCCACTACTGGCAACAGCTCCTTGATGAAGCAGCACTTTACGGATTGCTACCCCTTTTTGTTCTGGATGGCGAATTCCGATACACCAAGGATTTCCATCTACTCTTGGACCAATAATTTTAATATCACCCCCTAGATTAACTAATCCCCCTTTAATCCCTGCTTGTTGTGCTAATGCAGCTACCCTATCTGCAGTATATTCTTTGACAATCCCACCAAAATCTATCTCCATGCCTGCTAAAGGGAATATCAATACAGGAGGTTCCCATCGTAACTTTTCCCAACCAATCCTATTTAGTAATGCTTGAATATCCCTATTGCTAGGGATAATACCTGACTTAAAGTTCCAAGCCTGACGTAAAATCCCGGAGGTAATATCAAATAGACCATCACTTTGAACATAGCAGGTGGCTGCATAGTTAAGTAGCCCTTGAGTTTCGTGATCTACAGAGATATGCCCTCCAATAGCTGCAACTTGATTGATTTGAGAAAGAAAACTCTTTGGTTTATAACGAGAATAAAGATTTTCAATCCGATTTATATCTTCAATAATTTGATTGATTGCTCTTTCCGCTTTTATTTTACTTTTTGCATAGATCTGAAGCTCGCAAGGACTACCCATAGCTTTAAAGTGGTGGTGATAGAGCTTCATACGAAGATAGGGTTAAAAATCAAAGCCCCAAGTAGCAAATATAGATCCCACTTTCGAAAGCTGATAACCATTTACATTTTGATAAACTGGCTGTAACCATTCAAGACTTAGATGGTTACCTTTAAGAGTTCCCTCTTGAATTGCTGCATTTAGACCAAATCCTACATCCCAATATTGGCCCCCATAATTTGTGGGATAACGATCTGGCATGGCTCCTACTGTTTGGACTTTCTCATTAAACTGCCCATTTATAGCACCTTGCATCGTATACATACCCCGAGTTGAAAAAGAGAGCCAATTGAATATATCGTAGCTACCCCAAGTCATCGCTTCAAATCGATCTCCTAATCCATAGCCTGAGGAATTTCTGCCTGTACGTACAATTCCATTGAATTGACTACCCCAAGACCAGCGATCTATATTACCGGTATAAGTTAAACTAGGTAAAAAATCCCAAGTACCACTACCCAGTTGCATGTCATATTCATAAAACAAGGCTTGACCAAAAAATGGGCTGGTGGTGTCGGTTTCTTGATCATTTAATGTAAGCCCTGAATGCCCAGTAGGAGCACTTAGCCCAGTAGTAAGATGAATATGATGTTGTGCTCTCGGTACCATTTGATGGGGAGAATCATATAATCTCCACAGCGCTAGAAACTGGGTATCACCAATCCCTCCAGTGGCTTCTCTTAAAACACCACTGGGCATAATCATGCTGCTTTGTCCTGGAGTTACCTGAGGTGCGCCTGGTATATTTTCCATAGGCATTTGCATATCCATAAATGAAGGCATAAACATTAAAGTTGCCCAAGAAGTAGGGGCATACATGAATTCAATCATTTCCATACTCATATCCATATGCATGGGTGCCATCCCACAAGTAGCCCCATTAGAACCACATCCGTTATTCATAATATCTGTTAAGCTTGCGGGTTGAGTGCCATGGAGCATAGCACCACCGCTAGGTGGTTTCCAGCCTTCATGAGTATATCTAAGACCTACCATAAGTTGCCCAGGCTCATCAAGCATATGGGCATACATTACTCCGGCGGGGATATTATGCCCTCCGTGCCCACTATGGTTGCTACTATGATGAGCAGATAAGATACCACCAGGTCGTGCTAAAGCACCCAAATCCATATTTATGGAAGCATTAGTGGCATAATAGCTAATATCGGCAAAATTGCCGACACCACCACTTCCTAGTTTCAGGTCTCCTTGAAGGCGATAATAATTAAAACTTCCTGCAAGGGTGACTCCTTCAGTAAACTGTTTACTCACCGATAACCCTCCACTAATTACGCCATAGCCAGATAATCGATAGTCACTAGAGAAGTACTGAGGAGTAGGCAAAGTAGCTTGATTATTTAGCGCATCAGTTAGCGATATAGGGGTTTGAGAACCAATAAAATAAGGACTATAAAAACTTGCAGCACTTTGACTGTAATACCTAACATTAGGTGTCAGCGTCCAACCATAGCCTACCGGCTGTGCCCATGAGGCTCCAAAAGTACTTGCATTAATATCCCAAGTATCATGAAAAAAGCTATAGTTTAACTTTAACGCAGCTTTTGGCTTTTCAAAAAAATGAGTATAGCCAAACTTCCAAGTAAACTGATCTCGAAGATCAGGGCGATTATCATAACGACTATAGGTCCATGCAGTACCTGGGGTAGTTAAAGGAATAAGGAAAAGGGCTTCTTTATACGGATCGGAATTGTATCCAGCGTTACGAAGATAGATAAAATCTGCATCAAAATAAGAATTTTTATCTAACACTTGAGAAACACCTAAATTTAGAGAAATATCGTGCCTATCTTCATTTACATATACAGACCAATCAGGGAAATCTGGATTTGTTGGTGTTTGAGCATTTACAGGTGCTGACCCTAATCTAAAAGGGAATCGATCTGCAGTAATACTGTTGTGCGTGTAACTTACATTCCAATTAAAGGTGGTATGTTTTTGGTTAAAATCCCATATTTCACCAAAACGAAAATACTGAGAATGAAAATCCCTTTCATCTGAATCTCCCCCACCAAGATTAAAAGTAATATCATCATTCCATCGGTAAGATAAGGTGAAATCTCCCTGTTTTCTGGTTTCTGGAGAAGCCTCTGCCATTACGTTGATCACCTCGCCAGTCATTAATTGATCAAACGTATTAGGAATGGTCGCTAACCCCTGACCAGTTTGCGTATCAAAATTAACAAGCCCTTGTTGAATATTTAAAAATCCAGAAGCACCTGATTCTGCATTTGGATTCCATCGTGTTACTGCTGCAGGCGCAGAGGTAATTTCAGTTGCACCAGACCATGTATCTTGAATAAATTGTGCAACAAAAGTGAGTCTATCAGAAAGATTTACTTCAGCGGAACCATGAATACTGTCCACATGAATCGTATTTTTTTTCATTCGAAATTGGCTAGGCGTATTATTTCCTTCTCCAAAATGATTATATTGAATACTAAAATTTCCACCTTCTGGGTGAAAATTGTTTAGATCCATAAAATCATCAACAAAATTTGCACCTTGCACTGGAAAGCCTATTAGGCCAGATAAAGTTAACCCGGTTGTGGCCAGTATTCGTAAAGGAGTAGTTTCAGCCTCTACTCTTGATTCGTTTTTACTCTTATCACTTAGCGATCTTATGGATAATCCCGGTAGGGATAATGCAGCAGCTGTTAAAGCCTGCAATGTATCATCATGAGATGGTTCTATGGAATTTAATCCTTTAATAACAACCACAACCGCCTCCAGTGGTATTGCTTCCACCTGCTGCTGACTCTCTAGCACTGGTTACTTGCTGTTTTGCCGCATCTTGTAATGGATGAGGGGCTGGATTCATTTGAAACCGAGCAAGATTACCTCGCTCCCATGGAGCGACTTGGCTACAACCTGAGATAATGCTAAATAGGAATAAAAATAGTGGTATCACAAGCCATATTCGGCTTATATATTTATGTTTTTTCATAAATTACAATCCATCCAAATAATTTAGCCCCTGTCTCAGTTCATGGTTACTGCTTGAGTAATGCTTGCTTTACTGAATCTTTAATCTCTTTAATATCACTAGACATAAACCCAAGATGGGTATGATAAATCGTGCCACTCCTATCAATAATAAAAGAAGAGGGCATCCCTTTTAGAGCAAATGCTTTGGCACATTGCTGCTGTGGATCAATCATCACTTTAAAATCTACAGGCATTTGATTTAGAAATTGTTGGGCATCTTCTAAATGTTCATCTACATTGACTGCCAAAATGTGCAATCCTTGCTCGCTATATTCATGATGTAGCTCATTTAAAAATGGAAAAGATTTTAAACAAGGAATACACCAGGAAGCCCAAAAATCTAGATAAATTACCTCCCCTTCTAATTGATTTAGAGTGACCTGATCGGAATTTCCAATAGAGGTAAATGAGCAGCTGGGCACTTGCTCATTATTTGTAGCACCCAGCCCGATAAAAGGAAAAAAACTTACTAAGATATAGAGAAATCCTAGTTTCCAATATTTCATCATAATACTTAAATGAGTTATTGATCTTGAATCGTCTGCAATGCAGTCCCAGTATGACCACCCTCTGCAGATTTACAATGGTAAGTTAATTTATAATTTTTAACGCCGTTTTTTAGCTTATGAACAAATACATTATAAGCACCATTAGATCCGATAACAGCTGCTTTTGCCCCCGGTTGATCATCTAACCTATTTGGATCAGAAGCGGTGGCTACTGTTTCGTTAAACACCCCTACTGCACTTATCTTTCCTCCTCCTTGAGTAGTAGTTCCATCATATATGGAGAGCTCAAGTTTACCGGTAGCCCCTCCTTGATCAGAAGAGCATTGTACTAAAAAGTAATCACTCGCTGCTGCATCCTCACCTAAGGTACCAGTTTGATCATGAGCGATGACTTGGGTAGTCACCCCTAGAGTAAATAAAATAACAATCCTATTCCAAAACATAAATTCTTTCATTGTGTGCTCCTATTTATTTTTTTGATAATATTCAAATAGCTAAATTCTGTTGGCTTTTCTGTTTCCTTTATTTTTTAAGTTAAACGAAAAAATTCGGGATAAGCAAAGAACCTTATCCCGATACACTAGGCAGAGAGTAGCAATAAGTACTAATAAAGCTCATTACTGATCTTGAACAGTTATTATTGAGGTACCCGTATGGACACCCTCAGACGATTGGCAGTGATAAGTCACATTGTACTGTTTAACGCCTTCTTTCAGTTTGGTTACAAACATCGTATAAGTACCATCTGTTCCAGGCTGAAGGAGGCTTGCCGGACCACCAGGCATTGGAGCACCTCTAACTGGAGCAGAAGCACTTATAGCTACTTGTTGAAATTGTCCTGTTACGGTTAGTTTTCCTCCTCCTTGAGTAGTAGTTCCGTCAAATATTTGTAAATAAAGCCGTCCTGTAGTTCCACCTTCGTCAGTAGAGCATTGAACTAAATAGTAATCAGTAGCACCTACTGGATCTCCTAGGGATCCGATTTGATTATGAGCTGCTACTTGGGTAGTTAACCCTAAAGTGAGCAGCACAACGACTATATTCCAAAGGATAAGTTTTTTCATGGCTTACTCCTATTTTCCATATGCATTATTTGAAATTTGCTCTAATTTCATTTTTGCAAAGTTTTGTACTGCTACACTGGTATCTTCTAGGGCAGTTTGCAGTAGATAAGTATTCTCTGTATGGCTAACCGCCATCAGACGAACATTCATATTTTCATCATTTAGCGCCGTACTCAATATAGAATCAAGATCAGGGCTGCGATTTTTAGCTAATCCAAAAATTGCCTGTGCCCTTACTTCCGGATTAGAGTCTTGTAATGCCGTTTTCATTACCTCCCTAATAGGCTCACTTGCTTGATCAGTAAGGGCAAGGCGGGCTAAGGCGGATTTTCTTTGGCTTGGATCAGAAGAATAAGTGAGATCAGCAAGATGATTGATCTCATCCAAAGATAAATTAAGGGTTCCCTCAGAAGACAGTTGAGTTAAAGAACTTTTACTCGTGTTTTCCTCTTTATTGCAAAGAGGTAACTGATTTTCATGGGAATCTTCTGGTAGTTTTACCCCTTTTGAATTGCTGAGAATCCATATTTGGGATATTTGAGTAAGATGGGAAGGTAAATGAGTGGCTTCTTGAGGATCATATTGATAAACAAGATTAATATCCTTTCCAAGGGTACACTTCAATACGATAAGCGGCATGCCAGTACAGTTTGCACTAATAAGTTGATCGCTCTCTAAAGCACTATGGATATATACTCGAGGATTGCTTTGCTCTTCAATAATCTTGAGCACTTGCTCTAAGGGAGCTTGGGTAACTTCTAGATGTATGATATTGCCACCTACTGGAGAGGGTACTTCTTCTCCGAAGCTACTCATAGCGTAGATCAGCAATCCTATTGTAAATAGCAGTCTCAAATTCATAACCTAAATTCTATCTGGAGGTACAAAGCCTTTAAACTAAACTTTTTAGTTGAGCAAAAATTATGCCATATCTATTTTAGTAAATAAAAACAATTAATTATAAATTAATTGCTCTTTGAGCCTTAAGTGTTTTTAAGGGATTTGACATAATGCTATTACCTAAATTTCCGTGAAATAGCGTATCTTTCTTGCCTATTCTAGGGGGTAAATCCATCCATGGGTAAATAAGTATCTATGGCATCATCTGATGGTTGTATCGCAACAACTTGACCGTCTCCACAGCTGGAAGGAAGTGGGTTATTTTTTAAATCCCGCGTAATGATTAAAGTAGGCCAAAACCCTAAAGTACCGGTTGCGATTCTATCAGTTTGATTAAACGTTGGCGTAGTATTGCCAATCCAAATATTATTACGACGGTTACCTGTCTTATGAGTACACCAGTCTACAATGCCAATACGTATATTCAGCTGAGTTGCACAGGAGGTGGGCTGAAATGATACCCCTGCTAGTCTAAAAGGAATCGTACCTACTAAATCTAATTGCAGCTCACCATCTTGACCTTGAGGAGTCGTATCACTATTTGAATAATGAAATCCACGAACATTACCATTAGCATCTGTTTGTACTTCATGAATATCAAATAGATTCTTATCTTGCATCCCTGTAGGAACAATGGTTAATGCTCCACCCGTAATAACACTAGTTATATCAATAGGTTGACCTGGGGTGGTTGCAGTAAAAGCACCAACTTCGGAGCTAGGAAGGACAGTAGCCACAGCATCTGATCCATTGGGAAAAACCATAGATTCAGCAATAACTGGAAGTTTTGATTTAACCCCAGATTCACAGCCATGGTTAATGACATCGGCAGTGTATAAAGTGGTTCCTTCAACCCCAGCAGCTGTAATGGTAGTATGAGCTATGGCTATTAGGCTGATACTATATAGAATAAGTCCGCTGAAAAATAAAATTGTTTTTTTCATCATTATGTAGTGCTCCTATCCATATTTACTAGTTTTATCTTAATTGAGTACTTCTACTTAAATAATTAGTAAATACATTAAGCAACAATTATGCCAATATAATTTTATCTCATTAAATCAATAGACTTAATGAAATCAGCGGATGATTACCCTTTAGTGTATTCAGTGAAATCACGTATTTTAAAATTAGACCTTTTTAAGGGATAAACCCCGGTATAGGTAAATACTGATCTATGGATGTATCTGAAGGCTCCATAGTTATACTGTAGCCTTCTCCACAGCTTGGGGGCAATGGATTGTTATCTACATTCCGACTGATAGTTAAATTAGGCCAAAACCCATCTGGAATTTTATCTGCTTGATTAAAGGTAGTGGTAGCATGACCAAACCAAGGGTTATTTCTGCGATTACCCGGTTTTTGGGTACACCAGTCTACAATTGCAATATGTACATTAACTTTATTAGCACAAGATTCAGGGGTAAAAGTTACCCCAGTAAGTGCAAACGGTACAAGTCCTTTTGTATCTAACGGGAGATTGCCACCTGTGGCACTATTTTCAGAGTTTGTATAGTGAAATGCTCGTAATACTCCGCTACTGTCTCTAATCTGCTCAACTTGGTCAAAAATATCTTTATTTTGGATGAGGGTTGGATTAATAATCCCATGAGAATGCGCCCCTCCTGAAAGTACATCCCCTAAATTAACGGCTTCTTGATTAGGATCATCGCTACGATAAACTAAATCGTCTGGACCATTAGGAAAAACTACTGATTGAGCAATCACAGGAAGCATTTCTGGTTTAGTTCCATACTCACAGCCGTGGGAAATAGCATCGGAAGTATTTAAAGTAACCCCTTCTACCGCATTATCAGAAATTGTAGTATGTGCCATTACAGCTTGGCTAAGAGCATAAAATCCAGCACATATCATAATAAAATTATTTTTTTTCATAAATTCTCCTTGTTTTATAGAAAAACAGAACTATATTGACTATATTAGGTTTTATTTTTTTAAAATTTTTAATTTAAAAGCAACAAATGTGCCAAAAATAACAATTATTTAAAAAATAATAAGTTAGAAAAAAGTAAGTAAATATATAAAAAATAATTACGCTATTTCACGTATTTTTTATGAAAACTCAGGGAAATAACGTATTTTTAAAGATTAAATTATTTTTTAGGAAATCTTAGATAAGCACCTATGAAATCGATTTTTACGCTTAGACCCAAGAGACTGCTGCCCTTCTGAAACAGAGAAAATTTACCGAGCTAGACTTGGATGCCTTAATTGAAGAGATAGAAACTATGGGAAGAAGTGAACGGCGAGAGCTTAAAAATTGATTAGCAGTACTTCTGATGCACTTACTTAAATGGCAGTATCAACCTACCTATCGATGCAAAAGTTGGCGATCTGCTATTTTGACTCAGCGTATGGAACTAAAAACGTCCTAGATGACAATCCTAGCTTGAACCCTCAATTTACCCACTTATTAGGATGAATCCACATTTCCAGCAGCATTCAGTCAAACAGGTTGGCGTTGGGAGCAAATTCTAGATCAGGATTTTTATCCCGAAAACTAGCTGATCTCTAGTAATTTATAGTTAATTTTGCAAATTACGCTTTAGACTCTTATTTAAGGTTATGCCACTATAGAATAGTTAAAAAACAACTTATCTACTTTCAAAAAATTAATCTAATCCAAATAGACAGCCAAATATGAAAATACCAAAGCAAATACTATTATTTTTATTCCTTATTCTTTCTCTTGGCTTAGAAACTCCGTCTTTTGCAGGAGATTTAGATACCGATAACCAAAAGATGAGTTATATTATCGGCTATCAACTTGGTCATAGTATGGAGCAGCAAGGAATTACTATAGATAAAAAAGCACTCACACTTGCAATTGATGATGCAATGCAAAAAATACCTGCTAAGGTGAGTCCAGAGGAAGCACAAAAAGTGATGACGACACTTCAAAAAAAAGAAGAAGAGCAAAAAGCACAACAGGCTAAAACAAATAAAGAGCGAGGAGAAGTTTTTCTTAAAGAAAATAAAACTAAACCCGGGGTAGTCACTTTACCTAGTGGATTACAATATAAAATTTTACAAGAAGGGAAAGGGAAGATTCCTACTGCTAAGGATAAAGTAGAAGTTAATTATCGAGGTACCTTAATTGATGGCACAGAATTTGATAGCTCTTATAGTAGAAATAAACCAGTTACTTTTAAGATAGATCAGGTCATTAAAGGCTGGCAAGAGGCATTATCCCATATGCCAGTAGGTTCTAAATGGCAAATTTATGTTCCTGCGGATCTTGCCTATGGTCCACAAGGCGCAGGTCATTTTATTGGTCCAGATGAAACTTTAATTTTTGATATTGAATTACTTGGAATTAAATAAAACATATAAAAATAAGGGCAGTGATAGATTGCTACTATCACCGCCCTACTATCTAGCTATTTTTCAGTAAAGGTACCAAAGCAGGCCAAACATTATTTAACATTATTCCTTGGGCTTCAACTTTAGGATGAATTCCATCTTCTTGAATAAGCTCTGGATGAATGGCAATATCCTTTAGAATAAAAGGTGCAAGAGAAATATCATATTCTTTCTCTAATTTAGGAAAGAGTGCTTCAAATGCCTCAGTATATTTAGGTCCATAGTTAGGGGGGATTCTCATTTTTACTAAAAGTACTTGGATATTCTGTTTTTTAGATTGCTCAATAATTCGAGAAAAATTCTCTTTAACCTCTTTTAAAGAAATTCCCCGTAATCCATCATTACCACCAAGCTCTATAATTATTATCTTAGGTTGGTATTTCTCTAATAAATCATTAACACGTGTTAGTGCCCCTCGGGTAGTCTCTCCACTCACACTAGCATTGACTACTTGATGAGAATAACCTTCGTTTTGTAGTCTTTTTTGCAACTGTGTGACCCAGCCTTGATCCAAATTAATGCCATAGCCAGCACTTAAACTATCGCCTAAAACTAAAATTACGGGTTGCACCTGAGCATGAATAGCTATAGGCTGAAGCAGTAAAATAGCGATCAAACTGAATTGAAATATGAAAGATAATTTTATTATTCGCACAGAACACCTCATTAAGCGAGTAGAAACACCAGATAATTACATTTTAACTATTTTAAATGATATTAACTTTTCTCTTGCCTCTTCCCAAGCATTGGCTATTGTAGGTACTTCTGGTTCTGGAAAATCTACCCTACTTGGATTACTAGCAGGTCTTGACGTACCTAATTCAGGGCGAGTTATTTTAGATGGAATAGATTTACAAACATTATCCGAAGATGAACGGGCTAAATTACGCAATGAGCGAGTAAGCTTTGTTTTTCAAAATTTCCATCTTCTGCCTAATTTAACTGCCCTAGAAAATATTATGCTCCCCTTAGAACTAGGTCATCATACCAAGCCTAGAGAAGCTGCCTTGGCTGAAATTAAAGCAGTGGGTTTAGGTCATCGTATTGATCACTACCCTAACCAGCTCTCTGGTGGTGAACAGCAACGGGTAGCTATTGCCAGAGCCTTTGTTTCTCGACCTAAAATTTTATTTGCAGATGAACCTACAGGAAATCTAGATAATAAAACCAGCAATAAAATATCTGATTTGCTTTTTGAAATGAAGAAAACCTACGGCACGACTCTGGTTTTGGTAACTCACGATAGATCTCTTGCAAAGCGGTGTAATCGTACCCTTACTTTAGAAGAAGGTAGACTGAGTACTTTTTCTTCATGGAATCTGCTTAGGTCATAAAAAATAGTTGATATGAAATCCCTTCCCCTTTCTCTTATCACTCTAAAACGAGATTGGCATTCAGGTGAAATAAAATTAATTGCCGTAGCCTTAATTATTGCTATTAGTGCGGTGACCACGGTCAATTTTTTTGTGGATCGACTCCAGCAAGCCATTGAAATAGAATCAGGTAGTGCTATAGGCAGTGATTTACTTATCGAATCACGCACTAGCCTATCTTCAGAATTTACAGAAAAAGCAAAACAACTAGAGTTACAGACCGCAAACACTCTTTCTTTTCGCACCATGATGTTTGTGGATGATAATTTACAACTAGCAGAAGTCAAGGCTGTAGAGAAACCCTACCCCTTACGAGGACAGTTAATGATAGGAGATTCTCTTTTTGATCAAGCTGTAAAAACTAAAATAATTCCCTCTTCAGGTACTGCTTGGCTTGATCCACAGCTTGCCCAAGCCCTCAATATGGAAGTTGGTGATACTATTGAGTTAGGAGAATTAACTTTAAAAATCGAAAAAATCTTACTGCTTGAACCTGATAGGGGAAATCAAGTGTTTAACATTGCCCCTCGGTTGATGATTAATTTAGCTGATACAAAGGGTACAGGATTACTATTACCAGGCAGCCAAATCTTCTACCGTTTACTGTTCGCTGGTGCTCATCAAGATATTCTCAGTTATAAAAAATGGGCTAAAGATCATCTTCCAGAAAAATCAAAGATGATTAGTGTTGATGATCGCCGCTCAAAGTTACGATCTGCTCTTGATCGTGCGCGTCAATTTTTAACCCTTGCGGCACTTACCAGTGTATTTCTAGCTGGAATTGGGATTGCCATTGCAGCAAGACAGTATGCCCTTCGCCATCAAAGTAACAGTGCGATTATGCGCGCCTTAGGAGCTAGCCAAGGGTTAATCATTCGTATCTATACTTTAGTTATGGTATGGCTGGGGCTTATTACTGGCTTTACTGGGGGCGGCATTGCTTGGGTTGCCCAACTGGTGCTTTCCCACTACAGCAGTCAGATGTTAGGTAGTGAGCTTCCTCCAGCTTCGCTAGTACCAATTTTTACTGGAGTACTTACTGGATTAATCGCTCTTCTTGGTTTTGCTTTACCCCCTTTACTCCAGCTTAAATCAGTATCTCCTTCTCAAGTATTACGCCATGATGAAGTTGCACTTCGGCAAAATACTTATTTATCTTATCTTGGAGCAATTGTAGCTATTGGGGCATTAGTCCCTTGGCAATCTGGTCAGCAAGCATTAATTTTATATTTACTTATCGGTAGTTTCTTTATCGCTAGTATTTTAACAATCACTCTATGGCTGCTCATTAGAGGCTTAAGAAAATTCCAAGCTAAAAAAGCGGGCATTGGATGGAGCTATGGTATTGCTAATATCGCACGAAGAGCGACAAGTAGTACAATCCAAGTAGTTGCTTTAGGACTAGGAATTTTGGTGATGCTATTACTCACCATTGTTCGCACTGATTTACTCATGAGTTGGCAAGCTGAATTAGCCCCCGATACTCCTAACTACTTTATGATTAATATTCAACCTGATGAGTTAGGGAAAATAGATCATATTTTCGATCAGCACCATCTAACTAAACCTCAAATTTACCCTAATATCCAGGGTCGATTAATTGCCATTAATGATGAACCAGTACGATCAGAGCAGTACAAAAATCATCGAGCCCAACACTTAGCTGCCCATGAATTTCATTTAACCTGGACTCACTACCTACAAAAAGACAATAAAATCATTGCAGGTCGTTGGTGGTCAAAACCTGAAGAAATGTTTGATCAATTTTCGGTAGAAGAAGAATTAGCCCATACCTTACATATCCACCTAGGAGATGAGCTTACTTTTCAAATAAACAATCAAAAAGTAACAGCTCCAGTCACCAGCTTACGCTCTGTAGAATGGAATTCGTTTAATCCTAATTTTTTTGTGATTGCCTCTCCTGGATTACTTGATTCTTATCCTAGTACTTATATGACTAGCTTTTATCTACCTAAAGATAAAAAATCCCTGCTCACTGATTTTGTAAAAATATTCCCTAGCGTAACTATTTTAGATGTACAGGCCTTAATGGAGCAGCTAAGAATTATTATCAAGAAAATTACTTTAGCGGTTGAGTTTATTTTTACCTTTACAGTAGCTGCTGGATTCATTGTGTTATTTGCTACTATTCAAGCTACCCATCGAGAGCGACGTTATGAAAGCGCGGTATTTAAGGCATTAGGAGCCAGTCGGGGTACTATTTTATGTGCTTTAATGGCAGAATTTATGGCATTAGGAGCAATTGCTGGTGCCATTGCTGCTCTAGGAGCTATAGTACTAGGGCATTTTGTCTCTGTCCATGTACTTCATATGACTTATCACTTTAATGGCTGGTTACTCATCATTGGATTATTGGTAGGGAGTATTGGGGTGTGTATTGCCGGGTTAATAGGTACTCGATCTGTGATCAATACTCCACCTCTTGAAACTTTACGGCTTTAAAATAAGCTATCTATTACTTATAACTAGAAACAATTCTTACTAATTTTATCGCTTAGTTGATCTTAGAGATAGGTAGACTTTCTATGTTGGGGAAGGAAAAGAAAATCGAGTATTTAATCATATTTATGATGAGCAGATCTCAAAAAAGAAAAAAAGAGGAAGCTAGCTCAATGAAATACACTCATGACTAAGAGATTATGCTATTTAATCTTTTAAAGCTGAGAAGTACTAGGTGAGATATAGTATCTGATATAACAAATCACTCTTCGAAATAATCCTCATAAAAATGATCAATACTTTATTTATCCTTTTGATTTACCATATCATCCCACCTAGGACCTTCATATACTAAGCTAATATAGCTCGCTAGCTTCACCATTCTTTTAAGATCAAGGGTTATATGGATATTTGTATCATTAAAGGCAGTGGACCATTTATCACACCACTTACTAGGGAAACACTGGGAAGAATCATCAAAATGACTTTTTTCTAAAATAGAAATAGGGTTACCATACTTTTTTATAAGAAGATTTTTCAATTCACGATATTGACTTTCTCCTATCTCTCCTTCCTGATCATTTTTTATGATTTTTGAATACATCATTATTTTTTGCAATCCCAATTTTTTATCAAAAAGAAGTGAGTAAGAATCAGCACGAATTGCAGGAAGTTGCTCAGGTAATTTCTTTGATGAAAAAATATTAATATTTTCGTAAGTTTGAGAATGTTCTAAAGTTACTCCTAATTCTTTAACTTGCTTTTCAGTTATTCCCCACTCTAAACCAAAAGGGGTATCATCTGACATCAATGCAGGAGTATCCTCTGCCCTTAGTGGAATTACCCAGAAATTTATGACTAACTCGATGGTAAGGCAGAGTAATTTAAATTTAACTTTATTCATTTTTATACTCCTTGCATTTGGTAAGTGTTGTTATTTATAAGTAAATTAGAGTTACAACTCTAGTTTTACTTGTGTAAATAAGTAAATCACATAAAAACTCCTACTTCTTATACCAAATGAAATGGTATATAAAAACTCTGTATAGTTTTTAAAAACGATAATAAATATTACCTCGAAACGCTCGAGGGATGACCGGATGAAATACAGTGCCTGATACAGCCGCTTGCCCTTGAAGACGATAATCATAAAAATAACCAATATCCCAATCCTGGGCATTAAGTAGATTGAGCACATCTAAAGATAACCCCCATCGCTCGCTTTTATAGCCTAGCTTTAAATTCACTAAGGTAGTATCTTTTGCAAAAACATTCCCACTACTCAGTTCTGTTAGTGGAGAATCGCCGAAATGACGCAAGCGAATAGCACCGAAAATATTTGGGTTAGTCGGCCAATTTGCAGTCACCCCTGCACTAATGACTCGCCCCATGGAGTTTGGCACTGCATCTCCATTAATAAACTGGGCTTTTGAAAAGGAAAAATCTGCATCTATGGTAAGCCAATCAAGGGGGCGGTAATAATTACTCCACTCTACACCATAACGATTACTTTCCCCAGAAGGTTCATTAGTACCTTCATCTCCATCAAAAACCAATTCAGAATCCAGATTAAGGTACCATAAAGATACAGTGGTAGTAAGTTTGGGCAGCCAGCTGCTTCTTACCCCAACTTCTGCCCCTTTAGAGCGAGCAAGCGGAGTTATTTCTTCGGTATCAGGATCACTAGGTTCTACTATCTCTCGAGCGTCATTACTGTGGAAATCATAACCTGCATTTAAGAAGTATTCAGTCTTTGCCCAAGGACCAAAAATAAGACTAAACTTTGGACTAGCCATAAAGGTAGCCACATCTCCAGAATTTTCTGGATTAAGTAGACCTGTCACATCGAAATTATAAAAATCACCCCTAAGTCCTATGACTGAGCGAATTTTATTTGTCCATTTAACTAGATTCTCTCCATACCAACCTATACTACTTTGGTAGACTCGATCGTCAGCAACTGCATTTAGTCGCTGACGAGCACGAGTATGAAAAATGCCTACTTCACCAATATGATCATGACGAAATTGCATGCCAACCGTATTAGTAACTTCTCGTCCATTCCAATCTAAAAACCAGCTATGTTTTCCATTAGCACCGGCAACCCAACGTCGCCCCCTCTGATTAATCTGATCTCCATTAATAGGATCGTCTAAAAAATAGGTAAAGTTAGAATATAAATTAAGATCATAATAATAACCGTAGGCATTAATTTCTGTAGTAGTACTATCCCCATCATGAAGCCAATTTAATCCTAAGGTATAGCGATCGGTGATGCCACCATCGGTGGGATCAACACTCCCATATCGAGAGATCAACCCATCCTCTACCGCTTGAAGTGGGATTTGATCGGTAGAATTCCAATTTGCATGATAAGCATGGGCTTTTACTGAGAATTTTTGCTGATCATCTCCTATCGTATACTTAAATAGCCCTTTATAAAATCTAGCATCATTAGGGGTAACCCAAGGGCCATTTTGAAATTTAAATTCCCCTGCATAGAGAAAATCCCCACCTCCTACAGTGCTAGAATTAGCTAATACTGCACGATAGTAATCAAATTCGCCTAGTGTAAGAGAGGCAATCCCTTGTGGTAATCTATCAAAAGTACGAAATGCAGCACTACCTGCCGATGAAAAATCTCCTACTTCTGCATAGTAAGGCCCTTTTTTAAATTCAATATCTTCTACTAACTCTGGAATCATGCCATTTAGATCTAAATAACCTTGACCATGGGCATGAGAAGGTAAGTTTAAGGGGATACCATCAATACTTGCAGCAAAATCAGTGCCATGATCCAAATTAAAACCTCGAAGAAAATATTGATTAGCTTTTCCAGGCCCACTATGCTGAGTGACCATCATCCCCGGAATAACTTCTAATAGTTCTCCAGGTCTTAGTAAGGGGCGTTGCTCTAATTGGTGGTAATCCACATGGCCTTGAGAAGCTGTGTTAGCAATCCCAGTTAAATCAGCACCCCGACCCCCTGTAACTGTTATTTTTTTTAAAGACTTAGTGTTGATT
This sequence comes from Candidatus Nitrosacidococcus tergens, assembly GCF_902810445.1. NCBI lineage: Bacteria > Pseudomonadati > Pseudomonadota > Gammaproteobacteria > Chromatiales > Chromatiaceae > Candidatus Nitrosacidicoccus > Candidatus Nitrosacidicoccus tergens. Next base: position 469,463 of record NZ_LR778175.1, on the reverse strand, counting down.
TCAGTTTCAAACTCAGTTTCAGTTTCTATCTTATTTTCTTTTTTCTTAGAAGAATCTGATAAAGATTCAGCAGCACTTCCATTACTCCACCACAATAGAATTCCAAGTAATAACCAAACTGGTATATTTTTTGCGAAAAAAATCATGATTTATTTAAATAAATTTAATGAAAATTAATGTAAAAAAGAAAAGGCTGCATACAAATAATATGTATGCTAGCTAGCGGAATTGGAACTGAAATCCTAACCCAAAAGCACTCACTTTAGGACCAGTAATGCCAGATGTCCAAACTCTTCCTTTAGTATTAATATCTCCGTATTCATAAAAAAGGGAAACTCGAGCATCATGACCATCAATCACATAATTTACTCCCGCTTCAATTTCATCTCGGTTGGAGCTATTGAAAGGAATATTATCGGTCCAACGTACATAGGGTTGAAACTGGCCGATAAATACTTTTTCTGAAAAAAGATAAAGGGCAGAGGCAGTATAGGCATTACCTTCAAAAATGCAAAAACAGGTAGGATCTGCTAGAGCAGTAGGAGTAAGTCCCGGAGCAAAGTATTTATATTCTCCGTTAAAAGTAAAAACTCCTTGATTAGATAATACTTTTTCCAAGAGAATATCTACATCCATTCCTAAAAAATCTGTGGGATTTTGCGTTGTACCTGCTCCATGAGCTTGATATTGAAAAGAGCTACCTATGGTAAGAATATCTCCTTGGGTACCATAATAAGTACTGCTAAGATAATCTCCTGGATTCTGCTCTACGTTCCAAAAATTATAGCCTATTCGTGCTCCCACCAAAGGGCTAGTGGCGATATGATGAAGACCTTTAAATAGACCAAAAATATAAGTAAATCTATTTTCTGAACCTCCAGATCCCCAAATATTCATCCCATCATCTCGAGCAAATTCTCCATCTATCCGATGTTCAGTAGAAAAATCAGAAGGATAAAATGCAATTCGTTCAAACTCAAAAATATCTTGAAAAAAAGGGCCAGCTAATTCACCTCGATCAGAGGGGGTAATCATGCGTCCTAACCAGAGGTTAAAAGCATCAGTAATATCAAATTTTAAAATACCATCAAGTACCTGAATATCTGCGCTTTGTTGGCAGTTAGCACACTCTGTATTAAATTCAAATTTGATATATTTATGAAGTTGACCATTGACATAAATACGCCAGTTATTCATAGTAGCATCGGTAGACCATTGACTTTGAGGAAGATTATTTATAGCCTTAAAGCTGGTTTTCACTCCGCCGCCTATGCTGATATTTCGATACTTATCATATTCATAATGAAACCCGTCTAAGCCAGAAAATGCCCATCCAGGAGCAGAAGTACCTAGAAAAAGTGAGATAAAAAAGAATAATAAAGCACGATGGCAGCATTTGCTGCCATTAAAAAACATTGATAAAAACGGGCTATATTAGGTGGTTAATAGCCACAATCCAGCACCTACAGAAAATACACCTAAAATTCGAGTAAGTGCTGCAAAACGGGTAGGCATAAAATAGGCTAGTCCATAGCCTAAACTATGAAGTAGGGCAGTAGCTAGAACAAAACCAAAAGCAAATCCTGTTGGATTATCTAAAGTAGGAATTTCTATACCATGGGCATAACCATGATTAATGGCAAATAGCGCGGTAATTCCTATGGAGAGAAACAGAGGTAGCTGTATCGTAAGAGCAACAAATAATCCTAGAGCAAGTACAGATACGGCAATGGCATTTTCAACAAATGGTAAAGTAATATTAAAGTAAATTCCAAGCAACCCCCCCAATAGCATAACGGATATAAAAGTAACTGGGATAGCCAATCGAGTTTTTCCTTGCTGTTGTGCTGCCCAGAGACCCACGGCAAACATCGCCATGAGATGATCAAAGCCGGTAAAGGGATGTAATAGCCCGTGGAAAAATCCTATAGATTCGTGATCAACGTGTCCAGGGTGTGGCCAAATAGTACCAGAAAATAGCAATAACCCTAGAAAACTAAACAGGTGTTTAATATTCATAAAAGATTCTCCCTAGTTTATTTTTATGTCTTACAGTGCAGTCATCAGTATTTGACTAGGAGATTTCCAAGCCATGAATAGTTTATTTAAAGAAGGATAGCATAATTACTTACTTGTTCTAAATGATAACTAGTAAATCTTTATAGATTAAAGAGATAGCGTCATCAGCAAATAAGATTTCTACTGTTGCTTCCTTTTTTTCATAGGTAATTGAACCCATTAGGATTTAACTACCCTAATGTTGCCTTTGATTGTTAATTTTTAGTAAGTAAAATGCCTAGTAGGTAACGATGAACAATGGCAAAAACTAAGCACCATGAGATGGTGGTAAGCTATAGCTCTAAGCAGATGTATGTACTAGTTAAAGTACCTTTAAATCCATATCAAAGTGAAAAAGCAGCTTACTATAATGTTCTACTTTAGTGGTATAGCTAGTAATAGCTAACAATCTAATAAGATCTTAGCTAAATAAAATAGCTAGAAATTGAGAAGAAATTAAAGAGCTGTCGCTAAAAAAGAAGATAGGATTTTTTGTTGGCAGTTTTTAATCAATTCATAGTAGCGATATTCGGGTCGATATATTTAAAGAACCAATCTCTAGTTTCTGTAAATTTAGGATGATTCTTCCATATAGCAATATCTTGAACCCAAAGAAATCCGTAGCGGCAAAAATATAATGCTATTTGCTTTATTTCGGGAAAAGAGAACATATCTTCTCTACGATAACGATCAGCCAACCAATAATAGCCGAGAATTTGATCAAGGCTACTAGCTAGCATCGTATCTCTAATGGTTGTTTTAAAATCTACAAGCATATCACCAGCAATAAGATCTACATCTGCGCCTCCGACTAGCGTTGATACTTTTCCAAAATCTGGATTAAGCAATATCGTTTTGCTTTTTATTAGCAAATCAAATGGAACAATAGACAGAAGATCTAGCAAATCTTCTATATCTTCTTGGTAAATTTCTTGAAAATGAGGGCTTAGTTGCCAAGCACGATATATCGAATCAAGGTTAGCAAGGCGAATAGCGTGACTAGCTATATTTACCTGATCAACCCTAGTTGGTTCTCTAGTAGATATGTACTTAGCAACAGCGGCCTTAGCCTCAATAACAGTATTGCCAGCAATTTGGCTAACTTCCTCAGGAGGGATATAGAGATGATCGTCTACGCCTTGCAAAAGATCTAAATTAACTGTCATCCCATTTTCTCGTTCACGACATATCATATTGGCTGCTAATTCAGCAATCCATAGCCTATTGATTGAAGTAGGCACTTGTCTTTGAAGCTCAAAACGTAAAAAATAATCAAAAGCGGTACCTATAAGCGTATACCGCTTACTTCGTGGATTTACTTTAAATGATACTGGTATCTTTCGCGACATTTTAGGCCGAAGTACTTTTATCTTTGCAATGACTTCTGGGCGACTTATAAGACTGGTTAAACTCACTATAAACTTTATCGACTAATGCGATAACCTTTAAATGAAACACCACCACTTAGGATCTCACTATCGGTCAAACTACTATACAAATTAACTGTTTGATTTGAATCTCCAGTAATCTCACCGGTAATAGTATTGTCTTGAATTTGGCTTAAAGTGATATAACCTCCTTGATTTAAGCCAAACTGAGTATTCGTAGTTAAAGCAATCCAGTTATCCTTTAAATATCTGCATCCCAGTGCCTAAATTGAAATTAAGCCGCTCTATAGGTAAGGTTTATCCCTGCCAAGAAAGTGAGGCATTTTGATCCGAGGTAAATTGAATGGTTATCGGAATATTAGCACTGGTGGTGGTGGGATTGTGGTAAGAGCAAGTTAAACAAGATCCATTTTCTGATTTTTGTAAGTTAAAAGTGAAAAGAAAAACCGATAATGATCCGACTTTTTTTATGTTGCTGGTAGTTTAATTCAATATCTGTATGGTTATTAACCTGAGTAACAGTGGTGTTTAATATAGCCCTTTTAAAATAGGCTAGATCTTTATAATCTCCAAGATGAACAGCTAGTTTATTTTTAATAACCCTTGGTGTTCGATAAATTGAATAATTTCAGCTAACCCCTGTCCTGATTTTAAATTGCTAAAGATAAAAGGTCGCTCTCCACGCATTTTCTTAGCATCTCGATCCATCACTTCTAAAGAGGCACCTACTAAAGGGGCAAGATCAATTTTATTGATAACTAGTAAATCAGATTTACAAATTCCAGGTCCTCCTTTACGGGGAATTTTCTCCCCTGCAGCTACATCAATCACATAAATAGTAAGATCAGAAAGCTCTGGGCTAAACGTGGCAGCTAAATTATCCCCTCCTGATTCCACAAAAATAAGATCAAGACCGGAAAAACGCTGATTAAGCTGAGAAACTGCCTCAAGATTTGCAGAGGCATCTTCACGGATTGCTGTGTGAGGACATCCTCCTGTTTCTACTCCCATGATTCGATCTGAGCTTAGTGCATTATGATGGACTAAGAATTGAGCATCTTCCTTAGTATAAATATCATTAGTTACTACAGCGAGGCTATATTGATCATGTAAAGCACGGCATAAAGCAAGGGTGAGCGCAGTCTTTCCAGAGCCAACTGGACCGCCAATCCCTACTCGTAGTGGTTGTTTACTCACTTTTTAATTCTCCTAAGAGCGAAATAATCGGCTATATTGGATTTCATGATTCATTGAAGCAATAGCGAGTCCCCAAGTGCCATTTGCGAGCTCATCATCCGTATAAGTCATTGCTTGGTGATAGGCTTGATCAAGTACTGGTAATAACTGAGAGAGTAGGTTTTGAGAAGCTTGCTGACCTAGAGGTAGTGTTTTCATAAGTACAATTAGTTGATTTTCTAACCAACTCCATAACCAAGCAGCAAGCCCATCTTCAGGGGATAAGCTCCAAGCGTACGCTGCAACTGACCAAGCAAAAAAAAAGCTAGGATCTTTAACATTTAAAATTTTTTGATCTAGCTCTTTATTTAATTCAGGTAATTGTTTCATTAGCTGAGTTAAAGAAAAACCAAGTTGTTGAGATTCGCCATAGAGTTCAGCAGTTTCTCGACTTGCTTTATATTCTGCTTCCCATTGAGTTAATTCTTCCCATTTATGATTAGCAATAGCAGTAAGTATTCGAAATAATAATGGTGCTTCAAAATAGGAGATATTTAATACCAGCTGATCAGAAATCCAAACCTTGGCACTTTGAGTATCATGGACAATACCTTGCTCAATGGCACTTTCTAAGCCCTGAGAGTAACTATAAGCACCAATAGGAAGCTGAGGACTTGCTAACCGCAATAGGGACCAAGCCCTATTCATTAATGATCATGAAAGTGATGTAATTTAGCTTCATAGTGAAATTCACCTTGATCCCGATGGCTATGATGATGCCCTCCTCCGTAAGCACCTGATTCCGGCTGATAAGGAGCAATTACTTTGGTTACTTTTACCCCAATTTGAACCAGCATTTCCTCAAGTACATAATCGAAAGGCAATCGTAATCGCTCTTTGTCAATTTGAAGCCGAACATGACGATTACCTAGATGATAAGCTGATCTAATTAAATCAAGAGAGTCTTGAGCTTGTACTTCCATAAGTTCTTCAGGTTTAGCCTGTATTTCTAATACTAGGCCTTCAGCAGTACCTAGTTTATCTCCTACAGTAAGAGTAGTACCTCGTTCAATTTGAAAAGCTGCTTCTTGACCATCTGATAAATGAAAGCGTAATTGGCTTCGCTCTCGCTCTTCAAAGGTAAATGCCATCTCTAGGGTAGCTGGTGTTTCTGAAGAAAGCCGTCGATCGAATAGTAACATAAGCATTTTTTTAAAATAAGAAATAACGCTGTGCCATAGGCAGTACATCTACCGGTTCATACCACAGCAGTTGCCCATCGGCATGAACTTGATAGTTTTGAGGATCTACTTCAATATGAGGGGTAGCGTTGTTATGAATCATATCTTTTTTCCGTAGATTACGAGTATGGCGTACTGCAACTAAAGATTTTTTTAACCCATACCGTATTCCAATATCCTCTTCTAAAGCTGCTTGAGAGACAAAAGTAAAGCTACTAGCAGTACGACTGCCGCCATAGCTACCAAACATAGGTCGATAATGTACAGGCTGTGGAGTAGGAATTGATGCATTTGAGTCTCCTATAGGAGCAGAAACAATCACTCCACCTTTAATAATCAAGCTAGGTTTTACTCCAAAGAAAGCAGGCTTCCATAATACTAAATCTGCCCATTTTCCTTTTTCGATAGAGCCAATTTCATGGGAAACCCCCCAAGTAATGGCTGGATTAATAGTATATTTAGCAATATATCTTTTAGCCCGAAAGTTATCACTTCTAGCATTGTCTTCTGGTAATGCTCCTCGCTCATGCTTCATAACGGAAGCATTTTGCCAGGTACGTAAAATAACTTCTCCCACCCTGCCCATCGCTTGAGAATCAGAGGAGTACATACTTAATGCTCCCATATCATGGAGAATACCTTCTGCAGCAATTGTCTCTTGGCGGATTCGACTTTCTGCAAAAGCAACATCTTCTGCAATAGCAGGGTTTAAGTGATGACAAACCATCAGCATATCTAGATGCTCATCTAGAGTATTGACTGTAAAAGGTACCGTTGGGTTAGTAGAAGCAGGTAATACATTAGGTTGACTACAAGCTTTAATAATATCAGGAGCATGACCGCCACCTGCTCCTTCAGTATGATAGGTATGAATCGTGCGATCTTTAAAAGCCCCTAGCGTAGTTTCAAGAAAACCTGACTCATTTAGAGTATCAGTATGAATTGCAACTTGTACATCAAATCGATCAGCAACACTTAAACAATTATCAATGGCAGCAGGAGTGCTACCCCAATCTTCGTGTAATTTAAGTCCAAAAGCACCTGCACGGATTTGCTCTTCTATAGGAATAGGCAAGCTTACATTACCTTTAGCGGTAAAGCCTAAATTCATAGGAAACGCATCTGCTGCTTGGAGCATCCGCTTAATATGCCAAGGTCCGGGGGTACAAGTGGTAGCAAGGGTACCCGTTGCAGGGCCTGTGCCGCCACCAATCATGGTAGTTAGTCCTGAGTTAAGCGCTTCATAAATTTGATCGGGGGAAATAAAATGAATATGAGTATCAATTCCACCTGCGGTTAGGATCATACCCGTTCCAGAAATAACCTCTGTTCCTGCCCCAATGGGGAGATCTACATTGGCTTGAGTATCTGGATTTCCTGAAGCACCAATGCCTGCAATTCGTCCACCTTTAATCCCTACATCTGCTTTTATAATCCCCCAATAATCTAAAACTACTACATTGATAATAACGGTATCCATAACTTCAGCAGCAGGTAACTGACTCTGTGCCATTCCATCTCGGATGGATTTACCTCCTCCAAACTCCACCTCATCTCCATGGGTGGTAAAATCCTTTTCTATTTCAATCCATAAGTGAGTGTCTGCAAGTCGTACTCGATCCCCTACCGTTGGTCCATAGAGATCGGCATAAGCTTGGCGGGATATTTTCATAATGGTCCCATAATTTGACCGTTAAAACCATAGACATGACGCCTCCCCACAAACTCCACTAGCTCTACGGTACGACTTTGTCCTGGTTCAAACCGCACTGCATTACCTGATGGAATATTTAGTTTCATTCCTCGAGCTCGTTCCCGGTCAAAAGACAGTGCACTGTTGACTTCATAAAAATGATAGTGAGAGCCTACTTGGATAGGTCGATCTCCTGAGTTAATCACTTTAATAGTTAAGGTGCGACAACCTACATTGAGCTCTATTTCCCCTGCTTCAACTTTTATCTCTCCTGGTATCATGGATATGTAAATCCTAACTACTGATTAAACAATGGGATGATGTACAGTGACTAGCTTAGTACCGTCAGGAAACAACGCTTCTACCTGCACATCAGAAATCATCTCTGGTACACCTTCCATTACATCATCACGGGTAAGTAATGTGGTTCCATAGTGCATTAACTCCGCAACACTTGCTCCATCACGAGCTTTTTCCAATATAGCTGCAGAAATATAAGCGATTGTCTCAGGGTAATTTAGCTTCAGCCCACGAGCGTGCCGCCGTTCAGCTACTAACCCCGCAGTAAAAATAAGTAACTTATCTTTCTCTCGTGCATTTAGCTCCATCGGTATTCTTTATCTAAGTATTCCAAATTCGAGGAAAACAAACTGAACGCCCTATGAGTACTGGGCGTAATATTTCCCATAAAGCAATAAACCAGTTACGTGCTGCTTCAGATTCTTGGCCTAAAAAACGAGCTACAATAAACCCTGTAGGAAATTGAGTAATCCCTCCATAGCCTTCAATGGGCAAATTTCGGCACGCCTCTAGGAGTTTAGCACTTACTGCTCCATTTGCAAGTAAGGTACCTGCAATAGGGTAGCCTGAGAGTCCTACAGGAGAGTGAAGTAATATATTTCCTCCTAAAAATTTCATTCGCTCACTCCAAAGTAATTGATTATTCAAGTGTGATCGTATTTGGAATCGTTGATGAACTTCCCCATGGGTGAAGAGTTCATTACTACCGGGACGACCTAAAGCAAAAATATCCCAAGTAATAAGTCTCGAATCTACACCTAACTTAATAACCGTATCTAAATAAGCACGACACCCTGAAAAAAAAATAGATTCTTGAGGTAACCATTCCAAAATCGCATTGTCATCGATATATAATTTTGTATTTTGATAGGAGGGATAATAAGAGCGGTACCATCTAGTAGCTCCTGGATTAGTGATTTGTACCGAAGTATTTTTTCCCGCAGAGACATAGATGCTTAGCGTATCTCCTCCTGCAATTCCTCCAGGGGGATGGAGCAAAATATGCTGACATACTTCTGGTCCTTCTGGATAAAGGTGTCTTTGTACTCGAAGGGGACCTTGATGGCGGCGTAAAGTAGGAACAGTACGATTATTTACCCATTGATAACCTAACTCTATTTGTGCTGACCAGGAAAATGGATGAGGGGTAGTGTTTTGCCTATTCACTACAAATCATCATATCGATTTGTATTTTCTTCTGGAGTAGTAGCCTCTGAAGTAGAAATGTATTTCAAACTATTTACGCTCATAGCAACGAGCAACATAAACCATGTAGTAATCACAAAGGGGAAAGTATAAATAGGTAACTCTAAATGCTGTAAAGCAGTACTTAGAGCAAAGCTTATCCAAGTAGTTACTATGGCACCTAAAAGGGCATAAATAAAACTAAATTTGGTGACATAAATAAATAAGCCCCCTCCTAGAGCAATACTGGTTAAAATTGGATTATAGCTATATAATCCCAGCTGAATACTCTCTTCACTCACCTCAAAAGCTATTCCAGTTGCTATAGAAAGCAAAGCAGCAGCAAGGGCTGCTATTGCACTCATGCGAGAATTAATTAAAATTCCTAAGAAAATAAGATAGCCTGCGATTGCACTATCCTGTAGAAAAATCTCGCTAAATCCTTTACCTACGCCGATATACCAAGTTTTTATAGTATAGATATCTATTTCACTAATGAAATGATGAGAGAGAGTGGCCATAGGATTCGATAAATCAATGTGCTCCACTACGCCAATAAATAGCCAAGTGCACAAAATAAAAGGCATGGTAAGTGCTGGTAAATTCCATAGAGTAAAAAACTGACTTAACCCAATCATCACTAAAGTAGATAAACTAGTAGCGATAACAATATGCAGCCATAAAGTATGGTCTATTAACAAATGATGACTTACCGCATAGCTACTTACTCCAATTCCAACTAGTACTCCATTAAAGCCAAATAAACCATTTTGAATAAGTGATTTATCTACTTTGAGTAATACCGCAGTAAGAGTGCTTATTATAACTCCAACTAAAGTAGCTACTCCTGCTATTTTAGAGGCAATAAACAAGCCAACTAAAATTACTAAACCAGATACAGGGTTATTTTGTAGTACTACTTGGCTAATACCACGGAGTAAAATGTCTATAGCTTGTGTACTTAGATTAGAAGGTAAGATCATTAACAAATATACAATTTAAAAATCTAAAAGTGATAAGTTTATAACAATTCGCCTATTAAAGTAGAATAGAAGCAAATTGCTAAATAATAAACACAGAAAGTTATTTTAAATTTATTAATGTAAAGTGAGGATAAATTAAAATGAGTGCTGAAAATGCAATTGCGGCTTTATGTAGTTTAGTTGTGCCAGGACTTGGACAGTTGTTGCAAGCACGCTTGCTAATAGCAATTATTATGTTTTTACTATCTGGGATTTTATTATTTTTTATGCTCAGTTGGATTATTCATATCTGGTCTGCCATTGATGCAGCTATGTTTAAGCCATAAACTTAATCAAGATAATCCATCAGATACAATATGACGCTCGGTCCAAGTAAATAATCCCTGTACTAACAAAGCGAGAATTGCTGAGGGAATCGCCCCTTCTAGGATAAGTCCAGTGTCATCAAGGCGAATCCCGGTTAAGATAGGCTGTCCGTAACCTCCTGCCCCAATTAATGCCCCTAGGGTCGCAGTACCTACATTAATGACCGCTGATGTTTTAATCCCTGCAAGAATAGTACGAGCTGCCATGGGTAGCTCTACTAAGCGTAATCTTGCCTTAGATGGCAGACCAAGTGCTTGAGCAGATTCTATAATTTGCAATGGAATACTCTTTAGCCCTGTATGCGTATTACGTAAAATAGGTAACAGGCTATATAGAAATAAAACAATCATTGCCGGTGGGCCACCAACGCCAACTAAAGGTATCATGACAACGAGCATGGCAAGTGCTGGAATAGTTTGAATAACTCCAGCGATTCCTATAATAATATGTCCAAATTTAGGGCGATAAGCTGCAAAAATTCCTAAAGGAATAGCCACAATAATAGCAGCTCCTAAGGAAATGCCCACTAACATTAAATGCTCACACGTTCGATTATATAACCGTTGCCAAAATGTAGACTGAGTAACTTGGTAATCTCCTACACCAAAAGTATTCTTCAAAAAATTAACAGCTACTTGAGAATCAGAGATATGTCCTAGCTCTACCTGACTGTTCATATCAATCATAGCCTGCTGGCTAATTTTCCCTGTAATCTGCTCTAGGAGAGAGACGATCTCAGGTGATTGCTTAAGCAACGCTAAACGGTATAAGAAAACAGCCTTATAGTGAGGGAAATAATGTAGATCATCATTTAATACTCTTAGTTTATAGTATTGAATATCTGCATCAGTCGCATATATGTCAATTACTTGTAAGGTATTTTGTTCTAATGCTCGATAGGCAAGATCATGATCTAAACCTCGGACATTTTGCTGAGGTAATTGGTAGTAAGCTTGTAGCTTTGGCCAACCATCTGCCCGTGCCATAAATTCACTACTGAAACCTAAAGTAAGATCTGCATGTTGAATTAAATCAGAAATATTACGAATATTAAGCTCTCCTGCTACTTTATCCACCATACCTAATGCATAGGTATTATCAAATCCAAGAGGTTTAGTAATTCCCACTCCTTTTTCTGCAAGTATTTGCTGTAACTCATCTTCTTGGACATATTGTTGAGCAAAAATTTCATGGATTAAGGTACCGGTATAGTCTGGATAAATATCTATATCCCCGTTTAGTAATCCACGCCAAAGAACCTGAGATCCTCCTAGTTTTTTAAGTTGCGTATTTATTCCTTGGTTTTTTAACCATTGAGCAGCTAAATTGGCTAAAACAATAGACTCAGTGAATTTTTTTGCTCCTATTGTTACTGCTGTTTCAGCAAAACTAGCGGAAAATCCTACCCATAATATTAAAATCCACCCTAATCTAGACCATTTTTTATAGCTAATCATGGCAATCCCTTAATAGATATTACTGTGCACTAAAGTAAGAAAATGAACAGTTGTGATCTGAATGAGAGTCCAACGGGCATCGTTGTGCCTTGATAAATTGCTTTACGAAAGAATCAGCAGGATTTTCGAGGAAATCTATTACAGTACCCTCTTGGGCAATTCTTCCATCCCTTAAAAGGAGGATACGATCACTAAAGTAAGCAGCCTCTCCAATATCATGGGTGATAATAATAACTGTTTTACGCAGGGACTGAAAAATTTCTCTTAACTCAGTCTGCATTTCATAGCGATTTAAAGGATCCAATGCACCTAGAGGCTCATCTAATAACAATAAATCTGGATCTAACATTAAAGCACGCATAAGTGCGACTCGTTGGCGTTGTCCACCAGAGAGTTGGGTAGGATATCGTTTTAAAGCATCTTCAGGAAAACGGGTAAGTGCCACAAGCTCTCCTAGCCTTTGAGCTATTTTATTTTGATTCCAATTTAAATAATTTGCCATTAGTACAATGTTTTCTTGAGCCGTATAGTGAGGAAATAAGCCTCCCTCTTGAATCACATAACCCATTTTTTGCCGCTGAGTCAAGATATTCTCTGGCGTAAGTTGAATACCTTCAAAATAAATACGCCCTGAATCTGGAGTGATTAGTCCAACCAGCAGTCGTAATAGGGTAGATTTTCCACACCCGCTAGGTCCAATTAGGGCCATAATTTGCCCTTGAGGGATACTTAGAGAGGTGTGCTGTATTCCCGCTGTAGTACTATAAGCTTTAGAGACATTTTCTAAAACTACAATCGCTTTATCTTTTTTTATCCTCTTCTTTTTAGAAATCACGAATAGTTAGTATAGATCCACAGATTGTTTTAAAATAAAAAACTTATTAGCTTAACAGATAGCAAATAGCTATAGAAAAACACAAGTAATTAAATTATTAAACCCTTATATACTCTGAAAATATAAACAAAAAATTATTTATTTACCCTACTAGCTTATAAATTTCTGTGAGTTTACTTAACCCACTTTTTGGTACTTCTTTTCTTTTTGCATTTTTCTTAGGACTGCTCAGTGCCCTTCACTGTGTTGCTATGTGTGGTGCAATTATAGGTACGCTAACCTTAAGTCTTCCCAAGGAGGTACGAGAGAATAAAAGGCGTCTTATCCCTTTTATTTTTGCTTATAATCTAGGTCGTATTACTAGCTACACCACCATGGGACTCATTATGGGTTTATTGGTTCGATTTTTAGGTGCGATTAGCCACGATATGGTAGTGTTAATCGGTATCTCTGGTCATAGTGTGCTACAAGGAATTTCTTCCCTAATTATATTAGGTACAGGACTTTATATCGCTGGTTGGTTTCCACGATTTGCTAAAGTAGATCGATTAGGAGTACCCCTTTGGCGTAAATTAGAACCCTTAGGCAGGCGTTTAATTCCAGTACGTAGCCTGAAACAAGCGTTTATCTTTGGTACAATCTGGGGTTGGTTACCTTGTGGGCTTGTTTACAATGCAGTGGCAGTTGCTGCAACTACGGGTAGTGGTTCACGAAGTGCACTGACCATGCTTGCTTTTGGGATGGGAACCTTACCTACTGTCATGAGTATCGGAGTTTTTACTCTTTGGATGACCTATCTTGCCAGACTGAAACATCTACGCCATGTTGCTGGACTGTTAATTGTTGCTATGGCAGTGATCAACTTGCTTGCCATTCCTCCATCTTGAATTTTAGATAAAGCTAAAAACTTAAATCGCTTGGTTCTTAACCTTTTTTAATTTATCAGCCCTTTTATTGTATTCCTCTTTAAATTGAAATACCTTATTGCCTAACAAAGCATTATTTTTATAAAAACTTTATTTAAAATAAAATGTTATACTGATCTCTTTATATAAAAAGAGCATTCTATCTCTTATATAAATTTAATAATGATATCTATTCATGACTAGGAGTAAATAAATGAGAAAAATATTAATTAGCCTATGTTGTTTCCTAGTAAGTACTTATTGCTATGCTTGGGAAGTTAAAAATCCTACTGCTTCAACAGCTGAAGGAAGTAAGATCGCTGTATTAGGCGAAAGTGTAAATGGTGAATATCAGTTTTTATTTCACTGTAATGGCAATGATTTAGCATTAGATATTTATTTCAAACAACCTTGGAATCAAACCGAATCTGAGATAGAGCAAAAAGGATTCTTTAAATCATTAGAAATAATTCCGGGTGCAGATAAATTCCATGATGTTCATTACTTTAATTATCGAATTGATAGAGGTAATCTCGAGAGGATGATTCTTCAATTAGAGCCAGCAAAAGTAGCCCATAAAGGTAAATTAGTTGGAGGCATGGATTCCTATTGGCCTGAAGATATGTTAAGACAAATTGAAAAACAACAAGGAAAAACTCTAAAAGTAGATGGAGGTGGTATAACTGATACCTTTAATTTAGATGAAATTTACCTAGTACGTAAAACCTTGGGTAATCAATGCAGTTTTTAACTACTTAAATATAAAACATAGCTAGTGTAGAGAGAATTACTTTTAATTTTACTAGTAATCTAACTATAAAAAAATCAATAATTCACTTAGCTTCTCTAAGTTCTCTTAGAGAAGCTAAATTACAAGCTAGTACAAGAAATTTTAAGCAATATTTGTGGATTCTGAAATTAATAAAATTTTTTAACTTTAGAAATCAGTCTTCGGTATAATCAATACTACGGTGGATGCCGAATATTATTATAATCAAAACAAATATTGATCTTGGTAGTGGTCCCCCATAATTAAATAACCTTAAAGAGATAAATAAACTGTATATATCATTTATCTCTATTTTGCTGACCAAGATATATTCTACAAACTTTCAGTTTTTCCTAAAAATACTTTTATTAAACCACTCTACGCTACGCTTTTTTAAAAAAAATACTAGTATATAATTATACTGGTAAGCAGTTTAATTTTACTAGATAAAAGGGTAGTTAAATGAATGGGTTTGAGGCACTCATAGGTAGTGCGCCTGCTTTTGAAGCATTAATACGCAGCACGCAAATGGTGGCTGCTACAGATGTTACCGCCTTAATTACTGGAGAGACCGGTACTGGTAAGGAGCTAATGGCACAAGCTATTCATGTTGAAAGCCACCGATCCGATAGGGTATTTACTCCAATTAATTGTGCTGCTCTTCCAGAAGATCTGGCAGAATCTGAGCTTTTTGGTCACCGTCGTGGTGCGTTTTCTGGAGCAACTCACGATCATTTAGGGCGCTTACGTGCTAGTGAAGGAGGTACAGTCTTTCTTGATGAAGTTAATGAACTCTCTCCTGCTATCCAAGCAAAATTACTTCGTTTTTTAGAATCTGGGGAATGCCAATCAGTTGGAGAAACCTATACTCATCATTGTAATGTACGGATTATTGCGGCTACAAACTGTGACTTGCATCAATGGGTAGAAGAAAGGCGTTTTCGTAGAGATCTTTACTATCGCCTTCATGTAGTACCCTTATCTATCCCTCCTTTGCGAGAAAGAAAAGAAGATATCCCTTTACTACTTGAGCATTTTTCTAGTACTTTTTCTCAACAATATAAATTAGCTTCTCCTCAATTTAGTAAGGCGGCTTTAAGCATTTTAAATAGTTATTACTGGCCGGGTAATATTCGAGAGTTACGTAATCTTTGTGAACGGATAGTTGTATTACTACCGGGTAAAATGATTGAACCACAAAATCTACCTTTTGAAATACAAGGAAAAGATTTTTCTGTTACTACTACAGAAGCTCCAATTATCACCTTACCAGAAAATGGGCTAGCTTTAGATCAAGTAGAAATTGAACTGATTCATCAAGCTATTACTAGAGCACAGGGTAATCGGTCCAAAGCAGCAAGGTTGTTAGGAATAAGTAGAGATACCTTATGTTATCGAATGCAAAAACATGCCATTGATACTTAAAAATGAGGAATAATCTGATGGGATTGATTAATCAACTAGGTTTATGTGTTTTATTATTTGTATTTACAATCACTGCCTATGGAAAAGATAGTGTCTGGGACAACTCTAAAGTAGATTACTTTGGTCCATCTAATATTACTGTATACCGAGATCCAAGCTGTGGCTGTTGTGAAGAGTGGATAAAACATTTAGAAAAAAGCAATTTTACTGTAAAAGAAGTAAAAACCAATAATGTCCAAGCAATTAAACAAGAACAAAGTATCCCTCCAGAATTATCCTCTTGCCATACCGCAGTTATTGAAGGTTATACCGTAGAAGGTCATGTACCTGCTGATGACATTAAGAAATTGCTCATTGATAAGCCAGATATTATCGGTCTCACCGTACCTAGAATGCCTACTGGCACCCCAGGAATGGAAATGGGTAATAGGAAAGATCCTTTTAAAGTACTACAGATCAATAAAGACGGAACCACCCAAATCTTTAGTGAATATACAAAATATTAAAAATTAATCAGAATCTATATCTATTGCCCGCTTCTTTTGAATAGGCGGGCAAGGTACATCTCCATAACTGCAAAATACACAACAATTCCCTAGTTTTGGTTTTAAACTGATTTTACAATTTTCACAAATATAGAAATATAAACAAGCATTGGTTGGCATGGTCTCTATCTTCTGATAGCTACAATGGGGACAAGTAATGGTAGATCTGCTTACCGTTTTCATTTACTTAAGAAGTTCGATATTCACTTTGAGGAAGCTGTAGAAAATATCCTTTCTCTCGAATGATATTTATTATTTCTTGAGGATTGCCTTGAGCTAAGGAGATGCTAGGGTGTAACTCTAACTCCATTACAAAATTTAATTTCCCTAATATTGCTATTAATTTTTCCGGTACTTGAGAAAAATCCTCTTTATTTTTTATATATAAATAACTCCCCTCTTTCTTATAACTACGATAAATAGCACAAGATTGTAAAGCTACACCATCTTGATAAGATTTTGTATCTACTTCCATCCATGCTCTTGTATAAGGAAAAAAATGAGCTAACCCCTCAAGAATAGCCGCACTATAATTTCCATCTAATCCTAGAAAACTGCCTCGAGCAATATAGAAGTTTTCTAGTTTTTCTTCAGGTAAAGAATCTAAAATTTTTTGTTTTATCTCTGAGGCGGCATTACAAATAAGTACACCCTTAAAGCCATTTATAAATAGAGCTAAATCCTCCTCGTCTCCTCCCACAAAAACCACATAGTTTTTATCTAAACTATTCTTTTCTATTAAATAATAAATAGCAGCTAATTTAGGATCTTTTTTCATACTGCTTCCATTTTGCACAAGATGCCAGCAATGTTCTTTAATTTCATATATAGCTAATTCTTGAGTTTGAATCAAAAAATTAGGCGTAGGAATCTGGTGATCTTGGAGGACACTCTGGATTAACCCAACAGATTGATCAGTTAAATATGCCAATAAAATTTCTGGATATTGAGCTAAGTTCTGCAAATATCGATGGGCAGATTGATATTCGGTTCGATCTGCACTCAATAATAGGGTGTGATCAAAGTTAATGCAAAGTAGAATTTTTGGTTTCATTAAACGTTTTTAAAATCAATATTTGGATGAACTGCTTAAAGAATTAACTATTTTACAAATTTTTCAAATAAGAGAGCCCAGGAAATTTTTTAATCGCTCGTTGATAATCATAATCTGATAATCTTTTAGCTGCTGAGAAAAAAGTATGTTGACTATCCGTATTAGGACTCATTGTAGGTGCTATTAAAGATGATTTATGAATCGTATCTTGGGGTGGTGGCGAAATATCCACTCTCGGAGAAATAAGATCTGAAGTAAATACCTGAGATGCACTTTGTATTCCTAATTCCCTACGTCGTTTCACTTCATCATTATAGTCTGGAGAGCTTGCAAACTTTTCTGATAATAACTGCAATATGGAAGTGTGATCCATTAAACTATTACAGACTTTATGAGGTGCAATCCATGGAGAGGCAAACAGAGCTGGAACCCTAGGACCGGTACTTTCAAAAGCGTTAGCATAAAGAGATTCAGCAGGTACTGGAGAAGAAATCATATTTGGTAAAACATGATCAAAAAATCCCCCATGCTCATCGTAAACAACAATTAATAAAGATCGCTGCCATTTTTCTTGGTTGTGAACTAAAGCACTATAAACCTCCCTAAGGAAGTGCTCTCCAGGTCCTATTGGGGTAGGTGGGTGGTTATCACTAGGAATCCAACCAAAATGAATAGGCGAATCTGTATAAGATGGTTCAATAAAAACAACTTGCGGCATCTTTTCTAAAGATTCTTCTCCCCAATCTGTTGGTAAATCCTTAAAACTATGAAAATTTGGTCCGAGCACATCATCAAATCGATCAAATAAAGTAAAAAAAGAAAACCCACTATGGTAAACACGCCAACTGACATGATGTTCATCAAGCCAATCAAAAATAAAACTTCCGGGAACAATAGGAATAGGGCGAGGTTTGGTATCATCCACCGTGGCATAACCACTATAGGCCACTGATCGATTAGGCTGAGTATCTGCAGGTACGGGTGCAAACCAGTTATCACACACTGCATATTGATTAGCAAGAAAACTAGACATAGGCGTATCCATCGGAGAGAGAAACCCCATAGGGGGAGGGGTTTCAATTTTGCTTTTTGTTTGCAAATAATAAGCCTCAACAAAACCACTCATAGTAAATGTATTCCCTTTTTTTGCAAGCTGTGTAGCTACCATTGATCTACTATGAGGTAAATCATAAGGTAAAGGACCATCTTGTAAATGAAAAGGTCGATATGCTTGCTTATCTAAAAAGTTAATATAGCTAGCGTTTGTCTCAATATTGACTAAACCATTGACATCTTTTCGATTACCATATAAAGGCATACTTAAGTGCCCCAATACATTATCAAAGGAACGGTTTTCCATCATGACAATAATAATTGTTTGGATTTGATCAAGGACTTCCATAAGTATTTCCTAGCTGAGATATGAAAAATTTATATCTTCTAAAAGAAGAGAATGTTTCCTTAGTAATTTGATATTGTGTAATTAATTACATCTACCAATAAGTTTAGACTCCCCATGACCAATAAAAAAGAATTATCCGAACGAGATATTTGTACCAAATTTATTACTCCAGCACTTATTGAATCAGGCTGAGATGTACAAAAATAAATTCGAGAAGAACTCAGTTTTACTGATGGACGTACTTATGTTCGAATGTAATTTAACTACTTGTAGCAAGCAAAAAAGTGCCGATTATATTCTTTACTATAAACCCAATATTCCCGTAGCAATTAGTTAAGGAATTCAAGACGGGGATTTAGCATCTTATAAAAGGATACAAGTAGATTTAAACGGTTAGCGATCGGAGGAAGGAAAAAGGGATAAAAATCATCACTAGTAGCAAGTATATCTATTTAACGGAATATTCTTCAAGCCAAATTTTAAAATCCACTTCTTTGCATCGCTTAAATATGCTACCGTCTTTTTCTCGCTCCACCACAATCAAATCATCAATAGAGCATTCATTGATTAAAGAGACAGATTGAGTGGAAACAATAAGTTGCATTCTGGTAGCTGCTGATTTTAAAAGAGAATCCAATAATGCGATTGCATAGGGGTGCAGGCCTAATTCAGGCTCGTCAAGAATAATGGTAGCTGGAGGATTGGGTTGGAATAATGCAGTGACTAAACAAATAAAACGAATTGAGCCATCAGAGAGTTGGCTAGGATGAAATGGGTAATCACTGTTTTTTTGTTTCCAAAATAGCCAAATAAACGCTTCTCCTGTTTCTTTTTCTTCTGGCTTAAAAATAAAATTATCAAAAAAAGGAAGTGCAAGGCGGATAACTTTGCAAATCTGATCTAAAGTTTCAGGGTATTCTTTAGAAAGTCGATAAAGGTAAGCGGCAAGGTTGGCCGCATTAGAACGTAGATATTCATTATCATGTACTGCACAATCACGCCTTACCCCAGCAGTACTGCTGATATCATGAAAATGAAATACTCTCCAGTTTGAAATAGAATAATAACAATAACTAGCTACGCCAATATTTTTAGCTAATTCTTCTTTTAGTTTTGACTCTTTATGGCTAGAGCCTAATGAGTATGATTTTTTACCACTGTCACCACTAAAAAAGTATTGTTCGCTAATAAAATGGAAGCTACCTTCTGTTGTTGATTCTAGCTTAAATTGATAACTATTTCAACCAAACTTAATCAATGATTCCAATTCGCTAGTTTCTTTAATACCAAAGTTTAAAATCCGATCTGCAGATCCTTGTTTACTTATCCATACTTGTAGCCGTCCATCAATCATTTCTCTCAGCATATGAAAGTATGAAACAAAATTACTTTTCCCTGCCCCATTAGCACCAATCAGCACATTAAGATTATTTAACTTAAATTGCTCAAGGGATTTGATGGATTTAAACCCCTTAATAGTGAGATAATTTATAGGTTTACCGATACTCACAATCTTTTATTCATTAAAATATTGAGCACTTTCTTATTATTTTAATATTTTATTATAGGGAAAATAACTACTCGCTTGTTTCTGAATCCCCTGTTCTGATTGGATGATAAATAAGGCTGGAATCTGAGATTGCTCGGCAAGAGCAATGGCTTTGTCTATTCCTAAGACATAAAGCCCGGTAGCAAGTGCATCAGCTTCCATAGCGGTAGTGCTAAGCACAGTCACTGAAGCGGATTGATAAGGAGTAGGCCAACCGGTTTTAGGGTTAATAATATGCCCATAGCGATTATCTTTGTAGTCAAAATAATTTTGATAATCTCCAGAAGTTGCAATAGCCCCTGAGGTGCGTTCAAGGGTGTAAGCAGCTTTAGGTATCCCTGCTCTAGGTTGTTGAATGGCAATTTTCCAAGGCTGATCTTTGCTATTATGCCCCTTGATTCGTTCTTCTCCCCCAATATCTACCAGGTAATTATGGATATTTTTAGATGCTAATAATTCTGCAATTTGATCTACCCCATAGCCTTTGCCAATTCCTGAAAGATCAAGATACATATCTCCTTGCTCTTTTTTTAAGGCAGGAGGAGAATCCCTAATATCCAGTAGTTCAAAGTTTACTTTTTGCTTTGCAGCTTGAATTTGTGCCGGGGTAGGAATAGAGGGTTGATAAAGATGGGGACCAAATCCCCACAGATTCACTAAAACACCTACGGTAATATCAAATGCTCCTTGGGTAAGTGCGCTAATTTCTTGAGCTTTTTGAATCACAGTCACTAAGGGAGAAGATACCGAAATCCAATCTGTGCTTGGATTCTGATTAAATTGGGAGAGTTCAGAATCAGCTTGGTAAGTAGATAACAGATGATTGATTGATTTCAACTGCTGAGTAATTTCTTTAGCTAGAGTATCAGGATTAAGGTTGGAAGGTAGATCAATGATTTTTATGGTGTAGCGCGTGCCCATAGTGGATCCGTTAAACTGAATCAGATGATTCTTAGAATCTTGGGTACAGCCGATCAGTCCATTTAAAAGAACAAGTATGGCTAGGGTAGAAATAAAATTCACTTAGAATCGGCTTTAAAATCTAAGGAAGCGGAGTTAATGCAATATCTTAATCCGGTCGGATCAGGACCATCGTTAAACACATGACCTAAGTGGGAATCGCAACGGGTACAGACTACCTCTACTCGCCTCATTCCATGGCTATGATCCGTATGCTCGGTTACAGCAGTAGTATGAATAGGATCCCAAAAGCTAGGCCAACCACTACCTGATTCATATTTTTGCTCTGAGCTAAATAAGGGATTGCCACAGCAAATACAATGATAGGTTCCCTGCTTATGATGATGATAATATTTACCGGTAAATGGGGGTTCAGTAGCTTTTTCTCGGGTAATTCCATATTGTTCTGGAGTGAGCTGCGCTTGCCATTGATCCTTAGATTTAACAATTTTATCTGCCATTGATTCTCTCTTTTTTTGCTGATGGTGGTATCTTAACTCATTATATTAATAAGGCTTCCATTCATCATATTAATAAGGCTTCCATTCATCCCAATTTTATTTTTATGTTACAGCTGCAAAATATTGCTTTACGACAAGGGCAAAAGCTCCTTTTTGAACAAGTCAATTTAACCATTCATCCCGGGCAGAAAGTAGGACTCATTGGTGCCAATGGTTGTGGTAAATCTAGTCTTTTTAGTTTAATTTTAGGTCATTTACAATCTGATCAAGGTGCTCTAACTTATCCACCTCAGTGGGTATTGGCCCATGTAGCTCAAGAAACTCCTCAAGTGGCAACCCCTGCTTTGGAGTATGTATTGGAGGGAGATCAGGAACTTCAGGATTTACAGCAAAAGCTATTGGAGGCAGAAAAAAATAATGACGGTAAAGCACAAGGGCATCTACATGGGCAAATAGAATCCATTGGAGGTTATACTGCCACAGCAAGAGCAGCAAAACTCATGCACGGCTTAGGATTTACTCCAGATCAAGAATCTCAGCTTGTCTCCCATTTTTCTGGAGGTTGGCGGATGCGGCTTAATTTAGCCCAAGCATTAATGTGCCGTTCTGATTTGTTACTTTTAGATGAGCCTACTAACCATTTAGATTTGGATGCAGTGATTTGGTTAGAAGGCTGGCTTAAGGATTATTCGGGTACCTTGTTACTTATTTCTCACGACCGGGAGTTATTAGATCATAGCATCACTCATATTGCCCATATTGAGCAAAATACTATTAATTATTATCAAGGCAATTACGAGAGCTTTGAAACCCAGCGAAATGCTCAACTGATGCAACAGCAAGCAAACTATGAGAAGCAACAAAAAAATATTGCCCATATCCAAAGTTTTGTAGATAGATTTCGAGCAAAAGCGACTAAAGCTCGCCAAGCACAAAGTCGAATTAAAGCACTTGAGCGAATGGCGCAGTTAGCCCCTATTTATAGCCATTCGCCTTTTACTTTTACTTTCTATTCACCAGAAAAACTCCCTACCCCTTTACTAAACTCACGACAAATCGTTATAGGCTATGATCAAAAAGAAATTTTAGCTCAAGTTAATTTTAACCTGATACCCGGAGATCGGATTGGGTTGCTGGGTCCTAATGGAGCAGGAAAATCTACGTTAATTAAATTACTTGCTGGGGTGCTTGCCTCAAAAACGGGTACTTTAACTCAAGCACAAGATTTAAAAATCGGTTATTTTGCCCAACACCAACTAGAACAGCTTTATTTTCAGCAAAGCCCTCTACAGCACCTAAAAAAACTAGATTCTAATTTATCAGAAAAAGAGGGGCGAAATTTTTTAGGCGGCTTCAACTTCCAAGGAGATCAAGCCTTACAGCCTATTCAATCCTTCTCTGGCGGAGAAAAAGCAAGGCTCGCTTTAGCACTCATTGTCTATCAACGACCTAATCTATTACTTTTAGATGAGCCAACGAACCATTTAGATTTAGAGATGCAACAGGCATTAATTAATGCCTTGCAAGAGTTTGAGGGTGCAATGGTAATTGTTTCTCATAATCGCTATTTACTGCGAAGCACTACAGATAGGTTATGGCTGGTATCAGCTCATAGAGTGTGCCCATTTGATGGAAATTTGGAAGATTATCAAGATTGGTTAAACAGAAAATCTGTGGATTCTAATGGAAATGAATCTAAAAGCAATGTTAGCCTAATTAATCGTAAGGATCAAAGACGAGAAGAAGCTCATCAACGAATTACACTGCAACCGCTACAAAAAAAATTAAAAGCTCTGGAATTATCATTAGAAAAGCTGATGAAGGAACAGGAAGAGCTTAATCAAATACTTGCTGATCCCAATATATATCAGGATTCTGAGCAAAAGGAATATCTAAAAGGACTATTAATAACACAAGCACAACTAAATGAAAAGCATTCGGAATTGGAGGATGATTGGCTAGAAGTAAGCGAGGAAATAGAAAAAATTAAAAATAAGCTATAAAAACCCTTGAAATAATTTTAACTACCCCCATATCTGTAACTAAGAAGGGGCTGCCACCCCAAGAAGTATTTAACTTAGATAAATAACTTTAGATATGGGAGTAAGAGAAATATGTCCAGATATTATGCACCTTTTCACACCTTGAATCAATTACAACGAGAAGTAAACCGCTTGTTTGATGCTAGCCCTGCTTGGGGGCAATCCACTCAAGATGGTGCAGAACTTGCCAGCGGTGATTGGTTACCTGCAGTAGATGTAAGAGAAGATGCTGACCGTTTTGTCATTTACGCTGATATTCCTGGTGTGGATCCTCAAGATATTGAAATCACTCTAGATAATGGGGTATTGACTTTAAAAGGGCAACGTAAAACGTTCTACACTGAAAATCAACAAGGTTACCACCGCACAGAGCGTTCGAGCGGTTCATTTTTGCGCCGCTTTACCCTACCTAATACAGTAGATATAGAAAAGGTAAGTGCTCGCTCTGAAAATGGAGTACTTGAGTTGGTGATACCAAAAAATCAACAGTCTCAAGTGCGTAAAATTGCAGTCACTGCTTAAATATAAACTACCCACAACACCCATTTTTATCCTTGGTCTTTTGACCAAGGATTTTTTTATTTAGAGTTTTTTCCGTTAAACTTATAAAGATGAAAATTTCTATCAGATATTTTATTTTTTTAATTTCTTTATTTATAAGCTTAACTGGGCAGAGCGTGGAAGTCACTAAAACGGATCGGCAAAAACTCTCACTCACTATCTATAATAAGGATCTCGCTTTAATTAGGGATCAACGACAAATATCTTTAAAGAGGGGAAACAATATCCTTAATTTTGTGGATATTAGTCCAAATATTCGACCTGAATCGGCAACACTGGTGAGTATTCCTTCTCAGTCACAGAAATTTAAAGTGATTGAACAAAGTTATGAAGCAAATTTGCTTCATACGCAAAATTTATTACTTCATTATCTAGGTAAAAAGATAGGAGTGATTGGTTCTCAAAGTTCTGAAACTGAAAAGCGAGAGGCCGTCCTACTTGGAATTAGTGATAATCATGAAGAGGTCATTTTAAGTTTTGAAGATGGGCATATAGAAACAGGTATTTTCCCAAATCAATTAATCTATCCAAGAATCCCAAAAACACTAAAGAGTTATCCTACTCTTACGGTCAGTATTAATGCAAAAGAAACTGAAAAACAGCTCACGGCACTCAGTTATTTAACCCATCATTTAAACTGGAATGCAAATTACATTGCTCAGTTAAATCAAGAAGGAGATCAGCTTACGCTGATAAGTAGAGCAAATATTACTAATCAATCTGGAATGAGCTATTTAGATGCTCAAGTGCAGCTAATGGCTGGGGATATTCATCATTTACCTGCTTCAACCCAATATGAAAAACCTCAAATGCGGATATTAGCCTTGGCTAAAACAGATTCTATTTCCCCTCGAGAAGAGCCACTTTCGGATTATCATCTTTATACATTACCTCAAATAATTACCCTTAAAAATAACCAAACAAAACAGATTCCTTTATTTGATACCCAGAAAGTTTCTGGACATGTCAGTTATGAAATCCATAGTGATTCTCCTCGATTTTACGATTTTCAGTCTACCACAGCTCAAAAACTCCCTGTGACTTCCTACTTTAATTTTAAAAATAGTAAGAAATTAGGACTAGGAATACCCTTGCCTGCAGGTGCTATGCAATTTTATCAGCCAGATACTGAAGGTCATCTTCAATTTATTGGTGAAGATCAAATAAACCATACGTCAGAAAATAGTTTAGTTACCTTAAATTTAGGTCATGCTTTTGATATTACGGCTACAAAAAAACAGCGGATTGACTCTAAAGTAGAAGATTATATTTTTGAAACCACTGAAATTGTCTTGCATAATCAGAAGATCAAACCCGTTACAGTAAAAGTGGTAGAGTTTATTCCAGATTTAGATTCTCGGGAAATTCTCTCTGAGAATTATTCTCATCAGCAAGAAATAGCTAATCGTATTTCTTGGCACATTCCCGTACCTAAACAAGATGAAGTTTCACTTATCGTAAAAATGAAAATTAATAAGAAGTAGTACTTTTTGTCTAAATTAATATTTATTCTTTAGTTAATATATTCTGAAAAGTACTCGCCAGAGAGTGATTCTCTATTTTTTTTAAATTCCCTATAGGGGGAATATTTTTTAACATTTCTTTATTTTGAGTAAATTGTCTATTTCCAATCTCTCCTTTTAAGATATATAGTCGTGCTTTTTCCCATGGGATATTATAAAATCGCCCTACCCCTAGCTTAGGTAGCCCTCGCCACATAAAGTGTAAGTCCATACTCGCCCTATTTGCTTCATAAAGTGCTTTTGCTAGTTGTTCTTGTATTTCAGGGGTGAATTTAGCTCTTCGCCAATTTTCTCCATAGACAGGCTTTAAAACTCTTTCAGCAATTGAGTTTTTTTTGTCTAAATTTGATTGAATAAGCTGGTAAGCACCTACTGCTGAAGTACCTAGAGGCCTACCTTTACTATCTACTACATTAATTCTTCCCTTGGTATTAGGAATAAGTACCTCCCTACCAAACTGAGCTACTTCAGATAAAGTCATATTAGTAATGGGTTTTATTGGACTACCATATCTTCCATGGCCAAATACTACATTATACGGATTACCCCTATCAGTTCCGTGGTAAATATCTCTTTGAGCACTTCTGGTAATTTTCCCCCATTCTGGAGAAACTGGATAAGTTTGAGTAATTGAGTAAAGGTTCGTAAGCAACTCTATAGCGATAAACCCTGTGGCCATAGTCACCGCAAGAAGAGCTAATTTTCTTAGTGCGAAAAAAGTTAATTTTCTTATTAAATATTTTATAAACAGCATTAATTAAAATATTGGCTTATATAATAGATATAAGTAATTGTATTTCTAATAGATAGAGAAAGTATCTATATATTTAATGCGATACAGATAAGATAAGAATTTAGCTAATAGAAGGTTACGATTATTGAGTAGTATTAGCGACTAATCATAGAGAAACAAACGATTTAAATTATTTACTCTAAAGAGAATGCTTAGCTGCTCTATCTTGTGGCTAGCATTAAAGTTTTGCTGAATATCACGGTTAGAGCTTGATTCTTCCAATAGATATTGCTCTAGATCTTTTTTATGGTCAAATCCTACTAGTTTTTGCCGATAATCTACTGCAGTTTGTAGGCTCTCAATTTCTAGTTTCCTGTTTTTACTGATTTCTAAATAAGATTCTTCTTGATCGATCCCTATAAATTGTCTGTTGATTAAATTTGCTACAATTCCTGTGGTTGAACTTCCTGTAAAGGGATCGAGTATCCAAGCATTTGGTTTAGTAGAGGCTAAAATTAGTCTTATGAGCAAGGATAGTGGTTTTTGGGTAGGATGTTTACCACAAGATTTTTCCCAAGGGGCAATTGTCGGTAATTTCCAAACATCCTTCATTTGTTTATTCCCATTGATTTTTTTCATCAATTCATAGTTAAAATAATAGGGAATTTTTTCGTTTTTTTTTACCCAAATGACTTGCTCAGTAGAATGGGTAAAATAACGGTAGGAAAAATTAGGTGGAGGATTATTTTTCTCCCAAGTAATGATATTTAAAATTTTAAAGCCTAGCTCAATTAGAATTTGTCTTACTGAAAAAATATTATGGACTGTGCCACTAATCCAAATAGTGGCATTCTCATTTATTTTCTCCCGAACTAATGAAAGCCAAGCACGGTTAAATTCATTAATATGATTAATGCCATAGGACTTATCCCATCCTCCTTTATTAACGCTCACAATTTGTCCGCTTTGAATTGATAACCCATCCATTAGATAAAAAATAAGGGATAGACATTAATAGCAATAATTTTCTTAGCTTGCTTTTAGGGAGGATAATCTAAGAATTATACTAGAGTATTCACCCCCTCTTTTTGAAAATGGTGAACAAATTTTCGTAATGTTGTTAAATTATATACGCTTGGAATAGCATAATAGGCTTGTTCTAATTTATTCTTTGCCGATAACCAGCCTTTTTGTTGTTAAGAATTTTAATTTTTTTATCTTTACGTACTGCAATCAAAATATCTAGAACCTGACTTTCTTAAAATCAGTAAAACCACTGAGAGTTACATTTGCTTCTGTAAGTTGCGATAAAAAAGTTTTAAACTCCTCATTTTTAATCATATTCACTGAACGATTTCTTCTTTAATTTCAGAGTAGGATATTTAGATAACTCTACATTATTAGAATTTTTATCTATATTAATGGTAATATTGAGGTGGGTTATGATATTTTTGTAGCCACTGATGCTTCAGACACATTTAACTAGTAGTATAAAAAACTGCTTGGTATCGCATGACACAAGCAGGGATGCATTTAGTTCATTGGTTATCTGTTGCGATATTGCGATAGAACTTCACCGTGATTGGTGTGAGAATATTGAAGATTTTGGAGGCATCTTAGCCAGCCATTTACTGCGTTATTCTAATTAAATCCAAAGTCCGTGAGTCTACACCAAACAAGGAATAATTTTTGATCATTGTTAGATGGTGTACTTTTTAAGATGAGCTGTATAGAAAAAGTATGTTATTACATTTACAGGTAATTATCGCAAGTACACGCCCAAATCGAATAGGATCTAAAATAGCTCATTGGTTTGCCGATTATGCTAAAAAAAATAGCGATTTTGTTGTTGAACTAGTAGATTTGGCTAATTTTAAATTACCTATTTATGATGAATCCGATCACCCAAGAAACAAAAACTACAAACATAAGCATACTAAAGGTTGGAGTCAAAGTGTAAAAAAAGCCGATGCCTATGTGTTCGTTGCTCCTGAATATAATTATTCACCAACTCCTGCATTAATTAATGCTTTTAATTATGTTTATCAAGAGTGGAATTATAAGCCTTGCAGCTTTGTTAGTTATGGTGGAATTTCTGGTGGGTTACGTGCAGCACAAGCTGCACGTTTGCAAGTGACTACATTAAAAATGATGCCCATCCCTGAAGGGGTAAGCATCCCTATGGCTAACACGTTAGTTAATAGTGATGGATTTCAAACTAGTGATCGTATAGATCACTCAGCTAAAACTGTACTTGATGAATTACAACGTTGGGCTATTGCATTAAAAACACTGAGATAACCAGATTCATTGTGATCCTTGCTAAGGATTTTTAAATAAGGAATGTTTTGTATCGATGATCAAATTTATAATTGCTATCCTAAATTAGTTAATTATTGACAAGCTTGATTTTATTTTAATCGATTCCAAAACATATTAAATAAATCTTGCAAAAATGGGAGTGGATCACGCCAAGACCATACATAGTAGCGAACGTTTCTCCTGAAAAAATCACTAAAAAAGCGCGCTATCTCAGCAAGTGGTTTACGCTCAAATGCAGGATCAGTGATACGATCGGGCTGGATACAAATTCGCCAAAGACGCTTTAATTCTGTAAATACCATTCGTGCTCGTAAATTACTTTTTACTGGAGGTAGCTTAGGTAATTTCTCTCCGATCGCATCTAAATAGGTAAGTAGCGCAAAACTTGCTCCACTTTGGCTTGCCAGAGGAAAACTACCCCAGAATCGGCCATTAATTTCCATTAACCATGAACGATTTGTCAGTGGATCATAGCGGTATTCCACCATGGCAACCCCTTCCCAATCAATCAAGTTCAGTAAGGCAATTGATCGCTCTTGTAAATCAGCATGCTTATTCAGAGATAACCCAGTACAAACAGTTGAGTACCCCCCTTCTGGTGGCCATTCAGCAAGTCTCATATGCTGGAAGCGGCGTACCGTATGGTGATTTTTTATAAAAAAGAACTGGCCTAAACCATATCCAGGGCAATACTCTTGAACCATGGGCCACTGACCTAAATCTAAGTAACGCAATAATACATTACGTAAATCTGAAGTTGTAGCAACATGTTCTGACTTAAGTGTTGATAGCTGAAATTTTTCAAGCATAGATCTTGCAATATGAGGATTTTTCCACTTCAATACAGCTGGAGTTGGAAATTTCTCTACACGATCATCGATATCCGCTAAACTTATTGGTTGCCAAGTATATGGTATTTTTATACCCACTTTAGTGGCTAGCTCTAGCGTCTGCTCTTTATTAATTACAGCTTGCAATGCAGTGGCTGAAGGTAAGACAGGATGAATTAACCCTAATTCAGATGTAGGGCATTGAGCAAGCCATAATAAATGGGCTTCAGAAGTTGCGATTAAAGGGCAGCGACCATGTATATTCCCTAGTGTGCGTAGTAGTTCTAAAAGAGCTTCGCTATGTGGTTGCTGAATTACATGACCTTCTGTTAACCAGCGTGAACGTAGTCCAATATCATTAGGGTTACTTGCAATACCGATAACCCGGATTCCTGCTTGCCCAAGTTCACGAATAATATACAATCCAATTTGAAGATCAACTCCGAACACAATACATGGTGGAAAATTACTATAAGGTGTACTCATTTAAATCTCACCAGTTGCTGATATAACCAATTGCGTACAATATAGCGTTTCCTCTCAGTAATTAAACCAAGAACGAATACTGATAACATCACTGCTAGGGTCATTATTAACCATAAATTATGGTTTAGAGTTGTTTAATTGAATCGCTAAACGTTCCACTGCAGAGCGAATTAGGGTAAAACAGCTATAAAAATAGTTATCAGATAGAGTATGGGGATCATGAAGATGAATGCGCTTTGGAGCTGACCAAGCACCAAGTAATATAACTTGCTCACGAGAAATACCAAGTGATATAAGTCGATTTATATGCCGAACTTCCATAACAAGATATAAATCAAATTGGTTTTGTTCATGATCTGAAAAATCAGTAGCTATATGCTTGGTTAGGTCTATCCCCATTATAGAGGCTGTTGCTACCGCTTTTTTATAAGCAGGCATTCCAGTTTCAGTAGCTAACCCTAAGGAAGCACAGTGTAATCCTTTAGATTCTCCAACCGCTTGAGCAAATGCACTGCGGTTAATATTGCCAAGACAAACAAATACAAGTCGCTGGACTTTACACTCCGGATTTATATTTGTATATGAATCGAGCACTCCGAGTAAAAATTGAGCTGTTGTGAGTAAATGCCTCACCCATCCTCTGAAACTACCGTAATTAAAGCAAATCCATTCATACCATTGGTAAAAAGGCTTAAAAAGTGAGGCACGCATAAGTATAATTTAGAGTTATTTATCAATTTTAGAATAAGCGACGAAGGGCTTGTTCAATGTAACGCTTTGTAGTTGCCATTGTTCCTACAACAGGGAGAGGCATATTGCAGGGTTCGGGAAAAGTAGATACATCAGCAAAATTCACTGTAGGCGTAATAGAGCGGTTTGCGTTTAGGAAGCGACAAATGTGATTAAAACGGTGTTCTACAAAAAAATCCCGAGCACTACGCTTAGGTACCATTAATTCAAAATTATGTGCAAGTAATACAAAAGTATGCCATTGCTTACGTACTGCATCTTCAAGTGCTTGAGTAATTTCTTGAGCACTACAAGCACCGATCTGAGCATGTCGATGACGGCCATATCCATCACAAAAACTGCTCATTGGAATTAAGGTTAATCCATTGTGCGTAAAAACCTCATAGGGATTTGCATACATAGGTGTAATCTTACCTGGTTGAGATGCTTCCATTTGCGGATTGATACTACTGTCAAATCTCAGGCCATTCATGGCAACTGCTGAAAAAGTATCGTTATTACAAGAGAAGCTACCTGCCCGAAAAGCAGTAGGTAGTAAATCGCAACCTGCCTCTTGAAGTAGCTGAAGGCCATGTTGAATAAGAATCCGTTGCTCTTCAAAACTGTATTGTGTAAGATACTGGCACTTACCTGTAACGTTTTCAAGTAGTGCATTGTGTGCTTCATCAGCCCACTCAGGGTGTAGATGTAACTGAATCTCTTGGCCAGCATTCTGGATTAACTCAACAATAGTTGCAAGATATTCAACACCAAAATGAGCAGCAAATAGAGGTTCAACAAAAAATACACCTTTCAGATCATATTTACCAAGAGTATTGAGGATTTTTGGGAGCGCATACTCTCCTTTGGATGAACGCCCGAAAACATACCGGTCGAAGCTAGCTGGGAAATCTTGATCTAAGTGGTTCCAACTATTACACCAAACTTCAACATCAAAGGTAAAGAAGACATTCATAAGGGTAAGTAGGTATCATATATAATATAAATCGAAGATAGTTAATTAATTTGTCTAGATAGAATCTTAGCTTATTTTAGCTACATCCACCGAATAATTTCCTCACCAAATTCAGAGCAGGAAACTTGAGTAGACCCTTCTATTAAGCGAGCAAAGTCAGTAGTTACTCTTTTGCTTTGAATAGCCCCAGAAATTCCTTGAATAACCAAATCTGCTGCTTCACTCCAGCCTAAATGACGTAACATCATTTCTGCAGAGAGAATTAAGCTACCTGGATTGAGCAGGTTCTTATTAGCATACTCTGGGGCAGTACCATGAGTTGCTTCAAAAACTGCTGCCTTATCTCCTATATTGGCACCCGGTGCGATACCAATCCCACCTACTTGGGCAGCCAAAGCATCAGAGATATAATCTCCATTAAGGTTTAATGTAGCAATGACATCATAATCTGCAGGGTTAAGTAAAATTTGCTGGAGAAAATTATCGGCAATGGAATCTTTAATTACAATTTCATGACCATTTTTAGGATTTACTAAAGAATACCAAGGACCTTTCCCTAAGGTAGTAGCATTAAAGGAAGTACGAGCTAATTCATAACCCCAATCTCTAAATGCTCCTTCGGTAAACTTCATAATATTACCTTTGTGCACTAAAGTCACTGAAGATCGATCATTATCAATAGTATACTGTATTGCTTGTCTAATTAACCGCTGAGATCCTTCTTGAGAGACGGGTTTAATACCGATCCCAGAGCTTTGAGGAAAACGAACCTTATTTACTCCCATTTCTTGTTCAAGGAAAGTAATGACTTTTTGTGCTTCTGGAGAGTAAGCAGGCCATTCAATCCCAGCATAAATATCTTCTGTATTTTCTCGAAAAATAACCATATTTGTCTGAGTTGGATCGATTAAAGGGCTAGGGGTACCAGGAAAATAGCGTACTGGTCGAATACAAGAATAAAGATCCAAAGCTTGACGAATAGAAACATTTAAAGAGCGAATTCCTTTACCCACCGGTGTAGTTAAAGGTCCCTTTATGGATACAACAAAATTGCTTAGTGCAGCTAAGGTTTCTTCTGGCAACCATTGGCTTTCTCCATAGATTTGGCATGCTTTTTCCCCTGCAAAAATTTCTACCCAAGCGATTTTACGATTTTTTCCATAAGCACTTGTTACCGCAGCATCCACTACCTTGCACATCACTGGGGTAATATCCACCCCAATGCCATCACCTTCAATAAAAGGAATTAATGGGAAGTTTGGCACGTCTAAGCTTAAATCAGAGCTAATTTTTATTAATTCTCCATCACTTGGGCATGAAATTTTATCGTAGACCATGAAGTTTCCTTAAATTATTAATTTTTTGATTTTTTAGCGACTCTACTATCACACAGTTTTATAAGCTATTTACTACCTAAGCTATAATAACAAATATACATTATCTGTCAGGCTATGCCCTAACTCTTTCATTTTCATGAATAATCATATTCAACAAAAGCAGATTTTTATCATTGATACTAGTATTTTACTCTATGATCCAAGTGCAATTTTTCGCTTTGGTAATCATGATATTTACTTACCTTTAATCGTCATTAAAGATCTAGAGAGTACAGCACAAGAATTATCTGAAGCAGGTAGAAATGCAAAGCAAAGTATCTACTTTTTAAATAAATTACTTACCACTCTAGATTCTTCAAAGAAAATGATGCAAGGATTTGATCTATCTACCATAGATCAAAACTGGTATATAAAAGACAATATGCCTAAGGGACGCCTTTTTTTTCAATCCTTAGTCAAGGGCATATTTCTGCCCTCTACTATTTTAGAGTATGCAAGCGATCTTAAAAAAACACACCCTAACGATAAAATTGTTATTGTCTCTAAGAGTACTGTTCTTCGAGCGTATGCAATTTACTTAAATTTTGCAGCTAAAGACTACCATAATAATAAAGACTTAGATGATGCTAATTTACTTCACACTGGCTATCTTGAGCTACCTTATGATCTTTGGCGAAGTTGGCAAAAATCTCTCTACACTGATCCAAATACGAAACGCTCTGCTTATCAAGTTACAGGTATTTTTACTAAGGATTGGTACCCAAATCAATGCCTTCATATTCAAGGGGAAAAGAATATTGGTGCCATTGTCCGTAACAAAATAGAGGATACTACTGCGGTTGTTGAGTTAATTCAAAATTATCAAGATCCAAACCGTAGTGTGTGGGGAATCTCTGCTCGGAATCAACAGCAAAATTTTGCTCTTAATTTGCTATTAGATCCAGAAATAGATTTTGTTACTCTATTAGGTCCAGCTGGGACTGGAAAAACCTTACTTGCTCTTGCTGCTGGCCTTACTCAAACTTTGGAAACAAAGCACTATCAGGAGATCATTATGACAAGAATCACAGTACCTGTTGGAGAGGATATTGGGTTTTTACCTGGTACTGAAGAGGAAAAAATGACTCCTTGGATGGGCGCATTAATGGATAACTTGGAAGTGCTTGCACAACCAGAAGAAGGAGGCTCTTGGGGAAGATCAGTAACTCATAGTGTGTTGCTAAATCGAATTAAGATTCACTCCTTAAATTTTATGCGAGGTCGTACTTTTCATAACAAATTTATTATCATTGATGAAGCACAAAATTTAACTCCAAAACAAATGAAAACCCTAATTACTCGGACAGGTAATGGAAGTAAGGTGATTTGTCTTGGAAATATCTCTCAAATTGATTCCCCTGATCTAACTCCAGCTACTTCAGGACTTACTTATACCGTAAAATTCTTTAAATCTTGGAGGCATAGCGGTCATGTTACCCTAACAAGAGGAGAGCGTTCCCGGCTTGCTGGTTTTGCATCTAATATGCTGTAATTTATGGAGTATACTATTAAGAGCTATATTTCATAAATGCCTTAATTTACCTTGGAGGAAAGCAATGAAAACTAAAGTAGTGCTTATCCTATTAACCATATCAACTACTATCTATGCAGATAGTTTTAGTTTCTTGGCACCAAAATCAAGTAAATCTATCGATACTTTACAATCCATTCAAACTTTGCAGCCAAATAACTTCTATTATTACAATCTACGACCCATTCCTGAACCACCACCTAATCCTTATGGTCAACCTAGAACTACTAAGAAAGTACCTGTCCCTGTAGATCCTAGAACAGGTAAATTCCTCGGTAATCTAAACTCGAATTTATTTGATCCTACTACTGCTTATAATCCTTATGGCAGATTCCGTAGCGAATATAGTCCAGAATCTATTCACAACCCTTATCGAAACCCTACTGCTACTGGTCAGTATAATCCAGGTAGTGCTCGTATTCCCTATAGCGTAAATCCTCCTAGAGGAGGATCATCTGCTTTTCTAGGTAGAGGTAGGTAGCGTTTATTTTTATATTAACAAAAGGAAAAATAATAAATATGTCTATTGAAGAGTATTTAAGAAGTAGCCCTGATTTAAATCAATTTTGCAGCCAAAATGGTTGGATAGATGATGAAACACTTTGCTATGAACTGATGGAGCAAAGCCAGAGTCATGCGGTAGTCAATGTTCATTTTGAGGAGATCTTAATGGAAGGATCAGGGTGTGTTGCCGCTCGTGTCTCTTGCTATGGAAAATTAAAACTTATCCTAAATGATCTGGGTTATGTAGAAAGTGGTGAGCGTATTTAGACTTCATTATTTACTCGTTATATAGCGTAGTATCTAAGTACTAGAGTTTTTAGGAAAACACTAGGAATCTAGCCATATTAAACTAATAAAATATGCTCTATGGATTTGCTTTATATGAACATCGCTTTGAAAGGCTACCTCTTGAGGAGAGTATTGACTCCTTAGAGAAAGCGATTTGGATTGATTTATTTCGCCCTACTGAAGAGGAACGACAGCAAGTTGAGCTAATCTATCAACAAAACCTTCCTGCTCATAATGAAATTGAAGAGATTGAAGCGACTGCTCGGTTTTTTGAAGATGAAGGAGGACTTCACTTACATTCATATTTCTCTCACCGAGAAGAAGGAAAAATTGATTACTCTACCGTAGTTTTCACTTTAAGTGATACTCGATTATTTACTTTAAGAGACTATGAACTACCCGCCTTTCGTATGCTACGGTTTCGAGTACGCCGAGAACCTGGGCTAATTACTGATTCTGCATCAATTTTACTTGCCCTATTTGAAACTAAGCTTGAAGAACTTGCAGACTTACTAGAAGAAATTCATCAGGGATTAGATAAAATAGGTAAACTTATTTTAGAAAAAAGCGAAGAAGGAAGCGGTGAAAATCTTGAACATGCGTTAGATGAATTAGCACGTCACGAAGATCACAATGGTAAAGTCCGCTTATGTTTAATGGATACCCAGCGTGCTTTAACTTTTCTTTTAAGGCGCAGTCACCTAAACGACGATCAAATTAGGAGAGTTCGGGAGATTATGCGAGATGTAGACTCGCTACTACCACATAGTGCTTTCTTATTTGAAAAAATAAATTTTCTTATGGATGCCGCACTAAGCTTTATCAATATAGAACAAAACCGAATTATTAAAATATTTTCGGTAATAGCAATCGTGTTTTTTCCCCCTACTCTTATCGCCAGTATTTATGGGATGAATTTTGATATTATGCCAGAAGTCCACTGGAATTTAGGCTACCCTGTAGCACTTATTCTTATGCTACTCTCTAGTATTGCACCTTATCTTTATTTTAAGCGTAAAGGCTGGCTATAGTATAGTAGCCCAAATAAGTGGGCTACCTTAAGCTAGATAATAGGCTAATATTATTCGTGATAATGAGAAGTAGAGGTCATTAATTTACCTGCTTTTGCCTGACAGGTATAGGTAATCGCTGCATCTTCTGTCCACACTTTTGCAATATACGCTCTATCACTACTCATTACTATTTTACTAGGTAAGTGCTTTTCTTTAGCTTCACCTATGATTGTATCTACTTTAGATTTACAGGAACTAAAGATCATATTTTCACTTTCCATAGTAGCATCACTATCTTGAAGAGGAATTCTGCCACTTTCCATAATTTCATTGAGTTCATCAGCTGAATAGTGTTTATCAGCAAACCCAAAGGGAACAAATATTAAATTAGCAACTATCATATTAATAACAAAAGCTAAAGTATGCCGTCTCATTACGTTTACTCCTCTTATTACAGTTTATTGTTATAAACTCTCTATTATAGGGTACAGAGTATAAATAAAATCAATAAACACTATAGATAACTTAGCTATACTAAATAAAATAGCAGATTTTATCGTTTATAGCGATTTAATTAAGATCTCTAGTTGGCAAGAATAGAAGCATATAATTAATATTATTTTTTGGCAGTGCACACTTAATAATAAGTTATTAATTAAGGTTGTGGAATGTAGCTTTGTAATAGATGGTGTGCTGCATCAATTAAACCTACGTGAGAAAAAGCTTGAGGAAAATTGCCTAGTTGACGTTTTAAGCCGGGATGATATTCTTCCGCAAGTAATCCTAAATCATTTCGGATAGAGAGTAATCGATTAAATAATACCATTGCATCATTATGACGACCTATCAGTGCATAAGCATCTACTAGCCAAAAACTACATACCAGAAAAGCACCTTCATTACCACTTAGCCCATCGGTAGATTCTTCTGGACGATAACGCAATACAAACCCATCTTCTATCAGCTCTTTCTCTATAGCTTCAACTGTACCGATAAATCTAGGATCAGTAGGTTCCAAAAATCCGGTTTTTCCTAATAATAATAGAGAAGCATCTAGCCCCGGGTGACCGTAGGTTTGAGTAAATGTATTACGCTCTGAATCATAACCATGGGTAAGAATATCTGTTTTAATTTCTGCTCGAATTTTTTTCCATTTATCTAGTGGACCTTCTAGCCCAAATATCTCTATTGCTTTTACTGCTTGATCAAAGGCAACCCAGCACATCATTTTTGAATGGGTAAAATGCCGTTGAGAACTGCGAATCTCCCAAATCCCCTCATCAGGATAGTGCCAGCTTTCTTCTAAATTTCTCAATAAAGTACACTGAAATTGCCACGAAGTAGCGCTTCCTATTTGAGACATCCTTGCTAAATGAGTAGTATTCATGAGCTCCCCATAAACATCGAGCTGTTTTTGTCGATAGGCACCATTACCAATTCGCACAGGTCTACTATTCTCATAACCGGGTAACCAAGGAAGCTCCTCTTCTGTAAGCCTGCGTTCTCCTCGTAACCCATACATGATTTGCATTTGCTCAGGGTGACCTGCAGCAGCACGAAGTAACCACTCTCTAAACGCCTTTGCTTCATCCATATATCCAGAACTTAAAAACGTATGAAGTGCTAATGCCGAATCTCGTATCCAACAGAATCTATAATCCCATTGCCGTTCTCCTCCGATTTCTTCTGGGAGTGAAGTAGTAGGGGCAGCCACAATGCCACCCGTAGGTTGGAAGGTCATTACCTTTAGGGTAATTAGGGATCGTACAATTGCATCACGCCATTCTGGCGGAACTGAGGCATGGGCGTTATAGCAACGACTAGCCCATTCTTGCCACCAGTCTGAGGTTACTGTTAGGGCAGCTCGGCTATCGCTAATAAATCTTGGTTCTTCTTGAGAGGGATGATAAGTTAGAGTAAAGGGAACATAACTTCCCTCGGTTACAGTGAAATTAGACCGAGTTTTCATATTTTCCCCATGTAGAGGAATAGGCGTGAGTAACTCCACTGTATCAGGCCCTGAAATTGCTCGAATACCATAGTCGGTTTGCCGTACCCAAGGTACGGTTTCTCCATAGCGGAAACGAAGGACAATATCCATTTCCATATCCACTTGTCCTCGGATACCACGGACAATCCGAAGCAGTTCTACCTTC
Source organism: Candidatus Nitrosacidococcus tergens (assembly GCF_902810445.1). Taxonomy (NCBI): domain Bacteria; kingdom Pseudomonadati; phylum Pseudomonadota; class Gammaproteobacteria; order Chromatiales; family Chromatiaceae; genus Candidatus Nitrosacidicoccus; species Candidatus Nitrosacidicoccus tergens. The sequence goes on along the minus strand of NZ_LR778175.1, from coordinate 430,641 downwards.
TTCTCGTTAGTAGTAAGAGGCATAAAATCGGTGATACATACTACGCCTGTTTCTGTCTCAAAAGTAGTTTCTAAAATCGGAGTGTTAGGTAGGTAGCGTCGAGTTGTATTTTTAATCTCTCCTTTTTTAGGAGCAATGAGCCAGCGGCCGTGGTCTGGAGTACCTAATAAAGCAGCAAAACATGCATCAGAATCAAAATGTGGGAGACATAACCAATCGATAGATCCATCAATACCTACAAGGGCACAAGAGACCATATTGCCAATTAGGCCGTAGTCTTCAATTAGCTTACCCATTTAGTCCTCCATTAATAGGCTGTAAAAAAAATAGTGATTTATTTATTACCTATAACAATTATAGCTAATAGGCTAAAAATTTTAATAAGAAAACTATTTAAGAATATGTATTCAAAGAAAAATTAATAATCATTATACTTTATTGCTTTATTTTCACTAAGTTTTTAAGCTTGAATGAAAGGTAGTGTTTAATTAAGGCTTTCCTTGCGATAAATTCACTACTTACCCAGTTAATCTGAACTACCCGACGGGCTCCTTCAAAAGGTAGATGCCCATGCCATGAATTTTTTGTGACCTTAAAGGCAAGCAGTGTTCCTGCTTGTGGAGGGATTTGAGTAAAATAATTCTCAATATTTTCTCCATCCCTAAGCAACCGTAGTTGCCCTTCTGATTTCTCCCAATGTTCATTAAGATAGAGTAAAACAGTAATAATTTTTGTTGCACTATCGGTGTGGATTGCCCCATCTTTAAGGGTACATTTTCCTCGTACTGTAATAAGTAAAGGGTAATTTCTTAGTGGAATTTTAAATTTTTCCTCTAGAATTTCTTCAAGAAAAGAACCTTTTAATTCTTCAATTAAAGCTGAAAATCTTTCTCTAATCTGAAGTACAGCTAGGGGGTAACTGCCCGGATAGTCAATTGTTGGATAGTCATTATAAATATCTAGTAAACTATTTTTATTGATTAAATCAGTCACAATAAAATGAGGAAAAGGATTTTCTATGACTTCCGTATTAATGAGTTTATCCTGATTAAGAAGCATAGTTTTTCTCCGAATTAATGCATAAGTATTTAAGTGCTTTTGCCGCCATAATTTTAGTTTCATTAAAAGGTTGAGCTTTTGTTGAGGATTGCTCTAGCTTACCTTCCCACCATTTAATGCGATCTAAATTTTCAAGGTTTTGATGAAAGCTTTGAAATTTTTTATCTCCCCTTCCAGGTAGGTTTAAAAGATATACAGGGCAATGGGTAGCACAGGCCTCGCTAATCATGGAGACACTCTCACAACTTACAAGAAGAAAATCAGACCAAGCAAGGATTCCGAAATAGGGATTTTCTTCTTTTTCTGCATCCCAAATATAGATCTTTGAGTTAAATTCTTTAAATACATTCTTTAACAATTGAATAATTTTTGAATCAGTACGTCGAGAAGGGGTAATAAACACTGATAGGCTTTGATATGCAATTAATATTTTAAGTTCCTGTATTAATTTTTTTATCGTATTTTGATCTAGATGGTACGCTTTGTTATCCCCTCCTAACAAAATCCCTAGGCGAGGTTGAGGATACTTAGAAAATAAATGAGCAAAGTGATTACGTGCTTGTGCTAATTTTTGTTCTGTAACTTGATGGGGTGCACCAATACTATACAATACATTTTTTCCAGTAGTTCGTGAGTCGTGGGTAGGAGCAATCACTAGATCAAAGTGTTTTGTATTAATCACTGGAGATTGTAGATAAATTATTTTAGCTTTACACTCCTCCTTGACCATAAGGGCAGGTAGAATAGATTTGCGTCCACAAGCAATAATTAAATTAGGCCAAGGTGGAATAAACTCCAGTTTTGTTTTATTTTTTAAGCAGTACCTCTTTCCTAACCGAACAAAGGGGCTTAAGTGGCTCCAAGGAAAGCAGAGATATGCTTGTTTTACAACATAAAGAATATTCATAGCTTCTGCTAAACCACGAGCTTGATTCTCCATCCCAATCTTACCATCAGTAATAACCCAAGCACAGGGAGATTGATGGGCAGTACTATCTATCATGTTACTTACAATAACTACTTAAATAAGTGTTGCTTCTAAGAAGGATTAAGATCTTTATAACTAATTTGAATAAGCTTACAGAATAGAAAAATAAAAGCAATACACCACGCTAGTGCTGAAAACCATAACAATACCATTGTATAAGAAGGTACTAAGGGTATAGCTAATCGTAATAAGGCTGCTAAACTAATAAGTAATGCTGCTTGCTTTATATCCTTAAAATCTTCTAATCTCTGTTTACTTCTTTGTAATCGAGTACGTACCATAATCGCTAGAGTTAAGGTGCCTAAAGCTCCTATAGTAACCCCGTGAATTCCATCAATAATAGGAAAAGGATTAGTTGTCATTTGGATCCATCCCTTAAGACAAAAACCCAGAGCAAGCCAAATATAACCTAGTACAGGAATCCATAAATAAGGTTCATCCACAATACCCCATACTTTCCAGCGAAAAATACGAATCATAATTGCAATAGCAGCTCCAAAAGCAAGCAACCCAGAGATTATTTCTGCTTTTGGAATAAAATCAAAAAACACCATCGTAATAATAATCACAATAGCCGTTCGCTCAATTTTAGGCTGGACCCTTGCTTCAAGAAAATATCCCTTTCGATAAAAATGCCCTGCAATAGCAGGAGCGAGAATTCTCCCCCCCATCAAAAACAGTAGTAAACTAAATAAATCCACTGTAATGAGTAAAATAAATGGGCTAATATCAGAGGGCAGAACATTAATTTCTCCTAGCTGGTAGATAAATTCACAAATTCCCATAGCAATAAATAAAGGAGCGAATACTTTATTTTCTGGTTTTTTAGCTGCCTTCATAAAGGGGGGAGCGATTAAATAAACTGCAAATCCCACAAATATTAAGCTAGGTAGAATAGAAAGAACTCCTATATTTAGTAAATTTGATGCCCCTAATCGAGCACTAATCCAGCTTAATAGCAGTATACTTAAACTTAATAAAGAAACCCGATTAACTAAATAACCACAAACTACAGCCAGTCCATAACCAAAAAGCATTTCGTGACCATGCCAGTGATGATTTGGCAGAGAAATCCAGCCTTGTAGCACCATCAGCCAAGCGGGAATAATAGTTGCGGCAAAAAAGGCAGCAAGGGGAAAGAAAAATATATCTGCTGAAAATAAGCGTTTAGGTTTTTGAATACCCATTTTATAGCGAGTGATGTAGGCTGTAATAGTTTATGATTTTATGGATTCGAGCCAAAATTAATCAGTCGCTCCTTTTTTATTCATCATACTAGAGGTTTCTTAGAGAAACCGCATTTTTATCATTTTATCTGTAATGTGTTACTTCTAAGTGAACTAGTAAGTATTTCTTAAGATCTAAAATCGCATTTGCTTAAATAACTGAATATAGATAAGTATATTATTCAAATCTTTTATCCCCTAAGCTAGCTTATATAATACTAGAAGTGATGATTCGATTTATAGCCATTAACCAACCAAGTTTTGCTATATTTAATCACATAAGATCATACAAGGAATATATTCTTATGAAACAACACTCCGTTTATTCCCTATCCTTAGTATTAGGGATTACCCTTTTAAGTAGCTTTGCCCCCTACGCTCAAGGGGAAATTCTAGCTATGCTCAACTATGAATCAAAGCCAGATAATCCGATGCGTAAAGAAGGATTAGCGATTATTGACGTGGACCCCCAATCTGCTAATTTTGGCAAAATGCTTATGGATATTCCCCTACCCCATGACTTAGTCGCTCATCATATTTTTTACAATCAAGATTTAAGTAAAGCTTATATTACTGCCCTAGGTAAAAGCACCCTTCATATTTTAGATATGAATCAATTTCCTTATCGAATGAAAACGGTAGAAACTCCTACCTGTCAAGTACAAGAAGATATGGTATTTACCAAAGATAATAAAACCTGGTATTTAAGCTGTATGGGATCAAGTACCATTGTGGTAGGCGATGCTATTACAGATAAACCACTTAAAACTATTGAAACTCCCTCTTCTGGAAAGCCTTATCTTCGCTATCCCCATGGACTAGATCTTAATGAAAAAATTGATCGAATTTTAGCCACCAATACGATTCGTCCAGATGGAAAAGAACCCGGAGAGGTAATTACTGTGATTGAAGCCAGTACGGGGAAAATTCTTTCTAACCACAAAGTTTCTCATAAGCCTTCCTCTGTAGGAGCTGCACCGGTAGAAGCTATTTTTGTGCCTAATAGCAATCCCCCGCTTGCTTATATTAACAATTGGCTAGATGGAACGACTTGGTCTGCGATCTGGAATGCAGGTAAAAAAGAATTTGATTTTCAACAGGTGATCGATTTTGCTTCGCTAAAGCAAGAGGTACCTTTAGAAATTTATCCTAACCCAGAGCAGAATCAACTCTTTATTACGACGGCAAATCCTGGTTATTTCAATATTTTTGACGTAAAAGATCCTCAAAAGCCTAAGCTAACTAAAGCGATTCCTACGGCTGGCGGAGCACACCATGTAGGCTTTTCTCCAGATGGACATTATGCCTTTGTCCAAAATAGTTTTATTAATTTACCTGAAATGCGCGATGGTTCTATTACGGTGATTGATCTCAAAGAAGGTAAAGCCATTGAGCAAATTAACATCTTAAAAAATCAAGGGTTTAACCCAAATTGCATTGTGCTTTTACCGCAATGGATGAAAGGCAATCCTTTATCGCATTAAATAATAGGTAGCATGTAATACATATCGATAGCCACTGCCCTCTATTTTTTGATAGAGGGTAGTAGATAAGTAAATTTCTACATTAAAAGAACTAGCATGATTACTATATGCATCTTTAATACCGTTATAGGCAAATCTTAGTGGGTTGGCTCCAGATACAGATGAACCTATGTCTCTTGCGTTACAAAATAAAATTCAGGGGATTTGGCAAAAAATTCAACAAGAAGTACCCCAAACTCAATTTAATTTTGATTTTTGGATAACATGCCAGCCTCGTAGATCCACTTACTCTGCCTGTCGAGCAATATTGGCTACTTTAAACCAAGGAGATCAGTTTGAAGAGAGGATGATCTTAAAAATTCAACAAGCCTATTATCTTGAGGCAAAGAATCCTTCTAATCAAGAAACTTTAATCGAATTAGCTGAAGAATTAGGATTAAATAAAAATCAATTTTTCTGTGATTTATATGTTCCAGAAACGTAGAAAGTATTAGAACAACACCTTCGATTTTGCCAAATATTAAATACTAGAACTTTTCCTAGTTTAGTTCTGCAATACAAAGATTAATACTTTCCTATTCCCCATCATTTAGATTCATCAATAGTTGTGAATACTATCGAATCTATCTTATTAGTGGCTTAATCAATTTATAGCTTAAGTTAAGGAGTTCATTTTTTATTACTGGACTCATATAAAATGATAATTGTGGACCTTTATTAGGTCCATACATCATAGTAAATTATACCTAACACAAAGATTTTAGATTTTATTTAAAGATGGATTTCCTCCTAATATTCTGTCTTTAAATCGTGTTACAGCGCAAACGAACATCTGCATCTATGTGTCTCTCCTTATTATTCCCCTAGAATTTTTCTAGGGGTTTTTTTTGTCTTTTATAATGTTAGGATATTCAATTTATAGAGCGAATAAAGGATAAAATGATGGCTTCTAACCCTCCTACTGCAGACTATTTTCAGCAAAAATATGGAATCACTAAAACCCATTCAGCTATAGTCTCTGCTGTAGAGTACGTTAAACCTTGTAAGGTTTTAGATTTGGGCTGTGGTCAAGGTCGTAATGCCTTATTTTTAGGGTTGCTTGGGTATGATGTGACTGCAAGTGATATCAATCCTAGTTCAGCTAATGTAATTCATGAAATAGCAAATGCTGAAGGCTTTAAATTAAACACTGAAGTCTATGATATGAATCAAGCGTCCATTGGAGATAATTATGATTTGATTGTGGCTACTGTGGTATATATGTTTTTACAGCCACAACAGATACCTGCCATCATTGCAGATATGCAGAACAAAACAAATCAAGGGGGCTATAATTTAATTGTCTCTGCCATGGATACTAAAGATTTTCCTTGCCATATGCCCTTTTCTTTTACGTTTACTGAAGGGGAACTAGCCCAATACTATCAGAGGTGGGATCTTCTTACTTATGAAGAGGAAGTAGGTTCTATGCATGCTAAAGATGCAGCAGGTAATCCTATTCAGCTAAAATTTGTGACTATGCTGGCAAAAAAACCAGCTGAATAAACTTGCTTTACAATTATCAAGAGATCACTTGGGTAGTTACAATATGATGTGATTTATCTCGTAAAAAAGTAATTGCGATTGAATCATTTTATGTTACCTAAAGTCATCTCTCTGTCTGTGGTATATTTCTATCCACATATTTTGCCACTTGGGCTGGGCTATCTCTGACGATCCTAAGCTCTGCTCCTCTTGTTTAGGATCAGTGAGATACTGAATATCTGCCACCATTTAATCTTGGCTAAATTGAGAAGATAAGGAAATTAAAGGTTGTTGTGGCAGTAAGGTAGATTTTATTACAGATAAATCTTGAGCAAATAGTACAGACATAGGTGATCGAATCACTGACCACTGTCCTTTAGCTGTATTTTCAGGTTCAGAGCCGATAAAGCCTAGATAGCTATATTTTCCATAATGAGGTAGCTTTCGGGTAAGTCCAGGTAGGGCAGCAACATTATTTGTAGCAATCCACGCTAGGGCTTGATGTGGGTTATTTTTAGGACGAGTAGCCACTACTACTGAATGATGCGCTTTATCAAGTATATGGTTTTTAATTTTTACACTATCTGTATTTGCTTGATAATGATAACCTTCTAAAGCTTGGTCAAATACTGATCGGAATTGATTCTCCCAGCCTAAAAGCCATACCATTTGATTATTGGGTAGCTTATCAATAGTATTATCCATAACTATTTTAATATCCCTTCCTTCCTGTTGCCAAGTTTCAATGAGTTGTTGATAACTTTCTTTTAAAGCAGAGAATGCTGAAGCAGGCAATACCGCCAATGCTTTTTTAGCTCCGAAAGCTTGACTTAAAGCAGGAGGAATCTCATTGGGATCCAACCTGCGGAACACATCAAATTGAGGATCGATTTCGAATTTTAAAGGACGATTAGAAAAAATAAGCTCAAGCTTATGTTCTCTTTTATCTAAATCAATTTGGGTTTGATAGACTTTATCCGAATTTTCTAAGTAAATAGCGATAGGAATGGTAAGTTGATAAGGCTTTCCCCCTTGGGCTTGAACAATAGTTGCAGTTAATACGTATTTCCCCCCTTTAGGAGTTACTTGGGCAGATTTAATTTTTAATAAAGGAGCTCCGGGACGAGTGATCCACTGATTGAAAAAAGAGTGTAGCAACTGTCCACTGGTTTTTTCAAAAGACTCCTCTAACTCACTAAAACCAGCTGGTGCATATTGGTATTGATGGTAAAAATCCTGTAGTGCTTTAATAAAGAGTTTATCTCCTAGTTTTTGGCGAAGCATATGAAACACCATCAAAGTTTTTCCATAACCAACTGCCTGGCTGGCTGCGCTATCTCGCCCTCGAAATTGCATTAAAGGAAAATCTTGTACTTCTTGTACATAATCTGTGTACTTTTGTAGAGTTTCTCGCCGATAAATACTCCCTTCTCCCTGCTGTTCTTTAAGTAGGTGATCAGCTAGATAAGCGGTTAATCCTTCTGTCCAATTTCCTGAGCTGTATTTTACATAAACCCCATTACCCCACCAGTTATGAAGAATTTCGTGAGGATAGGAAGAATGGAGAATAAAAGGGAACCGAATTACATTAGATCCAAGTAAAGTAAAGGAAGGCATTCCATAGCCAGTTTCCCAAAAATTTTCTACTAAAGCAAATTTACCGTAGGGATAAGGACTAATCAGAGATCGATACATTTCTAAGTATTGGCTAGTTGCCTCCAAATATTTATGAGCTAAACTTAAATCAGGGCGTTGAAGAAAAGCCATGGTAGTAACTTTCCCATTTTCGGCTTTTCCATCATATTCTGTAAACTGACCTGCAATGAGATAAATCTCTTCTTGAGGATGGTTCTCTTTCCAAATTTCTTGAGTATCTTGTTGGGTGCGAATACCTTGACTTACTGAATGCCACTTTAGCGGCAGATGGGTAGTTAAGGAAAAAGTAATCAGCCCATCATTAGCAAATTGGGGATACCAGTAGCTGCTGCCGGTTAAAAATACTCCTTCTAGTGCAATAATCCCAGAGGATGAGCTAAAACTATTGGTATATTCTTGGCTTACTGGCTTAATCGGGTGAAATATTTCACCTTCATAACTTAGGGTAAATTTGTGTACATCTTTTGGAAGAGTAAGGGTGTAATCTTCGGTAAATTCATTCTCTTTGAGTTTTTTAAATTCAATCTCTGAATTTTCTAACTGAGGATTGAGATGATTATGAAGGCGGAAAGCGATAGGAGATGAATAAGAATCAGGTAAAGTAATAGTATCTATAGCTTTAAGATGATGATTGTCTGGATCTAAATAGACTTCTAGCTGATGGTGTATTTCCTCTGCTTGTAATAATGGAGAGATTGCTAAAAACAATAAACCACTAATAATTTTCTGATAAATTTTCATTTTTAATAAATATTTTTATACAAAGCTAATGGAAAGAGCTCTTGAACGAAGATAGAAACTACTACAGTATTAGGGAAGTTTAGGCATTAGTTAGAAGAACTCTCTTCCATAGCTCCTCCATGTTCCCGAATTGCATGGAATTTAATTTCAGGCCAACGCTCCATCGTCAATTCAAGATTAACTCGAGTAGGGGCAAGGTAAGTTAAATCCCCTGCTCTATCTAAAGCTAAATTAACTTCTACTTTTGCACGAAACTCACTCAGTCGTTTTTGATCATCGCAAGTTACCCAACGAGCAGCAGTTACTTGCACATTTTCATAACCACAATCCACGTTGTATTCATATTTTAGTCGGTGGGCGACCACATCAAATTGAAGAATCCCTACTGCACCTAGAATTAAATCATTGCCTAATAATGGGCGAAATAACTGGGTGGCTCCCTCTTCGCTAAGTTGTTGTAACCCTTTAAGTAAGGCTTTCATTTTTAAGGGATCCTTAAGGCGGACTCGGCGAAAAAGCTCTGGAGCAAAGTGGGGAATACCAATAAACTGTAGATCTTCTCCTTGGGTAAAGGTATCACCAATCTGGATAGTGCCGTGATTATGTAACCCAATAATATCCCCAGGATAACCCTCTTCGGCTTGTTCCCGCTCTCCTGCCATAAAAGTTAAGGCATTAGCAATTTGCACTTCTCTACCCAATCGTACATGACGAATTTTCATTCCTTTCTGGTAATTTCCAGAGCAAATACGTAAAAATGCTACTCGATCTCGATGCTGAGGATCCATATTAGCCTGAATTTTAAAAACAAATCCACTGAATTTTTCTTCATTAGGATCTATTTCACGGGTGATAGTTGCTCTAGGTTGGGGTTCTGGTGCAGAAGCTACATAAGCATTGAGCAGTTCTTCTACCCCAAAGTTATTCATTGCTGATCCAAAAAAAACAGGCGTTAATTGACCTGCCAAAAAATCAGCTTGATGAAATACATGGCTTGCTCCTTTGACTAATTCTATTTCTTCTCGTAACTCTTGAGCTTGTGCTCCTAATATTTCATGAAGCCGTGGATTATCTAATCCTTGGATAAGTTCTCCAGTTTTTATTTTTCCTTCATGGGTACCGCTAAAAAGATGAATATTATCTTGAGCTAAATGAAAAATTCCTTTAAACTGCTTTCCCATACCAATCGGCCAAGTCACTGGGGCACAACGAATTTTTAAAATATCTTCAATTTCATCTAATAAATCAATCGGCTCTCGTCCTTCCCGATCTAGCTTATTAATAAAAGTGAGAATAGGAGTATTTCGAAGACGGCATACCTCCATGAGTTTAATGGTACGCTCTTCTACCCCTTTGGCACTATCAATCACCATCAAGGCGGAATCCACTGCGGTTAAAGTGCGATAAGTATCCTCAGAGAAATCTGCATGACCTGGTGTATCGAGTAAATTAATAATGCAATTCTTATAGGGAAATTGCATTACGGAGGAAGTAACAGAAATTCCCCGTTGTTTTTCCAACTCCATCCAATCTGAAGTGGCATGGTGAGCCGATTTTTTTGCTTTTACCGTACCAGCAAGCTGAATCGCACCGCCAAAAAGTAGCAATTTTTCGGTTAAAGTCGTTTTACCCGCATCAGGATGAGAAATAATTGCAAAGGTTCTTCTTTGTTTAATGGCTTGAGTAAGTTCAGTGGATGAAGACATAAATTATAAAAATTATTCTTTAATCTCTTCTATATATTTATTTAAAGCATTTAAAAAATTTTTAGACTGCTCCATTTGCAAGCTTTATGTTTACCCTATTTCTATATTTTTATTGCTCATATACTTAATTTCTGTATTTTCTTCAATGGCTGCAATATTGAATAGGGGATAAGCAATAATATGGTTTTTTTTCAACCCCCTTCCCCATTAAGATACATTTGATCAAGAGAAAATTGAGCATATAGGTAGCTGTCTGCAGTAGCAAGGCGATACCATCTTATTGCTTCTTGGTTACTTTGAATACCACCTGTACTACGCTCAATTATATTGAGCAAAATAATTTCCCTGTTTAGCAGCAAGTTGATACTATTTTTCTACTTCTTCATTGCTTTGTACCACGTTATCACCTTTAATATACTTAAACCCAAGGTGAAGTTGAGCTAGTGCATCTTCTGCTTCTGTTCTTCGCTTGATAGCCTCAGTTGTTTCATCATCCATAGCATTTCATCTTTACTTTTCCTTTCTGTATCATTGTTTCCATAGATATTAAGTAGAAATACCCCATAGTGCAATAATATCCATGAATCTAGTAAATTTTAAATTTACAGTGCTAGAAAAGGTAATGGCTTTGGCTTTGAGATTGTTCATCCAGATATTCATACTCATATGAGAACCATGAGTGCTCGATACTATAAAGGTGACTTGAAAATTCTTATTGATTAAAGAAAAAATAAAAATCCAAGAAGACTTACCCAAAGGGGAATTTGTAAACTCTTTGGTTTTCCTGATGACATTAACTATCTCTGCCTCTGACATCCAAGCATATCATCAATTTGGTAATAGTGTGATTGTTCCTGCTATTTACCATGCAGCCCAAGAAATCATCACTACTATCAAGGCTTGCCAAAGAAGAGGAGCAAGAATAAAGAACTATACCCAGAATATTATAGGATTAATCATGAAAAGTTATATTTTTACTCCAAAAGAGTAAGAGATAGTGCAGCAGATAGAAAATAAATACTATATATCCCCTATTCTATCTCGTTTGGATCAGCTTACTGAAGATAAAAGGCAAGATACCTATAAATAGAAACTGCAGATTCAGAAGAATCAGATTTTATGGATCAGCTCTCTTATTTGACAGATTATGCTAATGAAAAGCTAGTTGAGAGCTAAAAAAATGTAGATCTAAATTTTTTCAGCCTTTAATTTCTCTAATTTTATTTGCCCTTTTTAAAAATTGATTTAAGGCAATTAAAAAATTACCTGGCTCATCCATTTCCTTGCTTAGAATTTTGCCTGATTCTATTTCTTCAGCCATAAGGGTTTCAATCAGTGTGTCTCTTGCTTCGGCTGCTAGTCCATGTTTCACAGCTGCCCTGTTTAAGAAAGTATAAGCAATTACCTTGTTAATTAGTATACCTTTACCCTTAAGATATATTAGCCCAAGTGCAAATTGAGCCTCAATATGCTGTTGTGCAGCAGCAAGAAGATACCATGATATCCCTCTTTCATAATTTTCTCTGCTATCTTGCATCTCAGTATATATTTTCCCAAGCCGATATTGAGCCTCACTATCCCAATTCCATCCTATAGCAGCAAGGCGATACCAATAAATAGCCTCTTCATAATTTTTCTCTATTCCTTGGCCTTGGCCTTGTTCGTATATTTCACCTAGAGCAATTTGCGCCTGCATACTACCTTGTTCTGCTGCTTGTTTAAGCCAGTAAATTGCTTCATTAATATCTTGGCTAACTTCTTTACCTTTGGTGTAAAGCATACCAAGTGCAGCTTGTGCTTCTACGTTTTTCTGTTCTGCTGCAAGGCGATACCATTTTAGTGCTTGCTGGTTATCTTGTGCCACTCCTTGGCCATTAGAGTACATAGAACCAGTAATTCTCTGGGCTTCTTTATCTCCTTTTTCCGCTGCTTGACTATACCAAATAAAAGCTTGTTGGTAATTTTGCTCTATTCCTTTACCCTCCAAATACATAGCACCAAGGGTTTTTTGAGCTTCTAAATCTCCTTGTTCAGCAGCTTTTTGAAACCACTCTGCTGCTTTTTCATGATTTTGGCTAACTCCAAGACCTTCTTTATATATACGCCCAAAATTCTTTTGAGCCTCTAAGTGGTCTTGTTTTGCTGCAAGCTCATACCAGTTAATTGCTTTTTCTATACTTCTAGGAACACCTACTCCCCATTCATAACTTTCACCAAGGCTATTTTGAGCTTCTGCATATCCTTGCTCTGCAGATTTTTGGAGCCACTTAATAGATTCTTCATAATCAATAAGCGGAGTTACTCCCATATATCCTGTTCCAGAGTAGAGTACTCCTAAAGCATATTGAGCTTCTTGGCTACCTTGTTTTGCAGCAAATCCAAACCACTTAATTGCTTCTTCATAATCTTGGGTTACTCCTTGACCCTGTCCATACATCCATCCTAAAAGATATTGCGCTTCTAAGTGTCCCTGTTTTGCTGCTTTAGTGTACCAAGTAATTGCCTGATCATAGTCTTGAGTTACCCCTTGACCTTTAGCATATCGTTGTCCAAGTTTAAACTGAGCCTTTTTATTGCCCCGCTTTGCCATAAACTCGGTGTAATTAAACACTGTATTCCTTGCTAATCCTAAAATTTTATTTTCTAACTTTAATTAAAGTTAAGATAAGTTCTGTAAAATTATTTAATAGATAGTATCTATTTTTTAAGCTAACTGTAAGTCGTTTTTAGTCTGAAATTTTCCTTTTCTCAGTATATTGATCTAAAGCTTTAAGTAGATTCCCACTCTGACCCATAGCCTTACTCAACATATTACCTTCCCTTATTTCATCTTCTGTCATATTCTCTTTAAGAACACTAAGTGTATCTTCCAACTCTTTCTTTTTATCCTTAGCTATGTTTAATAAACCATAGGCAACTATTCTATTTTGTTGAACACCTTGGCCATTTAAGTATATTTCTCCAAGGTAGGATTGGGCTTTTGAATATCCTTGATCCGCCGCAAGACGAAACCATTTGATTGCTTTTTTATAATCTTGAGCTACCCCTTGTCCTTGTTCATAGAGGATTCCAAGTCGATATTGAGCATCTTTATTTAATTCCCAGCCCGTTGCAGCAAGCCGATACCAGTGAATAGCTTCTTCATAATTTTGTTCCATTCCTTGTCCTAGCTCGTGCATTAATCCCAAATGATATTGAGCTTCAGCAAATCCTTGTTTTGCAGCTAAATAAAACCACTTAGCTCCTTCCTCATAATTTCGATCTACTCCTTGACCACTAAGATACATGACACCCAAGTTAAATTGTGCCTCTGTTTCCCCTTGTTCTGCTGCACTACGACTCCATTTAGCTGCTTCTTCATCATCTCTAATAACACCATGACCTTTCGCATACATCACGCCAAGATTGCTTTGAGCTTTTAAATTTCCTTGTTTCGCTGCTTTGAGAAGCCACTTAACTGCTTCTTCATAATCTTGACCAATACCTATACCATTTGCATATAAAATACCTAAATTATATTCTGCTTCAGGTAGTGATTGTTCTGCAGCTCTACGAGTCCACTTAGCAGCTTCTCCATCACTTTGTGTTACTCCTTGTCCATTGGCATATAAAACCCCAAGAAGATATTGAGCCTTACTGTAACTTTGATCAGCTGCAAGCTGTAACCAATTTGCAGCTTCTTCATAGTTTTGCTCTACTCCTTGACCTTGCTGATACATAGTACCCAGATTATATTGAGCGTCTGGATCACCTTGATCTGCTGCAAGCCGAAACCACTTAGTTGCTTCCTCATAATCTTGTTGAACTCCCTGACCTTGTTCATACATTTTTCCAAGGTTTTTTTGAGCATCTAGGCTTCGCCGGTTAGCTGCTCTGCGAGTCCATTTTGTAGCTTCTTCTTTATTTTGCCCTACCCCTAAGCCTTCAGCATATATGACACCAAGATTATTTTGAGCTTCTAAATGTCCCTGATAGGCTGCAAGCCGAAACCATTTAAAGGCTTTTTCATAGTTTTGTTCTACCCCTTGACCTTTTTGATACATTACCCCTAAAGTGTTTTGAGCATCTACATTTCCTTGTTCTGCTAAAACTTGAAATTTATGAAATGCTTGATCGTAGTCTTTAGATTTATAAGCTGCTTTTGCTTCTTCAAAACTAATTTCCAACTTTTTTTCAATGGCTGCCCGTCCATTTATTCCATAAACTACTATAGAAATACATATTAATATTTTAATTATATTAAACATTCTTGTATTCCATAAAAATGGTACTGATCTTTATACTAAGTTCTATAGATACTATGATTGTGTTTAAGCACTTAGCGCTCAAAGTGGTATCCTAGCATAGGCCATGCTGTCGGTTCATTTACTGCTAGCTTAGCACGGACATATAGCGATATGTCACATAGAAACATAGCCCTCAATTGATAAGCTGCCTCTATAAATTAGAGTTGAAAACCTTGAGATGTGCTGATACCTGATTGAGCTTTTCAGTTGTGTCAGTATCCAATACTATTAAATCTTGATTGGATACATCGTTATCTTTGAAGCTAGTCATTTTCATACTAATACCTCAATCCTAATACGCACCGCATTTTATACTTTCCTTGAAATCGGAGACTAGCGAGCGTTTACGTACTGCTTGAGCTTGATCCATTAAGAATATCTATTACCCGAGGCAGCTCCTATAAGCCACGCATTCTTGTTTTACAGACATTTGTTGTTGCGCAGAATTTCTGTATAGGTATAGCAATGGTTTCTGAAAAATTATTCACACTCCTCTCCGAGAATTATAGCTATCGCCAACGACTAGCTAGAACACTAAGTAAAATAGAACTGCTCGAGACATTAGTGATATGATCAAGATAGCCAAACAAGCCAGCACCATTGAGCTGCCAAAGTGATCCAAATCCAAATAATGTTGCTCGGTAGCCACCATCAGAGAGCGATAACCCTATAGTTTTTCCATTAGGTATCATTTACAATCCTCCTTTGGGCAAGCAAAATAGCAAATACAGAAATTTTTGTGAAATTTACCAAAAATATAGATGTTACTATGAATTCTATCAATCTTATTTTAAGATTAATACAAAAAGAGGGTTTAATGAATCCTTAATCTATAAGGCAATTTTTTACGGGACGAAAAGAACGCCGATGAATAGGGCAAGGACCAAGATTTTCTAAGGCAGTTAAATGATCTTTTGTAGGATATCCTTTATGAGATTTAAACCCATAGCTTGGATAAATTTGGTCAAAATAAACCATCTCCTGATCCCTAGCTACTTTAGCAATAATAGAAGCTGCAGCAATAGGAGTAAACTTTTGATCTCCTTGAATGATCCCTTGAATAGGATAAGGGCTAGTTGGACAGTATTTACCATCTACAAGGACTAACTTAGGTTTAACCGGTAAAGTCGCAATCGCTCGACTCATGGCTAATAGGGTTGCCTGAAAGATATTTAGTCGATCAATTTCTTCTAGATCTGCACGACCTAAAGTCCAAGCTATCGCTTTATTTTGAATTTCAATAGATAGCGTCTCACGACGTATTGCACTTATTTTTTTTGAGTCCCATAATCCTGTAATTTTCACGCTCGGGTTTAAAATAACTGCACTTGCTATCACAGGACCTGCTAAAGGTCCACGCCCCACTTCATCTACACCAGCAATCCAACCTTGAGTTTGGATAATATCTTGTAAGGATTGGTAATCTTCATTATTTAAGGTTGCTTTGTCGCAAATAAGATAAGATTTTTTAAGTAACGTAATCAACTACTTCTAACCCAAATCCTACTAATCCGTGCATTTTCCGAGGAGCACTCATCACTCGCATTTTTTTAACGCCAAGATCGGTAAGAATTTGAGCTCCAATCCCGTAGGTTCTTAAGCCTTCCTTTTTAGACATATGAGAGACTAACTGGATGCCTTCATCTTCCATTTGATAGTTCTTAAGTCGACGAATTAGATCAGGGGCAGATTCTGGTTGATGCAAAATCACAACTACTCCTGATTCTGCTTGATTTATTCGTGTCATTGCATCTCGCAGAGGCCAACCACAATCGTTACGCTGAATTTGCAAACAATCACTTAGCGTATCTGCCATATGAACTCGTACTAAAGTGGGTTCTTCTTTATGAATTTCCCCTTTAACTAGAGCAAAATGAAGCTGTTGAGTAACTAAGTCCTGATAAGAAAAAAGCTGAAACGTGCCTTGATCAGTGGATAGGTTACAAATTGCAATTCTTGTTATTGAACGCTCATGCTTCAAACGATAATGAATTAAATCTGCTACTGTACCTAGTTTTAAACCATGTTGTTGAGCAAAAATTTCCAAATCAGGGCGACGTGCCATAGTACCATCTTCATTTAGGATCTCTACAATAACTGCTGCAGGCTCAAATCCTGCTAATCGAGCAAGATCGCAACCAGCTTCCGTATGACCTGCCCGAGTAAGCACGCCTCCAGAGCGAGCCATAAGCGGGAAAATATGCCCAGGTTGTACTAAATCTTCTGGCTTTGCTTGGGGAGCAACTGCCATTTGTATCGTATGAGCCCGATCAGCTGCAGAAATTCCTGTAGTTACGCCACTGGCTGCTTCTATAGAAAGAGTAAAATTAGTACTATATTGCGTACCATTCTCTGTTACCATTAAAGGTAAATTTAATTGACGACAACGATTTTCGGTTAAAGTCAGGCAAATTAAACCTCGCCCATAACGAGCCATAAAATTAATATCCTGTGCCTGTACCTTAGCTGCTGCCATAATCAAATCCCCTTCATTTTCCCTACCTTCATCATCCATAAGGATAACCATCTTGCCTTGCTGGAGTTCTTGAATAATAGTTTCAATGTTACTAAGGGACATAACAGGTAATAAATGATATTTAAGTACGATGGAATAGGGATTCTATATAACGAGCAATGAGATCTACTTCTAAATTGACTTGCTGGTCTATCTTAAATTGGCTAAAAGTAGTTGCCTGTAAAGTATGAGGAATAAGATTAATTTCAAAACTGTTTTTATATATATAGTTTACGGTTAAACTTACTCCATCCACACAAATAGAGCCTTTTTTTGCGATATATCGCATCAATTCTAGAGGAGCTTCAATTTTAATAGATGAGCTTTCCCCAAATGAAATAATACTTCTAATGGTACCTATCCCGTCACAATGACCACTGACTAAGTGCCCTCCTAAGGAATCTTTTAAAGTAAGTGCAGACTCTAAATTACTTAGGTCACCTAGAGTTAAATTCCCTAATGTTGTACAAGCAAGTGTTTCTGGTGAAAGTTCAAAAAATAAAGACTGAATACTTTTTTGAACTACCGTTAAACACACCCCACTAACGGCAATACTATCTCCAAGCTTAATAGATGTAAGATCCAACTGATGAGTATCAATACCTAAATATAGTCCTTCTTTCTTTTTCTCATGGGTAATTACCGTACCTACTGATTTTATAATCCCAGTAAACATTAAGGTTTCTACTCAGCTCTTATTAAAATGTACTATAAATCGCCAATCGTTTCCTATAGCCCGAACTTCCTTGATAACCACATCAATAGTATCTTTCATAGTATTAATTCCAAGCAAATGAAATAAACCTAGAGAATTATCTCCCATCAGTTTTGGAGCAATGTACAATATAAGTTCATCAATCAGCCCTGCTTGAAGCAGCGATCCAGCTAATTTGGCACCACACTCTACATGAAGCTCGTTCATTTCTCGTTGTGCTAATACAGTCATTAATAGAGCAAGATCTAGTTTTTGCCCAAGTAGTGGAATATTTATTACTTCAACTCCTAAATTACGTAAAATTTCTGCTTTAGGATAGGACGAATCCTCACAAACGACTAAAACTGATCTGGGTAACGAAAGGATTTTAGCATGCTCTGGTAGGGTGAGTTTTTGATCTAGAATAATACACAAGGGCTGGCGTTGAAGTAACTCAGGAATTTGTTCCTTTAGTTCATGATAGCGTACATTTAAAGAGGGGTTGTCATGGAGTATAGTGCCAATACCTGTTAGAATTCCAGAGCTTCTAGCCCGCCATTTCTGTACATCATGGCGAGCAGCAGGAGAGGTAATCCAACGGCTTTCCCCAGAAGCAAGCGCGGTTGCTCCATCTAAACTCATCGCTAGTTTACAACGCACCCAAGGGCGATTTAAAGTAAATCGTTGGATAAATCCTAAATTAAGAGCTTTAGCCTCTTCAGTGAGTAACCCATGGGTTACTTCGATGCCTGCAGCTCTAAGTTGAGCTAACCCCTTACCTGCTACTTTTGGATTAGGATCTTTGATTGCAACGACAACTCGGTTTATTCCTGCTTGAATGAGCACCCCGGTACAAGGAGCAGTTCGTCCATGGTGGCAGCAAGGTTCCAAAGTAACATAACAGGTTGCTCCTTGTGCATTATTTCCTGCTTGAGCTAAAGCATTAATTTCTGCATGAGGACCTCCGACTTGTTGGTGCCATCCTTCTCCAACAATTTGACCAGATTTTACAACAACACAGCCAACCCGTGGGTTAGGATCAGTTGTATATAGCCCTTGTTTGGCAAGGGCTATAGCTCGTGCTAAATAAACACTATCATTCAATTGGCATCAGCAGGATAAATTTTTAGCTAGCTGCCATAGACTGGAAAACGCTTACACAATGTAAGAACTTTTTCTTTTGTCTCAGCAATAACTTTTTCGTTTTCAATATCATCTAGCACATCACATACCCAGTTTGCAATCTCTTGGGCTTCTATTTCTTTAAACCCTCGGGTAGTTGTAGCAGCACTACCAATACGAATCCCGCTGGTCACAAAAGGCGATTGGGGATCATTAGGTACTGCATTTTTATTTACAGTAATATTTGCTCTTCCTAAAACTGCATCTGCCGCTTTTCCAGTAATTCCTTTAGCAACTAAATCAATTAAGAATAAATGACTATCTGTGCCTCCAGAAACTACTTTGTAACCCCGATCCTGTACAGTTTTTGCCATAATATGAGCGTTGCGTACTACTTGATGCTGATAATCCACAAATTCTGGGCTCATAGCCTCTTTAAATGCAACTGCCTTAGCTGCAATAATATGCATTAAAGGACCGCCTTGCATTCCTGGAAACACCATAGAGTTTAGTTTTTTCTCAATTTCAGGATTAGCTTTTGCGAGAATTAATCCAGATCTGGGACCTCGCAGGGTTTTATGGGTAGTACTTGTAGTAATATCTGCAATTTGCACAGGATTAGGATAAATTCCAGCTGCAATCATTCCAGAAGTGTGAGCAATATCAGCAAGGAGGTAAGCCCCTATAGAATCGGCAATTTCCCTAAAACGCACCCAATTAACTACTCGAGAATAAGCAGTAAATCCAGCAATAATCATTTTAGGGCGATGGGTTTTTGCTAGTTCTGCTACTTCATCATAATCAATTAATCCAGTTTCTGGATTAACCCCAAATTGAACTGCATGAAATATTTTTCCAGAAAAATTTACTTTTGCTCCATGGGTTAAATGCCCACCATGGGCAAGGCTTAACCCCATAATAGTATCATGAGGTGCAAGCAAAGCGAGCATCGCCTCAGCATTAGCTTGAGATCCAGAGTGGGGTTGGACATTCGCATAATCTGCACCAAAGAGCTCTTTAGCCCGATCAATAGCTAGTTGCTCTACCACATCTATATATTCACAGCCGCCATAGTATCGTTTGCCTGGGTAGCCTTCAGCATATTTATTAGTGAGTACAGAACCTTGTGCTTCAAGTACTCGAGGGCTGACATAGTTTTCGGAAGCGATTAATTCAAGGTGTTCTTCTTGACGTCTTAATTCTCCAACAAGAGCTGCACTTAGTTCATCATCATAGCCTGCAATATCCATTTCTTTATGGTACATGGTTATCCTATTGTAATCTTTTGTAAAGATACTATCTTAATTGATTTTTTAGATTTAAATAATAGTAATTTTTATATTTTAATTTTAAAGACATAAATAATGGACGCTGAATAATGCTTCTTCACCAACCCACACTTGCTTTGGGTAAAATCCTGCAGCTTGTGCCAGTTTTTGAAAATCATCAACGCTATATTTATAGGAACTCTCTGTATGCATTGTTTCTCCAGCTTGAAATTCAAAAATATATTCACCTATGGAAACTGTTTGTTTTTTTTGACTCACTAAGTGCATTTCTACCCGTCCCTTAGAATCATTATAAAAAGCATTGTGTTTAAAACTATCTAAGTCAAAATTCCCTTGAAGCTCTCGATTAATCCTCTTTAAGAGATTTAAGTTAAAAGCAGCGGTAATACCCTGAGAATCATTATAGGCTGCATTTAATATATCAGCGTCTTTTTTTAAATCTACCCCAATAAGTAATCCACTTCCTTTACCTAACAAAAGTGCAATTTGTTTTAGAAATTGGAGTGCTTCTTTAGGTTCAAAGTTACCGATGCTTGATCCTGGAAAAAAACCAGATTTTACACCTTCTTTAAAATTTTTAGGAAGTATAAGAGGATGAGTATAGTCCGCACAGATGGCGTGGATAGCTACTTGTGGATAATCTTTAGCTAAAATTTTTGCTGATTTAAATAAGTGAGCTTTAGAGATATCAATAGGAAGATAAGCATCAGGTTGTAGGTTATCTAATAACAGTCTAATTTTTAGACTACTACCGCTACCAAATTCTACTAATATGTCGTTTACTCCCATGCATTGGGCTATCTCCTCTCCATATTTTTCAAGTAATTCAATTTCAGTACGAGTTGGGTAGTATTCAGGCAATTGGCAGATTACATCAAAAAGCTGTGATCCTACTTCATCATAGAAATATTTAGGTGGAATTTGCCGTTGGGGTTTTCTAAGCCCAACTAATATGTCTTCTTGAAATCGTGCTGGGGCTGGATGATAATCATGAAGAACTGGTTTATTAGAATCTCTTTTAGAAACTGTGGTATAACTCATCTATCCTCCGCCAATCTAAATCCTGTAAATTGCCAGCGGGCATCAGGAGGAAAAAAATTACGATAAGAAGCACGTAAATGATTCTTAGAACTGATACAGGATCCACCTCGTAATACCATTTGATTGCACATAAACTTACCGTTATATTCGCCTATAGCTCCAGCTGGAGGTCGATACCCGGGGTAAGAACTATAAGGACTACTTGTCCACTCCCACACATCGCCAAACATTTGATTAGGCTCCTGAAGATTTTTCGGAGAGGAAATAGGGTATAAAAAACCGGAATCTAAAAAGTTGCCTTGGCAAGGTAATGTTTTTGCAACTACTTCCCATTCTATTTCTGTAGGTAATCGATGTTTTGCCCACCGAGCATAAGCATCGGCTTCGTAGTAACTTACATGGCATACTGGATCATCTAGTGAAATAGGCTGTAGCCCGATTAAAGTCATATGCCACCAGCTATTATCTTCCTTTTGTTCCCAATATAAAGGGGATTGCCACCTCTGCTCTTTAATAATACGCCAACCATCAGAAAGCCAATGTTGAGGTTGTTTATACCCCCCTGCTTCAATAAAAGCTAAGTAATCCCCATTAGTAACAAGTGTTGAAGCAAAACGAAAAGGTTGTAAGTACATTTGGTGGTTTGGCTTTTCGTTGTCATAATAAAAACCGTCACCTTCATGACCTACCGTATATAACCCTCCTTCATAGGAGTGCCATTGGAGTGTCTGCTGTATGGTTGTTTGTTTAATCTCAACAGAATTACTATCAGTTCGATAAGCAGGGCGTAAAGGATTATTAGCAAAAATATGTTTTATATCAGTGAGTAATAACTCTTGGTGCTGTTGTTCATGATGAGTACCTAATTCTATTAAGGGAGTAATTTCTGTTTCCCATTGAGGAGCACTACCCATGCTCTCTTCCAAGAATTTTATCTTCTCATCTACATAGTGGCGATATTCATAAATCTCAGCCACTGTAGGGCGAGATAATAACCCCCGTTTAGGTCGTGACCACATTTGACCAGCAGTCTCATAGTAAGAATTAAAAAGATAGTGATAACTAGAATGAAAAGGCTGGTAACCTTTAAGATAGGGAATTAAAATAAACTGCTCAAAAAACCAACTAGTGTGGGCCAAATGCCACTTCGGTGGACTAACATCTGGCATGGTTTGAATAATATAATCCTCAATTTCTAGAGGTTGGCAGAGCGATTCACTCAGCTGACGTACTTTTGAGTAATGAGATATTATTCTTTCATTTCCATCTTTCCTACTGGCTTGGTTATCCGGTAAATCAGCCGTATTTAGACCAAGCATATAACCCTCCCTATATAACTATTTATTTACTTACTCTTTTTCAGTCTAACTCATAGCGTTATGAGTCGCAAAAAAGCTAAGTATGTAGAAACAAGGATGGATCCTATAAAAATATAATTAAAGCTATATTTTTATATAAGATTTTGGAAAATTAAGATATAAAATTTTTAGAAAATAAAAATTATTTTTTAGTTTTTCCAGGGGTGTGAATTGGAGAAGGAAACATGGCTACATTACCCTCTGATAAAGAAACCTCGGTAATTTTATTTATACCTCCTTTTTCCACCTCATCTACCCGCACAATAGTATGCATGGGGATATAAGTACGATTTACTCCTGAAAATTCAGATTTTAAGTGCTCCTCGGTAGGATCTACAACCAGGACAGATTTTTCTCCAAAGATAATCTCTCCTATTTCTATAAATCCATATATAGAACTTTGAGATACTTCACGAGCAAATAATTCATAAAGCTTACCTTGGCTGATAAATTTGATTTTATAGATACGCTTTTTAGTCACTAATGAGAAACCTCTACTTAAAAATTTTCTTAATCCCTATCTTAACGTAAGATACATAAGGTTCCTACAGAATAAAAAATGTTCTTCTTATATTAAGGAATTAGGGATTTTTTTATGATTGGTGTATTCTTAGATCAAGCTACTGTGCATCCAGAGGATATTGATTTTTCCCCATTAGAAAATGTGCTTTCTCAATGGTCATACTACCCTATCACTGCCTCTGATAAAGAGGTGATTGATAGGATAAAACACGCAGATGTTGTAATTACTAATAAAGTTGTTTTAACTGATTTTATTCTCTCTCAGGCAAAGCATTTAAAATTGATTTGTATTGCTGCAACAGGTACTAATAATATTGCATTAGAAACAGCTTATAATCTTGGTATTCCAGTATGCAATGTACCCAATTATTGTACTGCATCAGTTACCGAGCATGTATTTACTTTAATTTTAGCTTTAACTAAGCGATTAAATCCCCTTATTCAAGCTGTAGTTCATGGTGCGTGGCAAAAAAGCCCTCACTTTACCTTGCTTGATTTTCCGTGTCGAGAATTGAAAGGAAAAACTTTAGGTATTATAGGTTATGGGGAGCTTGGTAAATCGGTAGCTCGAGTTGCACA
This sequence comes from Candidatus Nitrosacidococcus tergens, assembly GCF_902810445.1. Lineage (NCBI taxonomy): Bacteria > Pseudomonadati > Pseudomonadota > Gammaproteobacteria > Chromatiales > Chromatiaceae > Candidatus Nitrosacidicoccus > Candidatus Nitrosacidicoccus tergens. The sequence continues at coordinate 406,851 of NZ_LR778175.1, read as the reverse complement.
AGCTTTTGGTATGAATATCCTTATTGCTCAACGAGCTAATAGTCCAGTTCAACGTGATCGAATCCCCTTAAAAAATCTCCTTCCTCAAGTGGATATATTAAGCCTACATTGTCCCTTAACTCCAGATACACAAGGATTAATTAACAAAGAAACCTTAGGGTTGATGCGATCTAATGCTTTACTCATTAATACTGCTCGAGGGGGTATTGTAGATGAAGCAGCCTTAGTTCATGCGTTGCGAAATGGGAAATTAGGTGGTGCAGGGATTGACGTGCTTAGTCAAGAACCACCTAAAGATAATCATCCATTGCTTGCTCCAGATATTCCTAATTTAATTCTAACCCCCCATGTGGCTTGGAATAGTAGAGAGGCACGACAAAATTTAATTTATCAAGTAGCAGATAATATACAGAATTTTTTAATGAGAGCTCCTAAAAATATTGTAAACAAGTATTGATAGAAACATAGCTTTTAAAATTTCACGTTATAGAGTAGAAATAGCCTTTTTGCTGCCTCACAATCCTTATTAATCTGCACCTGTAATTCAGCTAAAGAACAAAATTTTACCTCTTCTCTAATTTGTTGAAGGAAAGTGATTTGAATATACTGTCCATAAATATTTTGATCAAAATCAAAAATATGCACTTCTAATAGAGGTTGAGAATCATTAATAGTAGGTCGAATACCAATATTGGCTATTGCTGGTAAAGGATATTTACTTAATCCAGTGACTATCACTGTAAATACCCCCTTAAGTGGTGGATTACCCTGAGGAAGTGCAATATTTGCAGTTGGACATCCTAGAGTTCTGCCTAGTTGTTGGCCATGTCTTACTCGTCCACTAATTTGATAAATACGACCTAAGAATTTTTTTACTTTCTCTAGATCTGCTTTTGCAAGGGCTTGACGAATCTGAGTACTACTTACGCGCTGATTATCTACAGTAAGGGTAGGTGTACAGATTACATCAAAACGATAGCGTCTTCCTAGTTTTTCTAATAAATTTAGATCTCCTTGACGTTGATAACCAAAGCGAAAATCTTGACCTACAGCTAAATAACATACTTTGAGTTTTTCTATAATAATTTCATGTACAAATGCTTGGGCATTTATGGTAGCTAATTGATGATTAAAGTGAAGTACAAGTAGCCAATCTATTGGAAGGTTTTTTAATACTTGTACTTTATCTCTAAAAGAAGTAATCCTTGCAGGTGCTCGTTGAAGATTTAAGAAATTACCAGGAGGGGGCTCAAAGGTTATAATCATAGAGGGGACACGGCGTAACTTTGCTTGCATTGCAAGCTGCTTTACAATTGCCTGATGTCCTAAATGAACCCCATCAAAATTACCAATAGTTGCTACACTACCTAAGTGAGCAGCTTTAATGTTATGTAATCCTCTAATAATCTTAGCCATAGTTGTGAGTAGTTTCTATGCTTAAAATATGCTATATTTCAGGTTTTTTAGCTAGTCCCAGCATTTAGGTAATATGCTCTACCCTTTAATAGTGAAACATTAAATGCCAGCTAAAGAAAATAAATTAAATTTTGAATCTGCACTACAAGAGCTTGAATCTATTGCCCCTCAAATGGAACAAGAAAAAAATTGCTTAGGCAAATCCATAAAACTATATGGACAAAGAATAAAATTATCTCGATTTTGCCAAGAAAAACCCTATAATACAGAGCAAAAGGTGCAGATCTTACAAGAAAAACAAGGAAAATATTATATCGTGGATTTTCCAAGGGAAGGATAATATGCAACATATTAAAGAAAAAATGGGGGTATTCCAAGAACGATCTGCTCAAGCTCTAGATCAAATTTTACCTTCAATTGAAATTTTACCAAATCGACTTCATGAAGCTATACGCTATGCGGTTCTAGGGAAAGGGAAAAAAATTCGCCCTTTACTAGTCTATAGTGCAGGAGCTATCTTTGGAGCACCTGATGAAATTTTAGATACTCCTGCTTGTGCAGTAGAGCTAATTCATACCTATTCTTTAGTTCATGATGATTTACCTAGCATGGACAATGATGATCTTCGCCGCGGTCGGCCTACATGCCATAAAATGTTTGACGAAGCTACTGCTTTGTTAGTAGGAGATTCTCTACAAACACTTGCTTTTCAAGTCTTAGCCAATCCAAGCTTGGCAGTACCCTCAGATCATCAGATTCGAATGATCGAATTGCTTTCCATTGCTTCAGGATCGCTAGGCATGGCAGGAGGGCAAGCCGTTGATCTAGAATCGGTAGGTAAACAACTTACTCTTTCAGAATTAGAGACTATTCATACTTTAAAAACCGGTGCTCTAATTCGTGCAAGTGTATTGCTAGGTGCATGGTGTTATCCTAAAATTGATACATCTACTTTAGAGAAATTGGATCAATTTGCACTCCGCATTGGACTTGCTTTTCAAATTCAAGATGATGTATTAGATGTGGAAAGTGATACAGATACATTAGGGAAACCTCAAGGATCAGATATGGTCAAGGATAAACCCACTTATCCTGCATTACTTGGGCTTGATCAAGCAAAACAAAAAGCACAGATATTGCTCCATGAGGCAACGGAAATTCTAAAATCTATTGATGGCACTACTGAGTACTTAGAGTGGCTTGCTCGTTTTATTGTTACCCGTAACTACTAATCATGCTGTATAGCATTTATTAATGGCAGCAACTTATATTCTTAAAGTTATTACTGATTTTTCCTCCGCTCATACCTTAAGAGGCTACCCTGGAGCATGCCAGAGAATGCATGGTCATAATTGGAAATTAGAGATAGAAGTGACTGCTAAAATGCTTAATTCCTTAGGAATTGCAATTGATTTTAAAGAAATTAAGCATTACGCACGCACCTTATGTGCTGAATTAGATCATCAGTATCTCAATGAAATTCCTCCCTTTAATGAAATTAATCCAACTGCAGAAAACATAGCTGCATTTTTTTATCATCGACTAGGAACACAGATCAATAGTGAACATATATGGGTGAGCAGTATCACGTTGTGGGAAACTGATCGGGCTTGTGTTCGCTATACTGAAGAGCCTTAAAAATAAGGATCATGAATAAAAATCAATCTATTGTTAAGGACATCCACTCTGAGTTAGATAAAAGAAATATTACTATCCATCAAGTGGGCATTAAAGACATTCGCTATCCTTTACAAGTTAAAAACCGTAGTGGTGAAATACAGCATACAGTTGCTCAAGTGAATATGTATGTGGGGTTAGCTCAACACTTAAAGGGAGCACATATGTCTCGTTTTGTAACGGTGCTTAATCAATATCAGGATCCAATTACCCTTAATTCTTTTCAGAATATGCCTCAGGAGATGAAAAAACATCTTCAAGCCGATTCTGGTTATATAGAAATGGAATTCCCCTACTTTATCAATAAACAATCGCCTATTTCTACACAACAAAGCTTATTAGACTATCAGGTTTCTCTTATTGGGGAGTCCTACCCAGATCAAGAGCGTACTATAGTTAAAGTAGTGATACCAATAACTAGCCTTTGTCCTTGTTCGAAAGAAATTTCAGACTATGGTGCTCATAATCAGCGATCTTACGTGACAGTACAAGTACAGATAAAAGAACCGTTTTGGATTGAAGATATTGTTGAGATAGTTGAACAAGAAGCTTCTTGTGAAATCTATAGTTTATTAAAACGGTCAGATGAAAAGTATATTACTGAACGAGCTTATAATAATCCTAAATTTGTAGAAGATATTGTGCGAGATATTGCCGCTCAATTTAATTTACATGAGAAGATTTCTGCTTATACGGTAGAGGTGGAAAATATTGAATCTATCCACAATCATTCTGCCTATGCAAAAATTGATAGATTAAGCCCCATCTAGTAATTAGATTTTCTATCTTTAATTATCCGTTTGCGTTTTTTTAACTGATGTTGAGTCAGTATATTTACTCGATCTTTATAGGGATTTTGTGTAGTTTTAAATTCTAGTTTGATAGGTGTTCCTACTAGAGAAAACTGATCTCGAAAATACCTTATTAAGTAGCGCTTATAGTGATCTGGCATCGATTCAGTTTGATTACCATGAATGATTATTTTAGGAGGGTTTTCTCCTCCCTGATGAGCGTAGCGTAATTTAATTTGCCGCCCTCTAATTAAAGGCAAAGGATGAGCTGCTGTAGCAGCTGCTAGAGCTTGATTAAGTGCACCAGTAGACAGGTGGCAGCTTGCAGCTTGATAAGATTCATCGATAGAAGGAAAAAGCTGATCTACTCCTTTACCATGAAGTGCGGAAATAAAATGAACTCTAGCAAAATCAAGAAAAGGTAATCGCCTATTTAAATTAGCTTTTAGTCTCTGTTGTTGATAGTCTGAAGCTTTATCCCACTTATTTACAGCAATGATTACTGCTTTACCACTTTCAAGAATTAGCCCTGCTAGATGGAGATCTTGCTCTACTAGACTATCACAAGCATCTATTACTAAAATAGCTACTTGAGCTATTTTTATAGTTTCTATTGCTTTTACAACACTGAATTTTTCAAGGACATCAAATATTTTTGAGCGACGACGAATCCCTGCCGTATCTATTAAAGTATAGCGTTGATTATTTCTAATAAAAGAAACGGCAATACTATCTCTTGTCGTACCGGGTTCATCAAAAGTAATCATACGTTCTTCACCTAACAAGCGATTTACTAAGGTAGATTTCCCTACATTAGGCCGACCCAAAATAGCAAACTGTATTCCTTTGGTAGGGATAGATTCATTTTCCTCTTCCTCCTGATCGATGGGAAGAGAATCTATCAATACATCAATACCTAATCTTTGCCTAGCTGAAATTATTACAGGATCTCCCAATCCCAACTGGTAAAAATCAGTTACTATAGGTTGCTGATTTTTCCTTTCTACTTTATTAACAACTAACTTAATGAGTTTTTGGCTATAACGAAGCTGATCTGCAATCATTTCATCCAATGACGATAATCCCTCACTACCATCGACGATGAACAATATAATGTTTGCTTCTGTAATAGCAAGCTTTACTTGCTTGTTCATTAATTCTGAGATCCCAGAGATCTGATCTGTTACTCCTCCAGTATCAATGATTAAAAATGATTGGGTTTTATAGCGTGCGATACCATATTTCCTGTCTCGAGTCACACCAGGTTGATCTACTACTAAAGCATCACGACTTCGAGTTAAATAATTAAATAAAGTAGATTTCCCTACATTAGGACGACCTACTAAAGCAATTGTTGTTGTCATATTAAGTAGATAAATAAGAGTTAATCTTCTATGATTTGTACTGCACTTAAAATTCCTTTTTCATTAGTCACATAAATTCTATTCTCTACAACTAAAGGAGCATTAATAATTCCTGCCTTTTTTACTCGTAATCGAGTAATGAAGTGACCATCGTCTTTTGACATCCAATGAAGATAGCCTTCATAATCCCCTACAACCACGTAGCCATCATAGCTGATGGGAGCAGTTAGCCTCCTCCTTAATAGTTTGGACTGCCGCCAAAGGGAGGCACCAGTACGACTATCTAGAGCCCAAACATAGTTGTCTATATCTGTCACATATAGATTGCTACCATCTATATTAATACCTGCATAGGAAGACATTTCTCGTGCCCATAAAACATCCCCATTAGTCAGCCATACTGCTGCTATTTTTCCATTATAAGTAACAGTATACGCATAACCCGCATATAATACTGGAGTAGCATTAATATCGGCGAGACGGTCAAGCTCAGTTCTACCTCGAGGAATCACAATACCTCTCTCCCATAATAGCTGACCATCATCTAAAGAAAGTGCGATCAGCTTTCCACCAGGTAAACCAATAATAACTTTATCATTATCGATAACAGGTACTGCTGTTCCTCGAAGGGTTAAAGAGGGTATACTATATTGGTAAACCCATAAACGTGATCCATCTTCCGCATTAAGCCCGTAAATTTGCCCATCTACTGCTCTGACTACTACTATTCCTTCCTTAATGCTCGGAGCTGAAAGTATTTCACTAGACACTGCCGTCTTCCAAAGGGTATTACCCTTTTCAGCATCTAATGCAACTACTTCAGCGTTTTCTGTACCTACTATAATTAGGTGTTCACCCCCTCCTGCAGCAGTAAGAGGTAAATTTAATTTAGTTTCCCATTGGCGTTTTCCAGAAATACCATCAAAAGCACTGACTTGACCACTGTAATCTACTGCAATAATTTGATCATCTATAATAAAGGGAGAAAGACGCAAGTAATGATTTTTAGTTCCTTTACCGATTCTTGTAGACCAAAGTATTTTGGTTTTTATTTTAGGAGTAAATTCTTCTAACTCCATAGGAGGATCGCTGTAATCCTTTTCCGGGAGATATTGACGAATTGCAGAGCAACCAGTCATAAAGCCTAGGAAAAGTAAGCTAAGAGCGAGTAGCTTTTTTTGGGAATAGTTTATATATAGAGATTCTAAAATCAAATAGGCGAGAATAAAGTTCAATTTAAGGGCTAAATACTATAAACTTATAGCAAGTAATAATGCGCTTTCACTTCAGAATGAAAAATTATAGATACTACCTTCTTTAAGATTGTTCTATATCTTTTAACTTTAGTTTAATTATCTGCTGGTGTTGTGTTTCTAGCTTTAGATTTTGTAATCCCTCTTGATAAGCTTCTTTAGCTTCTTTAATTTTTCCTAGTTTTAAATAAATATCACCACGAATTTCTTCAGCATAACTAGCTGTAAGATTTTTCGAGTTGATATTTTCTAGGGCATTTAATGCATTATCCAATTGGTTATCTGCTAGCAGTAATCTAGCAATTCGTAGATAAATAATTTCTCTAAATTCAGAATCCTTTTCTTTAGTGTGTTTTAACGCCCATTCTAAATGAGAGAGTGCAGTTTTTAAATCTCCTTGTTTCTCATCTTCCTTAGCCAGGATAAGTGCACTAAATAACCCATAAGGAGTATCACTATAACTTTCTTTAATTCGTCGTGCACTATTATAAATTTCAGCATCATTTTGCGGAGCTGCTACTGTATTAACGACTAATTGATAGAGGGTTGAAGCTTCAATAGATCTACTATATCTATGTATAATCCAGCTACGTGCAGCTAAAAAAGTAATTGAGCTTACTAGAATACCAATTAATATAATGCGGTAATTCTCTCGCCACCATTTTTTTATTACTTCGCTGTTTTCTTGATCTGATAGGCTAATATTTGAATCCATATCTATATCCTTCAATTCTTAACGAATAATGCTGCGATAGGGTTTTATCAGAAAATCTAAGAAAATTTGTACCTCTAGACTTTGTTCTGCAAGTTGTTTTATTTCTTGAATAGAATCTTCAAAACGAAGTCCTTGACGATAAAGCAGCCTATAAGCGTTACGTAAATTCCTTATTGTATCTTCTTGGAATGCAGCACGTCTTAATCCAATAAGATTAATTCCTACTGGTTTTGCCATATGACCGGCAACTAATACATAGGGAGGTACATCTTTATGCACAACACTTGCGATGGAACAAAAGCTATAAGTTCCAATACTGCAAAACTGAGAGACAAGAGCATATCCTCCTAGGGTTGCATAGTCCTCCACAATTACATGTCCAGCTAATGAAGCATTATTAGCAAAGGTAGTATAGTTTCCAATAAGGCAATCATGGGCGATGTGCGTATAAGCCATAATCCAGTTATTATTTCCAATACGTGTTACTCCGCCACCCTGTACAGTACCTCGATTAATGGTAGTATATTCTCTGATTATATTACCATTTCCAATTTCCAGTAGCGTCTCTTCACCATGATATTTTTTGTCTTGCGGTATATCTCCGATAGATGAAAATTGATATATCTTGTTTCCTTCCCCAATAGAGGTAGGACCTTGAATAACCACATGAGGTCCAATCCAAGTTTTAGCACCGATCCGTACCTTCTCTCCAATCACTGAATATGGACCAATCGTTACAGTTTCGTGTAGTTTAGCACTAGGATCAATAACTGCCTTTGGATCGATCACTAAGAAATTTCCTTATAGGAACACATAACATCTGCTGATGCTACTAATTTTCCATCTACAGTCACCTCACCTTCGAATTTCCATAAGCGGCGAATATTTCTAGTTAAAACTACTTTTAATAATATTTGATCCCCTGGCACTACAGGATGTTTAAATCGAGCATTATCTATACCTGCAAGGTAATAAATGGCATTACTCGTAGGCAGTGTTTCTGTAGTTTTAAAAGCGAGTATCCCAGTAGCTTGGGCCAGTGCTTCCAAGATTAATACTCCTGGCATAATAGGTAAATCGGGAAAGTGACCTTGAAAGTAGGGTTCATTGTAAGTAACGTTTTTAATAGCAAGTAAAGATCGCCCTGGAACATACTCTATGACCTTATCTATAAGAAGAAAAGGATATCTATGAGGTAGGTGTCTAAGTATGTCCTGTATATTTAATGTATCCAATGATAAAACCCTTATAGTTCAGTACTAGAATAAAATAGAGTCTAAAAAGATCGAAAATGAGTAGTTTTTAAATTAGATCTCGTAAGTCTCAATAAACTACTTATTTAGTAATAAATAGTGTCTATGCAGCGACGTAAAATGTAAATCGAGCTTAATAATATTTCTATTTGGCAAGTACTCTAGCAATTGAAAAGCTATTATTTCTTAAATTGTGCTTTCATAAGCTTTAGTACATCATCAGTAATATCTACTGCAGGGCTGGTATAAATTACACCTTCATAAAGTACAAGATCGTATTTATTTTTTTTAGCCAGATCTACGACGGCTTTTGCAATATCTTCCTGTAGCTTTCTGAATTCCTCATTACGACGAATATTGTAATCCTCTTCAAAAGTATCTTGGCTACGCTTAAGATCTCGAGTTTTATCCATTACTTCTCGTTTGAGCTTTTCTCTATCAGATTCGCTCATAATAGCAGCATCCCGATTATATTTTTCCTCTAGCTTTTGAGTTTCTCGCTGTTGAGCAACAAGCTGTCTATTGCGTGCTTCAAATTCCTTTTTTAATCTGCCTAAAGCAGCTTCTTTTTGTGGTGCTTCATCTAATAATTTAACTGCATTAACCGCACCTATTTTCATTTCAGCAGAAACTGAAATGCTACTTGCCATGAGGAAAATACTTATAAGTATCCTCATGTTAAATAGCTTAGATTTTATCATGAACACACTCCATACTATTCTAGTAAAAAGTTAACAGAAAAAATGAGATCATTATACTTTAATAGAGTTAGAAAAAGTATGATAGGGCATTTTAGAATTGAGTTCCCATAGAAAATTGAAATACTTGAGGAAAATCCCCAGGTTGAGTACGCAGCGCTTTAGCAAGGCTGAATCTTAGTGTACCAAAAGGAGAGAGCCACGTTGCAGCAACTCCTGCAGAGTAGCGTAATGTGCTTAGGTTTACAGCCTGTCCTTGTGCATATACATTGCCTGTATCAGCAAATACACTCATTCGCAAAGATTTACCAAGTTTATTCTCATCAAGAAATGGCACTGGGAAAAATACCTCAGCGTTTCCAATAAGTTGAAAATTTCCTCCTAAAGCAAGCCCATCACTTGTTTTAGGACCAAGTGTATTAGGTCTAAATCCACGCACACTATTAATACCACCTGCGTAAAAATTTTCAAAAAATGGATATATATGAGTCCCTCCATAAACACCTCCATATGCAATATCTGCTCTAAGCATTAAAGTAATTGGTTTAGTTTTAGATAAAGGTTGATACCAACTCTGTTTATAGCCAAATTCATAAAAATGTAAACTACCAATAGGTACTGCAACCTTACCAAAAACGTTTTGATACCCTCCTCGAGTAGGGAAAATAGCATTATCTCTTCCATCATGAGCCCAACCAAAATTCACACTAAAAATATCAAAACGACTACCTTCACTTTGAACAAATTGCTCATATTGAGTAGGGGATGTATCAGTGAGACTAAGCTTTACATTTTGATAACCTGCACCTAAATTAATACTATCTAATTCATTAATAGGAATCGTAAAAGTTAGATCTGCTCCATAGTTTTTACTAGTATAGCTAGCTATATTGCCAAATAATGGGTTAGTAGAGCGATAGTAAGCATTGAATCCCCGACTAATACCATCTTCAGTAAAATAAGGATTAGTGTAGCCAAAGCTATAAATAGTATTTATATAACTATTATTAAACCCTAAGTTGACATATTTACCACTACCTAAGAAGTTTTGCTGAGCAATACTCGTATTAAAAATTAATCCTTGAGACTGGGAATAGCCTATACCTGCTGAAAGAGATCCAGAAGGATGTTCCTCTACACTAAAATTTACATCTACTTGATCTGTTGTTCCTGGTACCGGGACTGTCTCTACATTTACATCTTTAAAATAACCTAAACGTTGAACGCGCTCTTTAGAGCGATGTATAAGTTCTGTGGAAATCCACCCTCCCTCTTGTTGCCGTATCTCACGACGTACTACCTCATCACGGGTTTTAGTGTTTCCTGAAATATTCACTCTACGCACATAAGCTCGCTTACCGGGATCAATAAAGAAAGTGAGTGTTACTATTTTTTTCTCTTCATCAATTTCTGGCATTGCATTTACATTCGCAAACGCATATCCTTCATCTCCTAATAAATCTGTAATATTAGTAGTACTTTCTGACACTGCTTTACGAGAAAAAATATCTCCTGAAGCTACAGTTAAGATTTTAAATAATTCTTCAGGAGGAAATATAAATTTCCCTGCTAATTTTACCTCACCGATTTGATACTGATTTCCTTCTGTAACATTAACTACGATAAATACCCTTTTTTTATCAGGCGTAATGGAAACTTGAGTGGAATTAATAGTGAAGTTAACATAACCCCGATCCAAATAATAGGATCGAATAGTTTCTAGATCAGCAGCAAGTTTTTGGCGAGAGTATTGATCATTATGGGTAAGAAAAGAGAGTTTATTTGATTTCTTAAGTTCTAAGGTTCTAAGTAATGTTTTTTCCTTAAAAGCGTGATTGCCCACAATATTAATACCACCAATTTTAGCTATAGCCCCTTCTTTAACATCGATAGTAATGCCTACTCGATTACGAGTCAGTGGAGTTACAGTAGTTTTAATTTTTACTCCATATTTTCCTCGACTAAAGTATTGTCGCTGAAGTTCTAATTCTACTTTCTCTAAAATAGAGCGATCAAAAACCTGCCCTTCAGCAAATCCTATTTGTTGAAGAGCTTTAGTTAGTTGATCTCCTTTAATCTCTTTATTTCCTGTAAATTTAATACTTGCAATTCCAGGACGTTCAGTAACAATAATTACTAGAATGCTACCTTCACGTTCAACTTGAATATCTTTAAAAAACCTAGTTTTAAAAAGCTCATGAATAATATTTTTTACTTTTTGGCTATCTACAGTATCTCCTGCTTTAGCGGGAAGATAGTTAAAGACAGTGCCTGCTGAAATTTGTCGTAATCCTTCAACCCGAATATCTTTAATAGTAAATGGCTGGAACTCTGCAAATACAGCAGTAGCAAAAATTAAGCTTATAATAGCAATCTGAATTTGTGCTTTTATAAACTTCAAAATTTATCCCATTTATTTTTAATGTAACACCCATACAGGATTATCTTTTTGGGGATATAACAAACTATTATTTTATAGAGATTTCCTTAGAAGGAGATAGTTAGAAGAATAGTGATAATGATTCTGGTTATTAGTTATTTTAATAATTAATAACTAAGAAAATAACCGTGCTACATCGTTATAAAAAGCTAATCCCATTAAAACAACTAGAAATATTATGCCTATCTGTTGTCCTGTGATTTGTGCACTCTCCGATAGTGGTACTCCACCACGGATAAACTCTATACAGTTATAGAATAAATGCCCCCCATCTAATACAGGTATGGGCAATAAATTTAACACGGCAAGACTGATACTTACTAAAGCAAGAAAGTTTAAAAACGAGGTAAATCCAATTTGAACACTATATCCAGCATACCTTGCAATAGTAATAGGGCCACTAATAGATTTAGTAGATGTTTTTCCCAGAAGCATTTTGCCAAACATCATTGCAGTCATAGCCCCAATTTCCCAAGTTTTTTCTAGTGATTGAGGTATCGCTTCTAAAGGATTATATTTTAAAGTTGCCTGTAGCTCTTCTGGTAATTTACCCAATGGTTTAGGTGCCACACCAATATGGCCTATAACCTCTCCTTGTTCTTCTACAGATTTAGGTTCTAAACCTAGTACTATGTGCTCTCCCTTACGATCAATCTCAACATTAAAAATAGTATTAGGGTGATTACGTATAAATTGAACCCACTCACTCCAAGAGTGAATAGGATCTCCATTGGCTTGCAGAATATAATCTTCAGGCTGAAACCCTGCTTTAGCTGCAGGTTCATCAGGGAATACTTTTCCAATAATAGGTGGGATAGATGGAATTTTAGGGATTATCCCTAATTCATTAAGTATATTCTCAGCTTTTTCTGGATCTGATGAAATTTGATTAAGTGGCAGATTTAATTCATGTACTCCATTTAATCCAGAAAGAGTAATAGGAATTTCAGATCTATGCTGAGAGGCAATAAGTAGTGCATGGGCTACTATATCCCAAGTAGGGGTTAACTTTTTTCCTATAGCAATTATTTCCTCATTCATCTGAATTCCAGCTTTTTCAGCAGGCGTATTAGTAGAGATATGTCCAATAATCGGTTTTATACCCGAAGTACCTAAAATAAAAACGAACCAATAAGCTACTATTGCAAATAGTATATTAGCTACAGGACCAGCAACTATAATCCCATTTCTTATACTTAAGCTTTGACGATTAAAGGCACGAGAAAGTTCCTTTTGCTGTACTTCTCCTTCACGCTCATCAAGCATTTTGACATAGCCACCCAATGGTATTGCACCTAGTACATATTCAGTTCCATCTGATCCGTATCGCCGCCATAGTGGATAGCCAAACCCTATAGAAAATCGAATGACTTTAACTCCTGAACGCCGAGCAATCCAAAAATGCCCATATTCATGAACAGTAACCAGCACTCCAATTGCAATGATGAAGGCAACAATACTAATTAGCATTTATTTCCACCGATAAATTTGTTCTTCAACTGCCTGACGCGTTAATGTATCACCTTTTAAAATAGTATCAATTGATTCAGCTGTTGTAGAGGTTATTTCCCCTAATGCCCATTCGATTAAGCGAGGAATATAGGTAAATGGAATACGATGCTCGAGAAATGCTTGTACTGCAACTTCATTGGCTGCGTTTAAAATTGTGCTACAAGTTCCCCCCTTTTTAAGGGCTGTATAAGCAAGATCTAGGCAAGGAAACTGCTTAAAATCTGGGGGATAAAAAGTAAGTTGACCTATTTTAAATAGGTCCAAAGGCATTACTCCTGATGCCATACGATTTGGCCAAGCTAGCCCATTAGCAATAGGGGTTCTCATATCTGGATTGCCTAGTTGGGCTAAAACAGATCCATCAATATAATCTACCATAGAGTGAATCACACTTTCAGGATGAATAACCACTTCAATTTGTTCAGCAGTAGCACCAAATAACCAGTGGGCTTCAATAATTTCTAATCCTTTATTCATCATAGATGCTGAGTCTACTGAAATTTTACGCCCCATATCCCAATTAGGATGAGCACAAGCCTCATCTGGAGTGACAGTCTCTAAATCTGAGAGTTTTTTGTTTCTAAATGGGCCTCCAGATGCAGTAAGCAGGATACGGCGAATCCCTTTTTGCTTCATAGAACCATTCCCTTGAGGCATACACTGCCAAATAGCATTATGCTCGCTGTCAATAGGAATTAATTCAGCACCATTTTCTTCAATGGCACTTATAAAGAGTTGGCCACTCATTACAAGAGATTCTTTATTTGCAAGTAATACCCTCTTTCCAGCCCGAGCTGCAGCTAAAGTAGGTAATAATCCCGCAGCACCTACAATAGCAGCCATAACATAATGAGTTCTAGATGAGGATGCAATTTCTTCTAATTTATGACTACCCGCTTCTACTTCTATTTCTGGAGCTATTTTGGTCAATTGTCGATGCAATTGCTCAGCTGCATCAGGGTTTGCCATAACTGCTTTTGTAGGGCGGAATTTTAGACACTGCTGATAAAGCTTTTCAACAGAATTATTAGCAGAGAGTGCCTCAATTCGATAGCGATCAGGATAGCGAGCAAGTACGTCAAGTGTACTTATACCAATAGATCCTGTTGATCCTAGGATGCTAACTCCAATCATTTAACCGCTCCAATAATAAAAAGCCAAAAGTAAATATAGGTGCCGCTGAGGTTAAGCTATCAATCCTATCTAGAATACCTCCATGACCAGGTAATAGATTACTGCTATCTTTAACTGCACCTATTCGTTTAAAGAGACTCTCTAATAGATCGCCTACGATAGAAAACAGTACTGTAGTTAATCCAAGTACTAGAAAAAACCACCATTTTTTCCCAGAAAAATCAAAAAACTGAGTACTTATCACTAAATATAAACTACATATTACTAGTGCCCCATAGACTCCTTCCCATGTTTTTCCAGGACTAAGCATTGGCGCTAATTTAGTATGTCCAAATCTTCTGCCTGCTATATATGCTCCACTATCGGCTAGCCATATAAGCATAAAAAGAAATAATACTATACTTGGACCGATGGTGGGTAAGGAGTGAAGATATATTATGGCTCGCCAAGCAGGAATAAGTATTAATAACCCAATAATAAACCCCCATACCTTAGATATGGGAAAAGAAATACTTTTCTCTTGAAAAGGTTTTATAAATAGAAGTAAACAAAAACTCCACCAAATATTACTAACTAATAATATCCACTGCAGCGGTGTAATCCAGCTTATAAAAAGAGAGCATAAGATAAGTGAAATATATAGATACCGGTTTTTTGTTTTACAAATCCTAATTAACCCGCTCCACTCCCAAGCACTCATCATAACGATGATAGCAAATACTAAAGCAAGTGTTTGGGTAGAGAGGAAATATATAGCCCCTATCATTAAGGGTATTAATAAGACAGCGGTTATTACTCTTTGCTTAAGCACGTTGGTTCAGATTCCATTTGTTTTGATGTTTGACCAAATCGGCGCTCTCGCTTAGAAAAATTATCAATTGCTAATACCAAATCAGATTCATTAAAATCTGGCCATAGGGTATCAGTAAAATAAAACTCAGTATAAGCTAGCTGCCAGAGTAAAAAATTGCTGATTCGTTTTTCTCCTCCTGTGCGGATAAATAAATCTGGTTCTGGAAATTGCTCCGTAGTCAAATATTTAGAAAAAAATTCAGGAGTGATTATATCAGGTGAAATTAGATTAGTTTTCACGCTTATTGCGATTTTTTTTGCCGCTTGAGTAATATCCCAGCGACCTCCGTAATTTGCAGCTATTATTAAATTGATTTTTTGATTATTTGCGGTAAGTATTTCTGCACGATTAATTTCTTCTTGTAGGGGTTTAGAAAATTTACTGCGATCCCCAATAGCTCGAAAGCAAATACCTTGTTTCTGAAACTGATTTATTTTACTTGCAAGTACCGTTTTGAATAACCCCATCAGCACATCAACCTCTTGTGAAGGGCGGCGCCAGTTTTCGCTACTAAATGCAAAAAGAGTGAGTGTTTTTACACCTATTCTAGTACAAGCACGAATAACTTTCTCAGCAGCGTCAACACCTACTTTATGACCATAAAACCTAGGTTGTTTTCGGCTCTCTGCCCAACGCCCATTACCATCCATAATGATGGCAATATGGTGAGGCACTTTAGCGAGTTCTTTTTGATTCTCCATCCCACAAAAAATAATGGGCTAGACTTCCATAAGATCTCGCTCTTTTATAACCAGAAGTTGCTCTACTTCATTAATATACTTATCAGTAATTTTTTGAATGATTTCTTCAGCGTGTCGCTGATCATCTTCGCTGATTTCTTTCTCTTTAACTAATTCTTTAATTGTATGATTACTATCACGCCTAATGTTACGTATTGCAACTCGAGCTGCTTCTGCCTCTTGCTTTACAATACGCACCATATCTCTTCTTCTCTCTTCAGTTAGGGGAGGTAAAGGTATTCTAATCACTGCACCAGAAGTTACTGGATTAAGCCCAAGATCAGAGATCATAATTGCTTTTTCAATTGCAGGAACCATTTGTTTTTCCCATGGAGATACGGAAAGAGTCCTTGAATCCTGAACAGAAATATTAGCTACTTGATTAAGTGGTGTATCTGCTCCATAGTATGAAACCATAATATGATCTAGTAGACCTGCATGTGCTCGATTAGCACGTAGTTTAGAAAAAGTAAGCTTTAGTGTGTCGATACTTTTAACCATTCGATCAGTGGTATCTTTACAAACTTCATTAATCATAATTACTTACTCACTAGTAACTAGGGTTCCTATATTTTCTCCTTGGGTGATGCGAAGTAAATCACCTGTCTTATGAAAATCAAAGACTCGTATTGGTAAGGTATGATCACGACACATAATAATAGCAGTAGCATCCATTACACCTAGTTTATGCTCAATAACTTGATCATAAGTTAGTTGAGGAAAAAACCTTGCAGTAGGATTTGTAAATGGATCTGAGGAATAAATACCATTTACCTTTGTTGCTTTAACTAACAGTTCTGCTTCAATCTCAATAGCTCTAAGACTAGCAGCGGTATCCGTCGTAAAAAAAGGGTTACCTGTACCTGCTGCAAAAATCACAATTCGCCCTTTTTCTAAATGCCGTACTGCCCGACGACGAATATAATCTTCACATACTTGATTAATACGGATTGCAGACATTACTCGAGAGGCTATATTTAGCTGATCGAGAGAATTTTGCAGAGCAAGCGCATTCATGACGGTAGCTAACATCCCCATATGATCAGCAGTGACTCGATCAATGCCTGCTGTAGCCAAACCTACGCCACGAAAGATATTACCTCCACCAATGACCAGCCCAATTTCAATATTTGCCTTATTTAGTGTAGATAGTTCTTGAGCAATTTCTTGAATAACTCTAGAATCAATACCATGTTCTCCCTTTCCTACCAGAGCCTCACCGCTGAGCTTAAGTAAAATACGTCGATATTTTGGTCTTTTATCTAGAGTCATAGTAATTTACCCCCCCTGAGCTTGCGCCCTCACTTCTTCGGCAAAATCACATACTTTCTTTTCAACTCCTTCACCTACCTCAAGACGTATAAATTGTAGAACATTTGCTTGAGCGTTTTTAAGCAGCTTTCCAACTTTGATATCAGGATCCTTGATAAAGGATTGGCCTAATAAAGTTACTTCATTTAAAAATTTCTGTAACCGTCCTTCAACCATTTTCTCAATAATTTCAGGAGATTTATTACTCCCTTCTGATTGAGCAAGGATAATTTCCCGCTCTTTATCTAATATTTCCGTAGAAATATCCTCTTTACTGATTGCTTGAGGTTTACTTGCAGCAATATGCATTGCTATATCTTTTGCAAGATTACTATTGCCTCCTTCCATTGCAACAATTACACCTATTCGATTACCATGGGCATAGTATCCCACTGATCCATTTTTTGATTCAACAGCTGAAAAACGGCGTATATTAATATTTTCACCAATCTTTGCAATTAAATTTTGACGTACTTCATCAATGCTTTGGTTGTTTTCTTCTAAGGGCATTGAAAGTAATTCATCTAAGGTCTTAGGATTAGAAGCTAAAACTCTCCGTGCTGTTTTCGCTGCAAACTGACAGAAATCATCATTTTTAGCGACGAAATCAGTCTCAGAATTTACTTCTATGATTACCGCTTTATGATTATCACTACTGACCTCTATTGTGATAATACCCTCAGCAGCTATTCTGCCTGACTTTTTATCTGCCTTAGCTAGTCCTTGTTTTCGCATCCACTCAATGGCAGCGTCAATATCACCGTGGGCTTCTATTAAGGCTTTTTTACATTCCATCATACCAGCCCCAGTTCGTTCACGTAGTTCTTTAACTTGTGTTGCTGTAACCGCCATATAGTTCTACTCTCTCTTAAAACACTTACAATCAGTAACTTTAGGTAAAATATCTAAAATAGATATTATCTATAATGCCGTACCATTATCTTTATCTTCTATAAATGATTCTTCCTCATTGAAGTCATTCAACTCTACAAATTCATCCTTACTCTCATTTACACTATGAGTCAGCGATGCAGTACGTCCATCTATAATAGCATCAGCAACGCCTTGGGCATAAAGACGAATTGCCCTGATTGCATCATCATTACCCGGAATAATGTAGTCTATATTTTTAGGATCATTGTTAGTATCTACTACTGCAATAACAGGAATCCCTAGCTTAGTAGCTTCATTCACTGCAATACGTTCATGACCCACATCTATCACAAATAAAGCATCAGGAAGACGATTCATATTTTTAATTCCGCCCAAACTGCGCTCTAGCTTATCCCTATTTCTATGTCTCATTAACACTTCTTTTTTCTTAAGGCGATCTAAACTGCCATCATTAATCATAGCTTCTAAGTCATTAAGACGCTTTATTGATTGTCGAACTGTACGAAAATTAGTAAGCATACCGCCAAGCCATCGACGATTTATATAAGGCATACGGCACCGCTGAGCTTCTTCTTGTATAACCTCTTGAGCTGCACGTTTAGTACCTACAAAAAGAATAGTACCTCTATTTGAGGCAAGCTGCCCTAGAAAATTCGTAGCTTCAATATAAAGAGGTAATGTTACCTCTAAGTTAATAATATAAATATTATTGCGTTTTCCAAAAATGTAGGGGGCCATTTTTGGGTTCCAATAGCGAGATTGGTGCCCAAAATGTACACCAGCCTCTAGCATTTGTCGCATTGTTACATTTGACATAGTTTTATTCCTCTATAAAATTGGGTTATTCTTCCGTATATCCCATACACTGACTTCTAAGAAGCACCCTAGTGATATGTGCCGATATACGTGTAATTTTAGTTTGTGATAAAAGCCTGCATTTTATACTATAAAAAAATATTATGCAGCTTTTATTAGCTATCAAAATTATTTCCTTTGCAAGGAATAATCAATACAAGGAAAATCAGCATATTCTATGCCTATGCCAGTCACTATTAAAACTCCAGAGGAGATTGAAAAAATGCGAATTGCCGGTCACCTCGCTGCCGATGTATTATACATGATTCGCCCTTATATCGTACCAGGAATTACTACTGAAGAATTAAATAACATCTGCCATGAGTATATAACTAATACGCAACAAGCGATTCCAGCTCCTCTAAACTATCATGGATTTCCAAGGTCAATTTGTACTTCAGTAAATTATGTTGTGTGCCACGGTATTCCCAATAAAAAGCAACTAAAAAAAGGGGATATTATTAATGTTGATGTCACCGTTATTAAAGATGGTTACCACGGTGATACAAGTAAAATGTTTTTTGTAGGTGAACCTAGCACCATTGCTAAGCGGATTACACAAATAAGCTATGAATGTATGTGCATTGGTATAGAAATGATAAAGCCGGGTGTTTATTTAGGAGATATTGGATATGCAATTCAAACCCATGCGGAAAATAATAACTACTCTATCGTAAGAGAGTTTTGCGGGCATGGAATTGGTCGATTTTTTCATGAGGATCCTCAAGTACTTCATTATGGCACCCCTGGTACTCAACTTAGATTAGAAGAAGGAATGATATTTACCATAGAACCTATGGTAAATGTAGGTAAACGTCATGTAAAAATACTATCAGATAATTGGACAGTAGTGACAAAAGATCACAGCCTTTCTGCCCAATGGGAGCATACTGTTTTAGTAACTAGAGATGGATTTGAAGTGCTTACAATAAGGCCTGGAGATAATTATTGAAATATAATAAATGCTCTTTTTATTAAAAATGTTGATAACCCTTAGATTTAGGGGAGAAAAGAGTGCCGTCACTTCTACAGCAATGCAACCCTTGATTCTCCTCAATAACACCAATGAAAGTACATGGGCAATCAAATTCTGATAACACAGACTCTATAGGTGCATGATCAGGGGCAATAATACAAAGCTCATAATCATCGCCAGCAGTAAGTGCTATCGTAAGTGCTTCATCATTCCCTACGGTGGTTTTGATAAAATCAGAAATAGGAATAGAATCCACATTGATCGTTGCTCCAACTTTACTTGCAATTAAAATATGTTCCAAATCTGCGATAAGACCATCTGAAATATCTATCGCAGCATGAGCTAGCGACCGTAAAGTAAGCGCCTCTAAAACTCTAGGTTGTGGCCAATCTAAAGAGCGATTAATGTAAGATAGTACTTCTTGGGTAGGTACTACCTTACCTAACCTAGCCTGTAGTGCAAGCCCTGCATTGCCTAAAGTACCAGTTATATAAACTTTATCTCCTACTTGAGCTTTATCTCGTCTTAATGCTTTTCCTTTAGGAACAAACCCGTGGAGCTGTAAGGTAATTGTTAAAATTTCTCCTCGAGTAGTATCTCCCCCAATAAGCTGCACTTTATATTTTTCCAAAAGATTATTTATTCCCTGAGAAAATTGAGTAAGCCATTTAGTATTAAGGGTAGGTATCGTTAGTGCTAAAGTAGCCCAAGCAGGCGTTGCCCCCATTGCTGCTAAATCACTTAATCCTACAGCGAGTGCTTTATGGCCTAATGCTTCAGGGTGAGTATTCTTAGTAAAGTGTACACCTTCTATTAAGGTATCTATCGTTAATGCTAGCTCATAATTTTCTGGTACAGTAACTAAAGCACAATCATCTCCGATACCAAGTGTTACATCTCTGCGAAAATAGATATTACGAGTAAAAAATTGTTTTATTATAGAAAATTCATCTAAGGAATCTTGATTAGGTGTAATGTAAGAATCTTTTTCCTTATTGTGAGGCATTCTTTGAAACTTTGGTGGAGTTGGTAGGGGGGAAGTATTAGGAGCTAACTTTTCTGTACTCTCTTGTGTATATGGAGTAATATCAGAATTATTCTGATTTACTAATAATATTTCATTTTTGCTTTGTTGATTTTTTTGCTTTTCAGCTAAATTTTGTTGGTGAGCTACTTTGTCTAAGACCGCATTAATATAACGGTGGCTTTTTTCTGCACCCAATATTTTTGCTAATTCAGTAGCTTCATTTAGCACTACTCGATAAGGAGTATCAGTACAAAAAAGTAATTCAAAAATTCCTACCCTTAAAATAGCATATTCAATAGGATCAAGATCATTAATAGATCGATCTAAAAAAGGCTTCATTTGCTCATCTAATCGATTTTTATTTTGGAGTACTCCTTTAAGAATTTTTTCTCCATAATTTTTGTCAATGCCGCCTTGAGGTTTAT
The DNA here is from genome assembly GCF_902810445.1 of Candidatus Nitrosacidococcus tergens. Lineage (NCBI taxonomy): Bacteria > Pseudomonadati > Pseudomonadota > Gammaproteobacteria > Chromatiales > Chromatiaceae > Candidatus Nitrosacidicoccus > Candidatus Nitrosacidicoccus tergens. The sequence goes on along the minus strand of NZ_LR778175.1, from coordinate 385,517 downwards.
TCTGATCAAGAATAAAATCCGACAATTCAATTTCACTCAAATTAATGTCTTGCTCAGTAAGATGCCATTGATAGAGACTTTGTACTGCAGAAATTCGAGCATTTGTTCTTTTAAGCATTGTTTAGTTGCCGTAATACCCTTACCATTTCAATAGTAGAAATCGTTGCATCTGCACCTTTATTCCCAACTTTAGTCCCTGCCCTCTCAATGGCTTGTTCAATAGTATCCACTGTCAATACACCAAACCCTATTGGTAAGCTATACTGCAATGATAATTTGCTTATTCCTTTGCTACATTCCCCTGCTACGTAATCAAAGTGGGGAGTAGAGCCTCTAATAACTACCCCTAAAGCAACGATTGCATCAAATACTCCTTGTTTAGCCAATGCTTGTACTCCTAATGGAAGTTCAAATGCTCCAGGAACTCTAACTATCGTAATATTCTGAGGATTGCCTCCATGGCGAAGTAAGGTGTCAATAGCACTGTCAAGCAAACTTGACACAATAAATTCATTAAACTGTGCTGCAACAATACCTACCCTTAGCCCTTCTGCTGAGTAACTACCCACAATCGTTTTTATAGCGTCTTTCATAGATATATAATTTACCGAAGAGTTTTCTAGGAAAAAATAGGCGTGGAAAGATAGCGATCCCCTCGATCGCAAACTACAGTCACAATAGTACCATTGTGTATCGTTTTAGCTAAACGTAGTGCCGCTGCAACAGCACCTCCTGAAGAGATTCCAGCAAATATTCCTTCTTGGTTAGCAAGGTGTCGAGTAGTTTCTTCTGCTTCTTGTTGAGATATATCAATAATTTCGTTAACTGCGGTGGGGTTGTAAATTCTAGGCAAATAAGCTTCTGGCCAGCGGCGAATCCCAGGAATACTCGCTCCTTCTATTGGCTGAACTCCAATAATTCTAATTGCTGAATTTTTTTCCTTTAAAAAGCGAGAAACACCCATAATCGTTCCTGTAGTGCCCATAGCACTTACAAAATGAGTAATTTTCCCTCTCGTAGCATCCCAAATTTCAGGACCTGTGCTATAATAATGTGCATTCGGGTTATCTTCATTAGAAAACTGATCTAATAATTTTCCTTTTCCTTCTGCTTGCATTTTTAATGCAAGATCCCTAGCTCCTTCCATACCTTCTTGTTGAGATACTAGAATAATTTCAGCCCCAAAAGCTTTCATGATTGATCGACGCTCCATACTCATATTTTCTGGCATGATGAGAATCATCTTATAACCCTTTATCGCTGCAGCCATTGCAAGAGCTATTCCAGTATTCCCGCTAGTAGCTTCAATTAAAGTATCCCCACCCTTAATTTCCCCTCTTTTTTTTGCTTGCTGGATCATATTCATTGCTGGGCGATCTTTAACTGATCCAGCAGGATTATTACCCTCTAGTTTTAGCAAAATAGTGTTGTTATTAGTGCCCTCAAATAGCCTTTGTAATTTTACTAAAGGGGTATGACCAATAAAGTGATCTATAGAAGGGTAGTGCATAAAACTATTTCCTTTGGATTTATAGGAGGGATTTTAGCTTATTAAGCTAGTAATCCTAAAAACGATTTACTTATTGTTAGCACATAAAATAACGAATGCAACTGCATAGTCCTTTTCATCCGAAAGGGTAAGAAATGATTCTGTAATCCTTAGGGCATAGGCTAGCTCTGCTGCTTTTTTTTTCCATGCCAATAGAGGTTGACCTAGCTCTGTATGATTTATCTCGATATGGGATAAATATAGATTATTTCTAAAACCAGTACCTAGTGCTTTTACTGCCGCTTCTTTAGCTGCAAACCGTTTAGCAAGAAAACGAGCATACTCTTTTTTTTTAATAAAAACTCTTTATATTCACTTTCGGTTAAAATTCGTTGTGCAAAACGATTCCCATAGCATTCTAGAAGAGATTGAATGCGAGAGATTTGTATAATATCAGTGCCAATACCAATAATCATAAGCGTGCTGCTCTCATTAGCATTTTCATTTCACTAACAGCATTTTTCATTCCGACAAACAGTGCTTTACTAATGATGGCATGACCAATATTCAGTTCCATGACACTAGGAATTGCTGCAATGGATGTAACATTATGATAATTTAACCCATGACCTGCATTCACCTGTAGACCTAGTTCTAATCCTCTAGTGATCGCTCGAGTAATTTTTAAAAATTCCTGTTGACGGTTTTCCTCTCCTTTGGCATCTGCAAAATGCCCAGTATGAATTTCAATGACAGGCGCTTTAGCTTGAGCTGCTGCTTCAATTTGCCTAAAATCAGGATCAATAAATAAAGAGACTTTAATTCCAGACTCTTTCAAACGAGCACAGGCTTCAGTGACTCGAGATAATTGACTTATCACATCTAATCCACCTTCAGTGGTAAGTTCTTCTCTCCTTTCAGGAACGAGACAACAATCCTCAGGGCGATATTGTTCGGCAATCGTTAACATCTCATCTGTGATTGCCATCTCTAAATTCATTTTGGTAAGTAGGATATTTTTCAGTAAGGCTACATCTCGCTCTTGGATATGACGGCGATCCTCTCGTAAATGTAGCGTAATACTATCCGCACCCGCCTGCTCTGCTTCAATTGCTCCTTGTATTGGATCAGGGTATTTTGTTCCTCTTGCTTGGCGTAGGGTCGCAATATGATCAATATTAACACCTAAAAAAATAGAATGAGTACTCATAGACTACTGTTCTATTGTTTGTTCATGGGTTAATTGTCTTAACGCAATCAACATGGTTCGACTTCTTAGAGGTTTATCTCCCAAATAAGGAGAGAGTAGCCATCGTAACAAATGCTTTGTTTCCCATAAACTTTGTGAGTCAGTTAGCTTCCCATAAGCTAGAGAAAGCAAAGTTTGTCCTTTTAATTTCATTCCATTTCCACTACTGCTCGGTTTAAACTTACTCGGCCCTTTTTCTATCTGATAACTATACCATTGATCTGCTTCAATAGGTTGATGAGTGCCTATTTCATATTCTAATGGGGGAGCATATCCTAAATGAATAAGTAAATCTCGTTCAAATAATCGTAATATTGGCTGGTATTGCTCAGAACATGCAAGTTGTAGTAAAGAGCGTGCATAAATTGAAAATAAGGTTTTAAAAGAATCTTGATGAGATAGCAAGCGAAGCAATAATTCATTAAGGTAAAAACCACATATGAGTGGTTCTCCTACTAAATGAATACTGCTACCACTAGCTTCTACTCCAGTTAGTGTAACTAAATTACTTCGCCCTACCCAAGATATTAATAATGGTTGAAAAGGCTGTAGTAATCCTATTACTTTAGAGCTTTTTCTCTTTATTCCCTTAGCAATAAGGCTTACTCGCCCGTAATCTTCAGTAAAAACTTCAATTAAGGCACTTGTTTCTCGATAAGGATGCTGATGAAGCACATAAGCAGGCTGTAGCGTAACTTTCATCTCTATATAAACTTATTATTGGGAACGCCGCATATGGGGGAATAAAAGTACATCTCGAATAGAGGGTGAGTCAGTTAAAAGCATAACCAAGCGATCAATCCCAATCCCCTCTCCCGCAGTAGGGGGCATACCATACTCTAATGCTTGAATATAATCCTCATCAAATTGCATGGCTTCTTGATCTCCTGCCTCTCGATCTTTGAGCTGATCCTGAAAACGACTAGCTTGATCCTCTGCATCATTTAATTCTGAAAACCCATTAGCAATTTCCCAACCCCCCACAAAAAATTCAAACCGATCTGTAACAAAAGAATCCGTACTATTTCGCCGTGCTAGGGGAGAAACTTCTGTGGGATATGCTGTAATAAAAGTAGGTTCTTTAAGTTTAGATTCCACTGTCTTTTCAAATATTTCTAGTTGAACCTTACCGAGTCCACAGCTTTTTTGTATAGGAATATCTAAAGAGCGAGCCACCTTTTGAGCACTCTCCAAAGATTCTAAATCTTTTGCGTTAATTTGAGAATTAAAATGAAGAATAGATTCTTTTAGAGTCATTCGATTAAAGGGGTTACCAAAATCATAAGATTCCCCCTGATAAGTCACTTGAGAAGATCCTAGTACTGTTTGGGTAAGTCCTCTTAGCATGGATTCTGTAAAATCCATTAAATCTTCATAAGAGGCATAGGCTTGATAAAATTCCACCATAGTAAATTCTGGATTATGACGAGTAGAGAGTCCTTCATTTCGAAAGTTGCGATTAAGCTCAAATACTTTTTCAAAACCGCCCACCACAAGCCGCTTAAGGTAAAGCTCTGGTGCAATTCGTAAAAATAATTCTAAGTCTAAAGCATTATGAAAAGTTACAAAAGGTCGTGCAAGTGCCCCCCCTGGAGTCATTTGCATCATTGGGGTTTCTACTTCGAGAAATCCCTGATGGGCTAGATAATTACGAATATAGCTAATAATATGGCTACGCCGCTGAAATACTTCCCGAGTAGACTCATTCATAATGAGATCTAAGTAGCGTTGACGATAGCGAATTTCTTGATTAGTTAATCCGTGGAATTTTTCAGGTAGTGGACGCAAAGATTTAGTAAGTAACTGTAGATATTCTACTCGAATAGAGAGCTCTCCACTCTTAGTTTTCATGAGAATCCCTTCGGCACCAATAATATCTCCAAGATCCCATTGCTTAAATTCTTGGTAGGCATTCTCCGATAAACTATCTTTTCGAACATAAATCTGGATTTTTCCAGACATATCCTGAATATGAGCAAAACTTGCTTGACCCATCACCCTACGAGTCATCATTCTTCCAGCGATTTTTACTTTAATAGAATCAACAGCAAGGGTTTCGGCATTTTTAGAACCATATTTTTCATATAATTTTTTTGCGGTAGCATTTTTTCTAAAATCATTAGGAAAAGGATTACCTTGATTACGTATTTCAGTTAACTTTGCTTTTCTTTGAGCAATTAGCGTACTTTCTTCCTGTTCTGCCATATTTTTATTTTTAAAAATTTTATAATCCGCTTTTAAGGCTAGCTTCAATAAAAATATCTAAATCCCCATCTAATACTGCCTGCGTATTGCCCACTTCTATTTGAGTACGTAAATCTTTAATACGGGATTGATCTAATACGTAGCTACGAATTTGACTTCCCCAACCAATATCTGATTTTGCATCCTCAGCTTCTTGTTTTTGAGCTTCTCGTTTACGCATTTCTAGCTCATAGAGTTTTGCCCTAAGTTGAGTCATAGCATGAGCTTTATTTTGATGTTGAGATCGTTCACTTTGGCATTGTGCCACTATATTAGTTGGAATATGGGTAATTCTTACCGCTGAATCAGTACGATTTACATGTTGTCCACCTGCCCCACTCGCTCGATAGGTATCAATGCGTAAATCTGCTGGATTAATTTCAATATCTATTTTGTCATCTAACTCAGGATAAACAAAGGCCGCTGCAAAAGAGGTGTGGCGACGATTACCTGAATCAAAAGGGGACTTTCGAACGAGCCGATGTACCCCAGTCTCTGTTCTAAGCCAACCAAATGCATATTCCCCTTTAAAGTGAACGGTAGCACTTTTAATGCCTGCTATATCGCCATCAGAGAGTTCAGTAATTGTAGTTACAAAATTATGATTTTCTCCCCAACGTAAATACATTCTAAGGAGCATATTTGCCCAGTCTTGGGCTTCAGTACCTCCAGATCCAGCTTGTATATCTAAAAAAGTGGAATTATAATCCATTTCTCTAGAAAACATTCGGCGAAATTCTAATGTTGCAAGTTGTTGTTCTATCTCATCTAATTCTAGGACTACATCTTGAGCAGTATCTTGATCATTTTCTTCTAAAGCGAGCTCAAAGAGCTCCTTAGCTTGAAGGGTTTTTTCATCTAACTTGATTAATGGTTTTATAATACTTTGGATTCTAGAGTACTCTTGATTAAGTTTTTGAGCTTGTTCAGGCTGATTCCAAATCGTTGGAAGTGCCAATTCCCTATCCAACTCTATCAATTGTTCTTGTTTTTCTTCAAAGTTAAAGATACCCCCTTAAGGATGCTAATCGTTCCGTATAATCATAAATCCTTTGAACGACTATTCCTTTTTCTATCATAAAATCTCCTGTGATAGGCTTAAATTAATGGTTAATTTAACGAGTAGTAAGGTACTTTAAAGGATCTACTGCTTTATCATTATAGCGGATTTCAAAATGAAGCTTAACTCTAGTTGTACCACTAGATCCTAGTTTAGCAATTTCTTGCCCTTTTCTAACAAAGCTTCCCTCTTTAACAGTAAGAATTTGATTATGGGCATAAGCACTCAAGAAATTATCCTTGTGTTTAAGAATAATTAAATTACCGTATTGAAGTGGACCTACACCACTATATACTACTTCCCCATCAGCTGCAGCAACCACTGATTGCCCTAACTTTCCTTGAATATCAATCCCTTTATGAATAGGAATAGTAGAAGAGAAGCGTTTGATAATTTTACCTTGCGTAGGCCATTGCCAATAAATACTCGTTAAAGATTGTTGAAGAGGTTGAGGAGATTGGTTTGAAATATTTTTCTTTTTAGAAGAGGCTATTTTTATTTTTTTTGAAGTACCAGTATGGGTTGCTAGCTCTTTTGCAGTAGGTACAAGGCGTAATTTTTGACCCGTATAAATAGTATTAGATGCATTAATACTGTTCCATTGGGATAAACTCTCGTAATCTATATTATACTTCCTACCAATTGAAGAGAGTGTATCTCCACGTTTTACAGTGTAATAAGCAGGCGGCTTAATAAAGCTACAAGATTCAATAGCTAGTGTAAAAATAATTACCCATATAAAGCAAAAATTACCAATAGCCAAATTAATAATGTATATACAATACCTACTTATTATCTCAGTGGTTAGCTTTTTAAGCTAGCCACTGAGATAATTTATCAAGCATTTTATAGCTGGTTAAATCCACTTGAATAGGTGTGATAGAGATTTCTCCTTGAGAAATTGCATAAAAATCAGTACCTAACCCTGAGTCCTGGCTTTCTCCAGAGGGTCCTACCCAATAAATAGGATGCCCACTAGGGTCAGTATCTCTAATAATAGGACCTGATTGGTGTCGGCACCCCAATCGAGTAGCTCTAAATCCTTTAATATCTGCTTTAGGTATATCAGGTATATTCACATTAAGTATAGTATCTGCCGGAAGTGGGTTTTTTATTATTCTTCTTACAAGTTCACAAGTAACCCAAGCAGCAGTACCGAAATGCTTTGGTTCAGGAGACACTAAAGAGACTGCAATTGAAGGTAGTCCCAAGAACCTTCCTTCCATAGCAGCTGCCACTGTCCCTGAATAAATTACATCGTCACCTAAATTTGCACCAATATTAATTCCTGAAATTACCATATCCGGAGGATCTTTTAATAGCCCGGTAACTCCTAGATGGACACAATCTGCAGGTGTACCCTCTACTCGATAAAAATTATTTGTTCCAATACTCACTCGTAAAGGAGTATTTAAGGTCAGTGCATGGCTAGCACCACTTTGATTCCGATCAGGGGCAATAACAATAACTTCTGCAATACTAGCTAAGGAATCGGCAAGTGCTTTAATGCCTAGTGATAAATAACCATCGTCATTACTTACCAAAATTTTCATTGTTTTCCCCAAAACAAGAGAGGTTATGTAAATAGTCTTTAAAATCCTTTCCTAAATCTGCATGTTTAAGTGCATGCTCTACTGTAGCTTGAAGGTAGCCTAGTTTACTTCCACAATCATAGCGCTTTCCATTAAATTGATAAGCAAATGCATTTTCCTCATTGAGCACTGTTGCTATTGCATCTGTGAGCTGTATTTCGCCTCTCGAGTCAAAAGAAGTAACACGTAAAAGTTGTAAAACACGTGGTGTTAAGATATAGCGACCAACAACTGCTAGAGAGGAAGGAGCTTGTTCCGGTTTGGGTTTTTCAATAATAGCATCTATTTTATGGACTCTCCCTTCTGAAAAACTAGAGTGAATAATCCCATATTGATCAGTATGATCAAGGGGAACTTCCTCAACACCAATTAGGCTAGTTTGGTATTTATCATATAGCTTTACCATTTGGGTAAGACACTTATCCTTTTCCGTATCGATAAGATCGTCAGCAAGTATTACCGCAAAAGGTTCATCATTAATCACTGGGGCTGCGCAAAGTACTGCATGTCCTAATCCTAAAGCTTCCTCTTGGCGAATATATACGCAAGTGACGTGACTCGGTATAATATTTCGTACCAGTGTAAGTAATTCTCTTTTATTACGATGTTCAAGCTCTGTTTCTAGTTCATAAGCTTTATCAAAATGATTAGCAATAGATTGTTTATTGCGACCAGTAATAAAGATTATGCTAGTAATTCCAGCTTCGATCGCTTCCTCTACAGCATATTGAATAAGAGGCTTATCCACAACAGGTAACATTTCTTTTGGACTTGCTTTAGTAGCAGGAAGAAAGCGGGTACCTAAACCTGCTACTGGAAATATCGCTTTAGTAATAATGGTTTGCTTCATTATTTATTCTCTTAATTATGGGTGAAATTCTAGGACAAAAGAATATAATACTTTTGTTATTTTTTGCTCATCTTCAGTTTGATAAATAGCTTCTAATTTGAGTAATTCTTTTTTTAAGGACTCCCAATTAATAGTGTCACTTCGTGCTAATAGGATTTTTGGTATCTGAGTCATTATGGGTGATTCATTGGGATAGAATAATTCCTCATATAATTTCTCTCCAGGTCGCAATCCTATATAAGTAATTTTTATTTCTCTATTGAGTCCTTGATTTGATAGACGAATCATTTGCTTAGCAAGATCTGTAACTTTAATAGATTTTCCCATATCAAGTACGAAAATTTCACCTCCCTTGCCTAATACTGCGGCTTGAGTAATTAGATGACAGGCCTCAGAGATAGTCATAAAATAACGGGTTACTTCAGGGTGTGTTACAGTAACCGGTCCACCAGATGCAATCTGTTTTTGAAATAAAGGAACAACACTTCCAGTAGAACCTAATACATTGCCAAAACGAACGACAATGAAACGAGTTTTAGGGTAATTACGATTAAGATTTTGGCAGATTAGCTCAGTTATCCGCTTGCTTGCCCCCATAACATTAGTAGGATTTACTGCTTTATCTGTAGAAATTAAAACAAAAGTCCTACATTCTGCTTGGGCAGCAGCTTCTGCAATTTGCTGTGTACCGAGTACATTGTTTCTCATAGCTTGTCGTGCTTGCTTCTCAAGCAAAGGTACGTGCTTATACGCAGCTGCATGGAAGATAATATCTGGCTGATGTTGGGTTAAAATTCTCTGTATTCCAGATTTATCATATATGTCACATAGGTAAATATATAAATTTAGTTTTGGAAATTTTTGTATCAGCTCTAATTCAATACGATAGAGTCTATATTCATTATTATCTATAATAATGAGAGCAGTAGGGTTTAGAGATGCAAGTTGTATACATAACTCTGATCCTATAGATCCACCTCCACCACTGATAAGTAAAGATTTTTTTGAAAAATTTTTTTTAATATCTTTTTTATCTAAAGGAATTTCATCTCGCCCTAATAAATCATCAATAGCCACCTCTCGTAGAGCTTTTACACTAGATTGATCTAACAACTCTCTTAAGCGTGGTAGAGATTGATACGGAATTTTTGCTTGCTCGCAAAGTGAAATAATTCGCTCCATTTGAGCACTACTCGCAGAAGGGATTGCAATACAAATAACATCTATGGAGATTTGTGAAACTATTTCAACAAGTTGTGTTATTGTCCCAATAACAGGAATCCCTCGTACTTGCCTCCCTATCAGATCACTTTGATCATCTAAAAAAGCAATAGGTAAATAACTACTTCCATCAAGCATATCTTTAACTAGTAAATGACCTGCACGGCCCGCACCCAAAACTAAGACTCGCTTATAGTTGTTAGTATGGGTATCGAAATTAAAGCGGCGATCTTTCCAAATTCGATAGGTAAGCCGAGGACCTATAAGAAAGAGTAATAAAAAAAGAGGATAGAGTAATAGTACACTTCGAGGTACCCCATTTAGTCGACTAATTAGAAAAAGTACTAGAGTAATAGATAAAGTACCATAGCAAATAGCACGAGTAACATTAATTACATCAGGGATACTTGTAAAACGCCACATCCCTCGATATATCCCACACCAAATGAAAACTATGTTTTGAACAATGATCGTGATAGGTAAAGTGCCTAGACAAGATTGCCAATCCATCCAGGGAGATAGATTATATCGAGCTAAATAGCTGACTATCCAAGCTAAGCAAACAGCAACTGTATCGTAGGTAATGACAATAAGCTGTAATTTTCTAAAGCTCGTAAGATAGGTTAGCCTGCTATTTAGCATTATTCGCTTTCTATTTTGAATAGAAACATAATATAAAAAAGCTATTTTAACTATATAAAAGATAAAAAGATTATAAGAATAGATGGTTTATTATAGCTTTTTTTGAATGAAGGTTTTGTTAGGTATAAAAAATACTAAAGAGAAAGGTGCATTAGTCTAGAATTTTGGTA